>DAIUKO010000056.1:0-29550 GCA_036848175.1 Vicinamibacterales bacterium | reverse complement strand
CGCCGTCGAGCGGTGGAATCGGAATCATGTTGAACACGGCGAGCAGGACGTTGAGCCGCATCGCCTGACTGAGAATCTCCGCGAGCGGCACCGAGACGTTCGGCTCGCCGAGCGTATGCGGCGTAATCGGCAGCACGGCGAGCAGCGACGCTGCGGCGATCGCGATGAGGAGATTGCTGGCCGGCCCCGCGGCGGCGACCAGGACATAGTCGCGGCGCCCGTGTCGCAGCTGTCGCAGATTCACCGGCACCGGCTTCGCCCAGCCGATGAGCGGCGCGCCGGTGACCAACGCAATCAACGGAAAGAGAATCGTCCCGATGGGATCGGCGTGCACGAGCGGATTCAGCGAGATCCGCCCGAGCAGGCGCGCGGTCGGATCGCCGAGTCGATCGGCCGTCCACGCGTGCGCCATCTCGTGGATGGTGAGCGAGAACAGCAGGACGATGAACGAAAAGAAAATGTCGGCGATGTTACTCACAGAGGGATTTCAGGTTACGGCCGACTCGCGAAAAACGCAAGAACGGCGTCAGCCGTCTTGGCGCCGACCACGGCCGCCAGCTCTTCACGCGTCGCGCGTCGGACGCCGGCCAGGCTCCCGAACGTCGTGAGCAAGGTCTTGCGACGCCGCGGTCCGATGCCGGGGATGTGATCGAGCTCGGACTTCAGATCGCGCATCGTCCGCGCACGCCGATGGAACGTCACCGCGAAGCGGTGCGCTTCGTCGCGGACCCGTTCCACGAGCAGGAGTGCCGGATCGTTCGCCGCGAGCGCGATGGGATCCTCGCGGTCGCGCGTGTAGAGCAGCTCCTCTTTTTTGGCGATGCCGACCGCGACGAGGTTCGCAAGGCCAAGTTCTTCGAGGGCGGTATAGGCCGCGGTCAATTGCCCTTTGCCGCCGTCGATCAACACGAGATCCGGGAACGGACCGCCCAGCTCGAGCAGCTTCCGATACCGTCGCAGCACGACTTCGTGCATCGCTTGGAAATCGTCCTGCTGTCGGGATTCGGGGTTTGGGATTCGGGATTCGCGTTGTCCCGAATCCCCGCGATCGAATCCCAAATCCCGAGTCCCGAGTCCCGACCGCGGCGCGCTGTCCCACCGGATGCGGAACTTTCGATACTCGGCGCGCTTCATCCGGCCGTCTTCGCAGACCACCATCGATGCCACCGTCTCGCTGCCCTGAATGGTCGAGATGTCGAAGCATTCAATCCGGCGCGGCAGCGTCGGCAGCGCGAGCACGTGCTGCAGTGTTTCGAGCGCGTCGTACTGCGCGGCTCTGGTCTGATTGAATCGCGTCTGGTACGCGAGCGACGCGTTACGGTTGGCCAAATCGACGAAGCCGCGCTTCTCACCGCGCTGCGGCACGAGAATCCGGACGCGACGGCCGGCGCGTTCGGTCAGCCACGCTTCGAGCGCCTCGCGCTCGTCCGGTTCCGCGGTCACGTGAATTTCCGGCGGCGCGCCGCGCAGCTCGTAGAACTGCTGTATCGCGGCCGCGAGCACCTCTCCCTCGCGCGATCCGACGATCGCGTCCTCGGTTCCGAGCTCGACCCGTTCGACGACGCGGCCGCGGCGGACCTGGAAGACCTGCAGCGCGACGCCGGCGGGACCGAGCTTCAGGCCGAACACGTCACGGTGGCCGAGCTCCGCCGTCGCCATCTTCTGCTGGCGATCGTGCAGTGTCTGGACGGTGCGCATCGCATCGCGCATCTGCGCCGCTTCCTCGAACCGCTCGCCCGCCGCGGCGTCGAGCATGCGCCCGCGAAGCGTTTTGACGAGCTCGTCGTTCCTGCCCTCGAGAAAGAGCTGCGTCATGCCGACGGCGCGCGAATAGTCCTCGGCGGTGCAGATCGTGTCGACGCACGGCGCGATGCAGCGCTTGATGTCGTATTCGAGGCAGGGACGGCCGCGCTTTCCGGTGATCACTTCGTTGCACGATCGGATGCCGAAGAGCCGGTGCGTGAGGCTCATCGTCTTGCGCGCGAAATGCGCCGGCAGGAACGGCCCGGCGTAGAAGCTGCCGTCGCGCTCGACGCGGCGCGCGACCAGCACGCGCGGAAACGCCTCGTTCGTCGTCAGCTGCAGATAGGGATAGTTCTTGTCGTCGCGCAGCAGGATGTTGAACTTCGGGCTGCGCTGTTTGATCAGGTTGTTTTCGAGCGCGAGCGCTTCCACGACCGAGTCGGTGACGATGACCTCGAGCCGCGCAATTTCGTCGAGCAGCGCGTCGCGCTTCACATCGGAGCCGTAGCCGCCGAGATAGTTGCGCACGCGGTCGCGCAGCGCGCGCGCCTTGCCCACGTAGATGGTGTCGCCGTCCGCGTTGAAGTACAGATACACTCCCGGCTGCTCAGGCAACCGGGCAATCTGATCCTTGAGTTCGTGGATGGCCATACGCTACTATGTCGCGTCTTCGTTCTGTGTCTGAACCTTCCATTATAAGCCCCGCAGTAAGCGGCGCGGCGGTGACGACCGTGAACGGCCGGGCGCCGCGGCCGCGCCCGAGCGTCACCGGGCTCATCGGTGCGATCTGCATGTTTCCGCTGCGCGCGATCATCAACGCGTGCGTCAAGCTGCACATCCATCCCAACACCCTCACGTTGATCGGCGTGATCATCAACGTGGCGGCGGCGTGGGCGCTCGGCTTCGGCAAATTCACGCTCGCGTTCGTGATCATGCTCGTCGCCAACATCTTCGACTTCATCGACGGCAAGGTCGCGCACCTGACCAACACCGTGTCGGAGTTCGGCGCCTTCTGGGATTCGACGCTCGATCGTTTTTCCGATCTCGCGCTCATCACCGGCCTGATCTTTCTCTACTCGAAGCTGGGGCGCGGCGACTACGTGATGATCGCGGTGCTGACGCTGATTTTCTCGATCATGACCAGCTACGCGCGGGCGCGCGCCGAATCGCTGGTCCACAAGTGCAAGGTCGGCTTCATGGAGCGCCCCGAGCGCATCGTGCTGTTCATGATTGGCGCGTCCACCAACCGCATGGCCGGCGTGCTCTGGGTGATTCTGGTGCTGTCGATCCTCGCGGTCGCGAACCGGATCTACTACACCTATCTGGCGCTGAACCATCTGCCGATGCCGACGCGATCGGGGGTCGCCGGCTTCTTCAACCGTGCGTTTTTCTGGACCGACGAGCGCGCGACCCTTCCCTACGATCTCTGGGTCATCGCGATCCTGGCGTTCGTGTGGCTGATCCCGCCGCAGTGGCTGGGCGATCCGATGGCGAGCGATCCCGGCTTGATTGCCTGGGTCGGTTCGAAGTTCTAACCAGTACCTCAGTCTTCAAACGTCAGACTTTGGCTACGCGCGTTTTCGCTTGGCGACCGGCGCGGCCATTTTCGCGGCGGCGACCTTCGCCGGCTTCTTCTTCGCCGCGCTGACCGAGTCGAGGCTCTTCTTCAGCGCCTCCATCAGGTTGACGACGCGCGGCGGCGCTTCCGTGGCGGGCGCGACGATTTCCTCGCCGGCAATCTTTGCATCGATGATCCGCTGCAGGCCTTCGCGGTACTCGTCCTTGTAGTCGGCGAGGTTCAGCGGGCCTTCGAACGTCTCGATGACCTGCTTCGCAAGCTTGATCTCTTCCGGCCTCACTTTTTCGGCGACGGCGCTCAATTCCTCGACCGCATCGATGCTGCGGATTTCAGCGGCGTGGTGCAGCGTGTACATCACGATGCCGCGCCCGTGCGGCTTCACCGCGACCAGGTACTCGCGTCCGTAGAGTGCGAGCTTGCCGACGCCGACCTTCCCCTTCATGCCGTCCCGCATCACCGCGAAGGCATCGCCCGCCATGCCGCCGTCGGGCGCGAGATAGTAGGTGCGGTCGACGTACATCGGATCGATCGACGATTCGTCGGCGAACTGGACCAGATCGATCACGCGCGTCGATTCGGGACGCACCTTGTCGAAGTCCTCCTCCGACATGACCACGTAGCGCCCTTTCTCGAACTCGTAGCCCTTGACGATCTCCGAGTTCGGCACCTCGCGGTTGCACTGCGGGCACCAGCGCTTCTGCTGGATGCGCGTCTGACACTCGCCGTGCAGCTGGTTGAACGAGATCGTCCCGCTCGATTCGGTCGCCGGGAACACCTTGATTGGAATGTTCACCAAGCTGATCTTGAGGAAGCCCTTCCAGGTTGCTCTCGCGGCCATAGCCCTCCAGTTACGCCTCGTCGCGCTCGTCGTGGGCGCCGAGATCCAGGCCGGTCCCGGTGAAGTGGATCTCGTGCTCGCCAATCTTGTCACGCAGGAGGCGCCGGGCCGCGCCGTATTTGTCGCCCGGCACGATGAGACGGCGTGCAAGATTGCGCAATCGTGAGATGACGATGAGCGCCACCTCGTGCTCCCCTTCGCGCCAGCTGATGCCGCCGATCTCGTGGTACGGGATGAAGGCGTTGTCGGCCCAGATGCCGTCCTCGTAGAAGCCGCGGCCGATGCGCCGGTTCAGCGGCATGAGGTACGCGTAATAGGCGAACATCATGATTTCGCCGAACGCCTGCTGCCGCAGGTAGACCAGCTTGTAGAACACGAGCAGCCCCATCGTCACGCCGATCGCCAGAGCCATCCCGTAGTAAGGCGGCTTCGGGCTCGGCCAGATGAGCAATGCACCCTGTTTCCGCTTCAGAAACCTGACGTAGTTGAGGATGAGCCGGGCGTTGGCGATGAGAAAGCCGGTGCCGAGAAGCAGCAGAATCCCGGTCAGAATCCGCTGAACGCTCACGTTCACGGACTAATTCTATTAAACCTTTTCGGCATTCTCGACAGCGGCGAGCGTCGGATCGAAGCAGTGTCGGCACCGCGCCTCATACATCCCTGTGGCGCCGACCAGCACGCGATCGCTGCTCGCCACGAGCCGCTGCGTGTGGTTGGCCGGATCGCCGCAGACGACGCAGATGGCGAGCGTCTTGGTGATGTACTCGGCGATGGCGAGCAGCTGCGGCATCGGCTCGAACGGACGGCCGAGGTAATCCTGATCCAGGCCGGCGACGATCACCCGCTTGCCGCGGTTCGCGAGCGTGTTGCAGGCCGCCGGCAGGTTGGCGTCGAAGAACTGTCCTTCGTCGATGCCGACGACTTCCGTGTCGTCGTCGACGCGCTTCACCAGCTCCTCGGAGCTCTTCACGCACTGCGACGCGATCCGCATGTCGCTGTGCGAGACGATGTGATCCTCGCCGAAGCGGTTGTCGACGAGTGGCTTGAAGATCTGGACCTTCTGCTTCGCGATCTGCGCGCGGCGCAGCCGGCGAATCAGCTCTTCGCTCTTGCCGCTGAACATGCTGCCAGTGATGACCTCGATCCAGCCATGCTGCGGCTTGGTGCGGACTACGTCCATAGATGAGACATTGTTGATGTGGTGAGTTCGTGAATTGGTGACTGAATTCAGAATCAATTCACCAAGTCACCAATTCTCCAACTCACCAACGGCAGCGATCAGGCCCGTGACTGGTATTCGCCGGTTTCAGTGTTGACTCGAACCTTGTCGCCTTCGTTGACGAACGGCGGCACTTGAATGACGAGGCCGGTTTCGAGCGTCGCCGGTTTGACCTGCGCGCTCGCGGTGGCGCCCTTGATGCCGGGCACGGTTTCCTTCACCACCAGATCGACCGTCGGCGGCAGCTCGATGCCGACCGGCTCGACGTCGTAGAACTCGACGCGAATGATCGAGTCGGCAATCAGGTAGTCCTTCGAGTCGCCGAGCGCTTCGGCGGAGATGTGAATCTGCTCGTAGGTCGCCGTATCCATGAAGTAGAAGTGGTGGCCGTCGTTATAGAGGTACTGCATCTCGCGCTCGTCGAGGATCGCGCGCTCGACGTCCTCTTCGGCGCGGAACTTGTGATCCGCCAGCGATTGTGTCCGGATGTTGCGCATGCGCGCCTGAATGTGCGCGCGCTTGTTGCCCGGCGTCAGGTGGTGGAGGTCGAGGATGCGGAACAGGTCGTTTCCGAGCTTGATCAGCATCCCTTTACGGAGTCGCGTCGCTTGGACTGAAGAAGCCATGACTGTATAACCTTGGAATCGTAGCACATGTGGCTCGTCCGCAATCGATCGTGCTACGATGCAAAACCGTGGCGTTCACCAGATGGGATCCGCTTCGCGATCTGCTCGCGCTGCACGAGCAGATCGGTCAGCTCGTCGGCAGCGATGCGCCCGGCTGGACGCCGCCGGTCGATCTCTACGAGACGCCGAACGCGTTCATGCTGAGCGCGGAGCTGCCCGGCCTCGCCCGCGATCAGATCGAGATTCAGGCAGAGGACAGCCGGATCATCATTCGCGGCGCCCGCTTCGCCGGGCCGGGCCGCGAGATTCCCTGCGAGCAGTTCCATCGCGTGGAACGCGGCCACGGCCAGTTCCAGCGCGCGTTCGCGCTGCCGGAGCCGATCGACGTCGAACACGTCACGGCCGATCTGAAAGATGGCGTCCTGACCGTGACCATGCCCAAATCGAACGAGCGAGGCGCCCGCCGAATCAACGTCTCGTAAGAAGCTTCTCAGATGGTCCGCCGCCTCATCCTCTCGTTGGTGTTCGTTGTGGCCGGCTTCATTGCCGGGCTGGTCGTCACTGGACGGATGCGCACCGCCGCCGATTCGCGCGCAGCCAGCGCCGCCTCTGAACCGGCGCCGCCAGCCAGCGAGCCGCAGCGGCTGCCCGGAGCGGTGGCAACGACGGCCACCGGCGGACCCGATTTCACGCGCGTCGCCGGCCAGGCCGTCAAAGGCGTCGCGAACATCTCATCGTTGCAGATCGTCCGCGGCCGCCGGTCGCCGTACTCCTCGGATCCGTTCTTCCGCTACTTCTTCGGCGACGACGACGTCTTCGGCGCGCCACGGGATCGCCGGTCGATGAGCCTCGGATCCGGTGTGATCATCGCGGCGGATGGCTACGTCGTGACCAACAACCACGTCATCGGCGAGAGCGGCGGACGCAACATCCGCACCGAGGTCACCGTCGCGCTTCCCGACAAGCGGGAGATTCGCGGCAAGATCATCGGCACCGATCAGTCGACCGATCTGGCGTTGTTGAAGATCGACGTCAGCGGACTGCCGGTGATTCCATGGGCCGACTCGAGCCAACTGAAGGTCGGTGAGTGGGTCCTCGCCATCGGCAGCCCGTTCCAATTGAGTCAAACCGTGACCGCCGGCATCGTCAGCGCCACCGGCCGCGCCGAGCTCGGCTTCGCGCAGTACGAGGACTTCATCCAGACCGACGCGGCGATCAATCCGGGCAACTCCGGCGGTGCGCTCATCAACAGCCGCGGCGAGCTGGTCGGCATCAACACCGGCATCTACAGCGAGAGCGGCGGCTACCAGGGCATCGGCTTCGCCGTGCCGAGCAACCTGGCGAAGAAAGTCGTCGACGACCTGATGAAGTTCGGCGAGGTCCGGCGTGGATCGATCGGCTACGTTGGCGTCGAGAAGCTGACGCCGGAGCTGGCGCAGGAATTCGGCGCGCCGAATACGAACGGCGCCTTGATCGCGCAGATGACGCGCGACTCCGAGGTTTACGACGCGGGGCTCAGGCCCGGCGACGTCGTCGTCTCGTTCAACGGACAGGCAGTGACCGATCCGTCGCACTTCAATCGTCTCGTCCTCGACGCGAGAATCGGATCGACCGCGACGGTGATCGTTCTCCGCGACGGCCGGCGGATGGAGTTCAAACTGCCGATCGTGTCAACGAGCTCGCGCGTTCGGCGGTAGCCCACCACGATTCGAAATCCTTGAACGCGCGCGTGAGTCGGACCGGCTCGACGAGCTTGCCGGACACCACCTCGCTCGTCTTGTAGCCATTACCGGTGACGCACACGACGATCGACTCGTCGCGCGGGATGACGCCGCGCTTGACGAGATCGATCGCGGCGGCCAGCGTCGTTCCGCCGGCGGGCTCGGTGAAGATGCCTTCGGTCTGCGCGAGGATCTGAATCGCTTCGATGATCTGCGCATCCGGGACGGCGGCGCCGCCGCCGCCGGTGGCTTTGATCGTCTCCACGACCTGATATCCGTCCGCTGGGTTCCCGATGGCGATCGACTTGGCAATCGTGTCCGGCCGCACCGGTTCGGGATGATCGATCCCCGCTTCCAGCGCGCGAACGACCGGTGCGCAGCCCGCCGCCTGTGCGGCATAGACGCGCGGGAGATCGCCGTCGACGAGGCCGATTTCACGAAGCTCGCGCAGGCCGCGAACGATTCGGGGCAGGAGCGTGCCGCCCGCCACCGGCGCCACGAGATGACGCGGATAACGCCATCCGAGCTGCTCGGCGATCTCGAAGCCGTAGGTTTTCGCACCTTCCGCGTAGTACGAGCGGAGGTTGATGTTGACGAATCCCCAGCCGTAGCGGTCGGCCACCTGCGTGCACAGCCGGTTCACGTCGTCGTAGTTGCCGGCGATGGCGAGAATCGTGGGGTTGAAAATCGCCGACCCGAGGAGCTTGCCCGCCTCGAGGTTGTCCGGGATGAAGACGCAGCACTCGACGCCGAGGCGCGCGGCGTGGGCGGCGACGCTGTTGGCGAGATTGCCGGTGGAGGCGCACGCGAGCACCTCGAACCCGAGCTCGATGGCGCGCGTCGCCGCGACCGACACGACGCGGTCCTTGTAGGACAGCGTCGGATGATTCACCGAGTCATCCTTGATGTAGAGCTCCGATATCCCCAGGTAATCGGCGAGGCGATCGCAGCGGACCAGCGGCGTGAACCCGGAGTTGAAGCCGGTGCGCGGCCGATCGACGATCGGCAGCAGCTCGCGGTAGCGCCAGAGATTTTTCGGACGCCGCTCGATCTGTTCGCGCGTCAGGTGAATCGCGCTGTAGTCGTAGACGGGTTCGAGGGGACCGAGGCATCGATCGCAAACGTACAACGCCTCGGCGGGAAACGCGGTCTTGCAGAGATGACACTGAAGTCCAACGAGCGCGCTCACACGGCCTCCGCTAATCGAAAGTCTGAAGTTTGAAGTGTGAAGTCTGAAGTCAGAACCGGTGCCGGGACAATCGCGGCGCGGTCGCGGGCGATCGCCAGCACATCGCTCAGAATCGCCACCGCCGTCGCGTCGCCGCCGGCGCCCGCCCCCGCGATCGTGATGTCGCCGGAATACTCGCCCGAGATGACGGCGGCATTCTGCGCGCCCGTCGTCCGCGAGAACACCGAACCGCGCGGCACCACTGCCGGCGCCACCCACGCGGTGAGCGTCGACGCGGTGTAGTCGAACTCGGCGTGCGCGAGCTGTCGGATCGTGCCGCCGGTCAATCGAGCGCGATCGAAATCAGCGGGAACGATCGTCGCTGTGCTGCGCGTCGGGATGGCGTCGGGATCGACGCGCAGACCGAACGCCAGCGCGCAGAGGACCGACAGCTTCGCGGCCGCGTCGGCGCCGTCGAGATCGAGCGTCGGATCCGCTTCCGCATATCCGCGGGCACGCGCGTCGGCGACCGCATCGTCGAGCGGGCAGCCGGTCGCTTCCATCCGGGAGAGGACCGCGTTGGTCGTTCCATTCAGGATCGCGGCGATGCGGGTGATGCGATCGCCGGCGAGGCCGTCGCCGACCGCGCGGACGATCGGCATCGCGCCGCCGACCGCGGCCTCGAAGCGAAGCTGGCGGCCCTGACGCTCCGCGAGGGCGAGCAGCGCGGCGCCGTGACGCGCGACGACCTGCTTGTTCGCCGTGACCACCGACTTCCCCGCGACCAGCGCCGAGCGGACCCAGTTCGCCGCCGGCTCGACGCCGCCGACGGTCTCGACGACGACATCGACGTCGGCGGTCAGCACCTCATCGATCTCGGTGGTCCACCTGACCCGCGATGAGGCCGGCAGCGTGCGCGATTTTTCGCCGGCGCGGCGATCGACGACGTGGGTGAGCTGGAGCGCGTGGGGCGAATGCGGATCGGTCAGGCGGCGGGCGACGGCGGAACCGACGGTGCCAAAACCAAGGATTGCGATACGACAGCGTGCAGGACTCACGAACGGTATCCTCATCTCTCCTTCTCGAACGCCGGCAGTCCCCATCGGGGCCGGCGCTGAAGGTCGGAATTGGCACCTGAGCCGCGACCTGGCGGTCGCGTGGTTGCCGTGGCGTCACCGGGCCTGTCCCTCAGCCACTCTGGATGAAGCGCGTATTCAGTTGTCCCGCGGACTATACCGGACCCTCACCCGCCAAGTCAAATCGATAAATCCACATAAGCTGATTCAAGCTGAGCACTCGCCGTCCATGATCTCGGGCGCGAACTCGTTCGCCTCGGCGAGGTCGATGAAATCGGCCGGCACGGCGTCGCCGGGCAGGAGCCGCTCGAGATCCGCCAGCCGCGCCTTGACCAGCTCCAGGTCGACGCGGCCGAAGAACGCCTGCGCCGATTCGCCCTCGTCCTTCTCGCGATCGTAGAGCTCGATGAGGCGATCGAGGGCCTGCGGGATCCGGCGGACCGGAATCTTCGCTGCGAGGCGGCCGAACACCGCGCCCGTGTCGGTCGCGCCGCCGCCGACCATCACGAAGTACTGCGGCACCGCCCGCGATCCCAGCCGGCGCACGCTGCCCTGGAAGCCGATGGTGGCGATGTGATGCTGGCCGCAGCCGTTCGGGCAGCCGCTGATCTTGATGCGCGCGCCGTCGGCCGCCGCGACCAGTTCGGGCCTCGCGCGCAGATGATCCTCGAGGAGGCGGCCGAGACCGCGCGACTGCGTGACCGCGAGTCGGCAGCTCTCCGCGCCGGGGCAGCTCGCGACGTCGGCGATCGTGCCCGCGTCGGCGAGGCCGAGTCCTGCGGCAGCAAGGCGCCGGTAGAACTGCCGCGCGTCGGACGAGTTCACCCACCGGAACACGAGATCCTGATCGATCGTGACGCGGACCGTGCCGTCGCCGTAGGCGCGCGACAGTTCGGCGACCACTCGCATCTGTTCGCTCGTCAGATCGCCGAGCGGAACCGTTGCCGTCGCGATGACGTACCCGAACTGCTTCTGCGGCCTGACGTTCGTGGATCGCCACCGCGCGTAGGCCTCGTCGCCGGAATGGAAAATCGGCACCACGGTCGGCGTGATGCCCGGACCTTTCACCTGTCCTGCCGACACGCGCGCCGCGACGTGCCCGACCGATGGCGACGAATCCTTCACCCAGTCGGGGCGCGATTCGCTGGCGGGCGGATCGATGTCCAGCGTCGGCACCTGACCGCGCAGGCGGCACGCCGTCAGTTCGCGGTCGTATTCCTCGCGCCAACGCGTCCAGCCGAGCGTCTTGATCAGGAACTTCAGCCGGTTGCGCTGCTTGTGCTGGTAGTCGCCGAGGCGATGGAAGACGCGAAGCACCGCTTCCGCGACACGCAGGATCTCGGATGCGGGGAGGAACTCGTGAAGGAGGCCTGCGGACTTCACCATGATCGCCGTCCCGCCGCCAGCGGTCACGCGGAAGCCGCGGGCGCCGTCGGCGCCGAGCACGGCACGGAAGCCGAGGTCGTTGATGCCGACGTAGACGTGATCGGTCGCGCAGCCTTCGAAGCCGATCTTGAACTTGCGCGGCAGCGTCGAGCTGAGCGGATGGCGCAGCAGATAGCGCGTCAGCGCTTCGGCGTACGGCGTGACGTCGAAGCGCTCGTCTGCCGCGACGCCGGCGAGTTGGCACGCGGTGATGTTACGCACCGAATTGCCGCACGCTTCCCGCGTCGTCAAACCCGCCGCGGCGAGCCGGTGCATCGCGTGCTCGACGTCGTGCAGCTTGACGAAATGGAACTGTACGTTCTGCCGCGTGGTGATGTGGCCGAAGCCGCGCGAATACGACGCGCCGACGTCAGCGAGCGCCTCGAGCTGCTCCGACGTGAGGACGCCCTGCGGAATCTTCACGCGCAGCATCTGCGCGTCCTCGGCCTGGCGCTGACCGTAGGTGCCGCGCACCAGACGGAACCCGCGCCATTGATCCGGCGTCAGCTCGCCGCGCTCGAACCGATCGAGTGTCGCGACGAACTCGTCGATATCGGCGACGCTGGCGAACGACAACCGCGTCCGCCCGAAGGTTTTGGGATCATCAACGATTGACATAAACGTTCTCCAGCGCCTTACGTCGCACAGGCCTTGAAGCCGGCAACGGGCGCCGATTCGGCTGCGCCGACGGGCTGCGCTGCGGCAGCGATTTCCAATCCGATTGCGACCACCTGGCCGATGACGATCGTTCCCGCGCCGCTCGATTCGAGGTCGACGCGATCGGCGGCGAGATCGTCGAGCGTGCCGCGCCAGACTTGTTGTTCCGGGCGCGTGCCGTCGACGATCACGGCCGCCGGCGTGCCCCGCGACCATCCGCGATCGATGAGCAGGCTGGCAATCGACGCCGAGCGACCGAGTCCCATCAGCGCGACGACGGTGATGCCGTTCGGCTCGAGTTGACCGATCGCCGTGGCGAACGCCTGCATTTCGTGCGCGGAGACGACGAGGAATGCCGAGGATACGCCGCGATGCGTGACCGGAATGCCCGCCGCCGCCGGTGCGGCGACAGCGCTGGTCACGCCGGGAACGACGTCGTACGACACTCCCGCGCGCTGCAGCGCCAGCGCTTCTTCACCGCCGCGTCCGAACACGAACGGGTCGCCGCCCTTCAATCGCACGACGCGGCGGCCTTTGCGCGCGGCGCGAATCATCAGCGCGTGAATCGCCTCTTGCGTCATCGCATGGCGGCGGGCTCGCTTACCCACGAAAAATTTCTGAGCGCGGCGCGCGTAGCGCAGCACGCTCTCGTCGACGAGCGCGTCGTAGAGCACCAGGTCTGCCGCGCGCAGCCGCACCATCGCTTTGCGCGTCAGCAGTCCGGGATCGCCGGGCCCGGCGCCAACGAGCGAGACATGTCCTCTCATAACCACGAATCCTCCGGCCCACTGAGCCACGGTACGTTCGGATCGCATTCGGTCACGGGACGCGGGGCCATCGCCGCGAGATTTCCGGCGACGTGTCCCGCGCGTCCGGGTACGACCCCATAGAGGTGGTTGAGCGCGCGCAGCAGGAGCGGCTTGCGCTGCTCCATCGGCACCGCGTCCCGACGCCAGACGCTGCGCTGCTCGCGCGCGGTGTGCACCCATGCCGCAAGATCGCGCGGCAGAACAGCGTCGAGGCTTTCGCGAAGCAGCGACGTCAGCGCCGGCGCGCCGCCGCTCGTCGAGATCGCGATCGTGATCCCGTCGCGCCGCACGACGCCGCTCAGAAACGCCGACGCGTTGGCCGGGTCATCGACCGCGTTGACGAACACCCGTCGCACCTCTGCCGCCTGCGCGACCGCGCGATTGACCTCCGGCGTCGCGGCCGCGACCACGAGCCACGCGCCGTCCACATCCGACGCCTCGAAGCCGCGCTCGGCGATCGTGACCGCCGCGGCCCGAATCCCGGCCGCGATCGCAGGCGCCACGACACGAACGCGCGCGCCCGCCGCGAGCAACTGCCGCAGCTTCGCCTCGGCGACACGACCGCCGCCGACGAGCAGCACGTCTCGTCCCGTCAGGTTGAGGAACAGCGGCAAAAGTTCGGACATCGGCACCAAAACAAAAAGGCCCGGGAAGCTGTGAGCCTCCCGGGCCTTGGTCTTCGTCGACTGCTGGTTAGATCAGGTGATGATCATGACGCGCATGCGGCTGGACCATTGGCGCAGGGGCTCGAGAGGAGCCCGCAACAACAACAGCAGCTACACATGCAGGTCGACTGACCAATCACAAGGTCACCTTTTTACCGCCGCAGGGGCCTCGCCGTCAAGCTTAAATGCTCGCCAGAACTCGACTTCCGCTCGCAACCCTCAGCTAGACTGGGGCCATGGCCACCCGTTTCGCGACGTTTGTCGCCCTTTTGTTGTCGACCGCGCTGCCCGCCGCCGCACAACGACTTCCGACCACCGTTACCCCCGACCACTACGACCTGGCGTTTGTCGTCGACTTGAAACACGAGCGGTTCGAGGGCACCGAAACGATTAAAGTACGCGTCGCCGAGCCGACGACGCGCGTGGTGTTGAACGCCGTCGAGCTGCAAATCCGCGACGTCACGGTCAGGACCGGCGCTGCGGCGCAGCAAGCGGCCGTCGCCTTCGACGAACCGAATCAGACCGTCACGCTGACGGTACCTCGTCCGATCGCCAAGGGCACGTCGGAGATCCAGCTTCACTTCGCGGGCGTCCTGAACCGTCAGCTCCGCGGCTTTTACGTGAGCGAGGCGAACGGACGCACGTACGCGGTCACGCAGTTTGAGTCGACAGACGCCCGCCGGGCGTTCCCCTGCTTCGACGAGCCGGCGTTCAAGGCGACGTTCGCACTGACCACGACGATCGATCGCGGGGACACCGCGATCTCGAACGGGAAGGTGCTGTCCGACGTCGCCGGTCCTGCCATTACGCAACACACGATCAAGTTCGCGACGTCGCCGAAGATGTCGTCGTACCTCGTGGCGATTGCGGTGGGCGACTTCAAGTGCCAGGAGGGCGCCGCCGACGGCGTGCCGATTCGAATCTGCGCGACGCCCGACAAGAAGGATCTGACCGGCATCGCGCTCGATGCGGCGAAGCAAATCCTGACGTTCTACAACGCCTACTACTCCATCAAATATCCATTCGGCAAGCTCGACGTCGTCGCCGTGCCTGATTTCGCGGCCGGCGCGATGGAGAACACCGCGGCGATTTTCTATCGCGAGACCGACTTGCTGGCGGATTCGAAGTCGGCGTCGGTGGCCACGCGCAAGGCGATCGCGTCGGTTCTCGCGCACGAGATGGCGCATCAGTGGTTCGGCGATCTGGTCACGATGCAGTGGTGGGACGATCTCTGGCTCAACGAAGGATTTGCCACATGGATGGCCAACAAGCCGCTGGCGGCGGCGCATCCCGAGTGGCTCATCCCCGTCGACGAAGCGCTCGAGAATCAGAAGGCGCTCGACGTCGATTCGCTGAACGCGACGCGGCCGATTCACGTCGACGCGCGGACGCCCGATCAGATCGAGGAACTGTTCGACGCGATCACGTACGAGAAGGGCGCCTCGGTCATGCGCATGGTCGAGAACTACGTCGGAGCCGAAACATTTCGCAAAGGCGTCAACGCGTACGTGCAGGCGCATGCCTATGGAAACGCGACGTCTGAAGATTTCTCGAAGGCCTTGTCGGCGACGTCCGGCAAGCCGGTGGAGCGCATCCTGCCGAGCTTCGTGAATCAAGCGGGGTTCCCGCTCATCGACGTGTCGGCCGCGTGCGCCGGCAATCGCCTGACGTTGACGCTCAAGCAGCAGCGATTCCTGCTTGCATCGAACGAATCGGGCGGCGACGGCGTCCGCTGGCAGGTTCCGGTCTGCATGAAGATCGCGGGTCAGCAGGGCCCGACCTGCGAAGTCCTCAGCAACGTGACGCAGACCGTCTCGCTCCCCGGCAACACGTGCGCGTCCTGGGTGTTCGCGAACGCCGGCGCGCAGGGCTACTACCGGACGGCGTACTCGCCGGAGCTGCTGCGCGCCCTCGCGCCGCACGCGGCGACAGCATTGACCGCGCCCGAACGCTTGTCGCTCGTCGACGACGAGTGGGCGCTGGTGCGTACGGGGCGCCACAGCGCCGCCGACTATCTGACGCTGGCGGCCGCGTACGGCCGCGAGCACGCCAGCGGCGTGCTCGGCGACGTCACCAATCGCCTCGAGTTCATCGGCGAATACCTGACGACCGACGCCACTCGGAAGGCGTTTCAAGCGTTCGTGCGTTCGATGCTGCGTCCTTTGTACGACGAGATCGGCTTCGACGCCGGCGCGGCCGACAGCGACGACCGCCGCGTGCTGCGCGCGATCGTCGTCGAGGCACTGGGCACGATCGCCGAGGATTCCGACGTCGTCGCCAAGGCGCGGGCGACACTCGATCGTTCGCTCGCGGGCGGAGGCGCGATCGATCCGACGCTGGACGGCGCGGTGGTTCGGACCGCCGCGGCGCACGGCAACGCCGCGCTTTTCGACGCGCTGGTGGCGGCGCTCCAGCGGGCGTCGGCGCCCGAGGCGCAGTATCGATACTTGACGGCGCTGTCGCAGTTCCGCGATCCCGCGCTCATCGATCGCGCGCTGGAACGCACGCTGTCGTCCAGTCTCCGCAGCCAGGACACGTCCGTGTATCTGCGAGGGTTCTTTCAGAATCCTGCGGCGCGCGGACGCGCGTGGGCGTTCGTCCGCGAACGCTGGACCGCGCTCGAGCCGAAGATCATGATTGCCGGCGGCGATACGCTCCTCGTCGGCTCGCTCGGCAACTTCTGCGACGCGGCAGCACGGGACTCGATTGCCGCCTTCTTCGCCGAGCACAAGCTGCCGGGCGCAGTCCGGACGCTCGACCAGACGATCGAGCGCATCAACAACTGCATCGAGCTGCAGACGCAACAGACCCCGGCCGTGACGAACTGGCTGAACATTGCCATTGCGGATTGAGGATTGCGGATTGCGGATTTATTGACGATTGAATCCACAATAAATCCGCAATCCGCAATCCTCAATCCGCAATGACGACTACGACGCGCGACCCGAAACCGCAGGATGGCCGCTGACCCACGCGCGCCAGGGATGTTCGGTGCCCACGCGTATCCCGATGCGGCCGCCCCATTCGATGTCGCTGACGCGAACGCCGCGATCCTCGACGTAGAGGCGATCGCCGAGCAGATCGAGGCGGTTCTCCGCCAGCGTGATCCCCATCGCCATCGTGAGATTGCCTGGGCCGCGACAGAGCTCGTGCTGCGTCAGCGCTGATGCGTCGGGCCGCGATCGGCGTCCCTTCATCGCCCGCGCGCGCCGGCGGCGCATGACCGCCACGCCGTCGAGCGGATCGAGCGCACGGATCAGCACCGCCGCCGGGGAGCCGTGCGCCTCGGTGACGACATTGACGAGCGCGTGAATGCCGTAATTCAGGTAGACATAGGCATGGCCGGGGATGCCATACAACGGCTGGTTGCGCCGCGTCGGACCGGGCGCCGCGTGACACGCCGGATCGGACTCGCCGATGTAGGCCTCGACCTCGACGATGACGCCGCTCGTGACGGCGCCGCGTCGATTGTGGACGAGGACCTTGCCGAGGAGATCGCGCGCGACGTCCAGCGTCGGCCGATCGTAGAAATGGCGCGGAAGCTTCACGCGGCCGCGCGGAGACGTGCGACCGCACGCTCGGCGGCGCGTGCGACCTGCGGATCGGTGTCCTTCTGCAGCGACTGGGCGAGCGGCAGCGCAGCCGCGTCGTAGGTGAGGCCGAGGATATCGGCGACGTCGGCGCGCAGGCGCCCGTCGGGATCCTGCGCCTGCCGGCCGAGGATCGTCGGACGGCCGGCGGCGATTTCGACGAGGTACTGTCTGGCCTGATCGCGCAGCTTGGGTTTTGCCAGCGCTTCGGCGATGGCATCGATCGGGCTGTTGCCGAGCAGAACCGATGCGAAGGCGCCGGCGAGCAGCACCACGTCGTTGCGCTCGCCGCCTGTCGCTTTGTCGATCTCGGACAACTTCGTTCGATCGCCGAGCCGCGCAATCCCTTCGATGGCGGTGCTGCGCAGCAGCGAATTTCGCGTCTGCAGCTGCGCGGTGAACAGCGGCAGCGCGGACGGGTGGCCGATCCGCGCGAGCGCATCGAGCGCGGCCGCGGCCTCGTCGCCTTTGCGATAGTACTGATGCAGCTCGATGAGCGCCTGCACCGATCGCTCGTAGCGCATCGACCCGAGCGCCTGCATCGCCGCGATCTTCAGCGTACGGTCCCTGTCGTTCAGCGCCGTGATGAGCGCGTCGCCTACGGCCTGATCGATCGGATCGTCCTGCCGGCGCCGTTCGAACACACGGCCAATGACGCGCAGCGCCGCATATCGGAGCGCCGGATCCGCAGCGCCGGTCAACGCGGTCAGCAGCGGAGCCGATGCGCGCAGCAGCTCTCGGCGAGCGGCGCCGCCCGGCTGCACGGCGAGCGTACCAAAGGCATAGAGCGCTTCGAGCGCGATGCGTGGAGTGTTGTCGCGCGCCGCGTCAGCGAGCGCCGAGAGGACTTCCGCCGGAACCGGCCGCGGGCCGAGCGCGAGCGGACCCGACGTGAACGCGCTCTCCGCGAGAATCTGATTTCGAACTTCGACGATGAAGCCGACGCGTTTGCGGCCGACGATTTTCTCGGCGAGGAAGATGTTCAGCTCCCCCGCAATCGCCTGCAACTGCACGTCGTCTGCGGGATCGGTGACGAGCCGCGCGAGGGGAACCGCCGCTTCCGGGTAGGCCGCCTCCTTCAGCATCTGCGCCGCGCGAACACGCACGTCGGGGTCGCTGCTCGTCAGGTCGCGAATCGCTTGTTCGAATGGAATCTGCGCGAGCGCGGGCATCGCCAGCGCGAGGGCCGCTGCGGCGAACTTACCGGCCCGCGGCATAGGCATGGGAGCGGCCTTCGGCGAGCACGGGTCGCAAATACTGACCCGTGTGCGACGCATCGACCTGCGCGATCTGTTCCGGCGTGCCGGTTGCGACGACGTGGCCGCCGTCCTCGCCGCCTTCGGGTCCGAGATCGATGATGTAGTCGGCGGTCTTGACGACGTCCAGGTTGTGCTCGATGACGAGCAGCGTGTGCCCGGCTTCGAGCAGTTTCTTGAACGCGGTCAGCAGCTTCGCGATGTCGTCGAAGTGCAGGCCGGTCGTCGGCTCGTCGAGGATGTAGAGCAGCCGCTCGCCGCCGTGCGACGACAGGTGCGCGGCGATTTTGATCCGCTGCGCTTCGCCGCCTGACAGCGTCGTCGCCGGCTGACCGAGCCGGAGATAGCCGAGGCCGATCTCGTCGAGCACCTGCAGACGCCGCAGCACTTTCGGTGAGCTGCTGAAGAACGTCAGCGCCTCGCGGACCGTCAGGTCGAGCACCTGATGAATCGTCCGGCCGCGATACCGCACCTCGAGCACCTGCGGCTTGAAGCGCTTCCCGTCGCACTGATCGCAAGGCACGAACACGTCGGCGAGAAACTGCATCTCGACGCGGACTTCGCCCTCGCCCTGGCACGCCTCGCAGCGCCCGCCGGGAACGTTGAACGAAAAATGACTCGCCGTCAGCCCGCGCGATCGCGCATCCTTCGTCGCGGCGAAGAGCTCGCGGATCGGATCGAACGCCTTGAGATAGGTCACCGGATTCGATCGCGGCGTCCTGCCGATGGGCGCCTGATCGACGAGCACGGCGTCGGTGATGAACTCGGCGCCTTCGAGCTTGCGGAACGTGCCGACGCGCCGATCCCATCCCCCCTTGGCGCGCTTGATCGCCGCGTAGAGGACGTCATGCACCAGCGTCGACTTGCCCGAGCCGCTCACGCCGGTGACGACGGTCAGCGTGTTCAGCGGGACGGCGACCTCGACGTTCTTCAGGTTGTGCTCGGTCGCGCCCAGCAACCTGATTTTCTGCCCCGTCCCGCGGCGCCGCGTCTTCGGCACCGGAATCGCGAGCTCCTGACGCAAGTACTTCGACGTGAGCGATCGTGCTTCCTGCATCAACCCGTTGAGGGTGCCCGAGTAGACGACGCGTCCGCCCTGCTCGCCCGCGCCGAGTCCGAGATCGACGATGTGGTCGGCGACTTTGATCATGTCGGCGTCGTGCTCCACGACCAGGACGGTATTCCCCTGATCGCGCAGCTGCCGCAGGATCGCAATCAACCGCTGGTTGTCGCGCGAGTGCAGACCAATCGACGGCTCGTCGAGCACGTAGAGCGTGCCGACGAGAGCCGACCCCAGCGAGGTGGCCAGGTTGATCCGCTGTGCTTCACCGCCGGACAGCGTCGACGACAAGCGATCGAGGGTGAGGTAGTCGAGCCCGACGTCCCTGAGGAACGACAACCGCCGCCGAATTTCTTTCAGCACCTTCTCCGCGATCGCTTCTTCCTTCGCGCTCAACTGCAGCGTGCCGAAGAATTCCTGCGCCTCGCGAACGGTCAGCGCCGAGACCTGATCGATGGTGCGGCCCGCCACCTTCACGTCGCGCGCTTCGCGCCGCAGGCGCGCGCCGCCGCAGTCCGGACAGGTGAGGTAGCCGCGATATCGGCTCAGAAACACACGAACGTGGACCTTGTACTTCTTGCGCTCGAGCCAGCGGAAGAACCCGCGCACCCCGTCGAACTCGTCGCTGCCGTCGACGACAAAGCGCTTCTCCTCTTCGGTCAACTCCGACCACGGCACGTCGAGACGAACCTTGTTCTTGCGAGCGGCGCGTTTGAGATCGGCAAGCTGCGCGCGATAGTGCGGCTTGCTCCACGGCTCGATGGCGCCCTGCTGGATAGACTTCGTCGCATCGGGCACGACCAGATCCATGTCGAGCTCGATGATGTTCCCGAACCCGTGGCAGGTCGGACAGGCGCCGAACGGGTTGTTGAAGGAGAAAAGCCGCGGCTGCGGATCTTCGTACGTGATGCCGCACGAACGGCAGTCGAACCGCTCGGAGAAGAGGTGCGTCCGCGTCCCGTCGAACGCCCACGCCGCGCCGCCGCCCTCCAGATACGCGGTCTCGATCGAATCGGTGAGCCGTTGACGCAGGTCTTCGTTCGTCAACTGCACTCGATCGACGACAACCTTGAGCATGGAGCGATCCGTCAGAGCGGCCGGATCGACGTCGTCGAATGCGACGGCGCGGTTGTCGATGAGAAGCCGCGCGAACCCCTTCTTGCGCAGCGCGTCGATCGTCGCTCGCACCGCTGAAACGTTGACGGGTTCGGGCTGTGGACGCTTGCCCGCTTCGGAGGGGCCGATCGTTGTGCCTGCCCTGGCCGCAATCGACGGCTCGGCCCCGGTGTGGACATGCAGGTCCGCCCCGACATCTTCAGCGGTCGGGTCGGGACTATCGGTGGCGACTTCGGCGAGCTCGTCCACCTCCTGCACGTCCCCATTCGCCGACGTCACTGACGCGTCAACGACCGGCAGATCGAATCCAATGAGGAGGCGCGTGCCCTCGCCGAGCTCGCCGAGCTGGCGGGCAACGACCTCGGCTGTTTCGCGGACGACTTCTCGACCGCAGTTCCGGCAGAACGTGCGGCCGACGCGCGCGAACAGCAGCCGCATGTAATCGTGAATCTCCGTCGTCGTGCCGACCGTCGACCGCGGGTTGCGGATGCTGTTCTTCTGACGGATGGCAATCGCCGGCGCGATGCCGTCGATACGATCCACGTCGGGCTTCTCCATCCGCTCGAGAAACTGTCGGGCGTACGCCGACAACGACTCGACGTAGCGGCGCTGCCCCTCCGCATAAATCGTGTCGAAAGCGAGCGACGATTTTCCCGAACCGCTGACACCAGTGACGATGATCAGCTGGCCGATCGGCAGCGTGAGATCGATGTTCTTGAGGTTGTGCGTGCGGGCCCCACGCACCACGAGCTCGGCAGCGTGATCGTTGACGGGCGCCGCCTGCGGCGCCGCGGTGGTTTCCACAGTCAGCTTTCCTGAGGGAGATTTAAACCACCATCGTAGCGCAGCGAGTCGGCCGAGGCAACCGCGCGTCGCGGTTCAGAAGAGGTCGGACTAAAATACAGCGCCCCTTACCATGAGCCGATCACGCCGCTGGTTCCTCCGTCTCGGCGCCGCGTGGAGCGCGGCGCTCGTCGCCTGCCGCTCGAAGACCATTCCGTCTGCGGACGAGCCGCACGCGCTCGGCGCGACAGTGAGTCCGTACGGGTCACGCTCGCGGTTCGAAAACGCGATGCGGCACGTGAATGCCAACACGAAAGTGCCGCTCGAGGAGGCCGCGAGCTGGACTCCGCTCCACCGGACTTTTGGCATCGTCACACCGTCGTCGCTGCACTTCGAGCGGCATCACGCGGGCGTCCCGGCGATCGATCCGGCGACTCACACGCTGACCATCCACGGTCTGGTCGACCGGCCCCTCGTGTTCAGCGTGGACGAGTTGAGGCAGCTGCCGTCGGTTTCGCGGATTCATTTCCTCGAGTGTTCCGGCAACAGCATGACCGAGTGGCGCGGGGGGTCGACCGAATCCTCGGTCCAGCGCATCCACGGGCTCACCAGCTGCAGCGAATGGACCGGCGTGCCTCTGTCGTTGCTGCTGCGAGAATGCGGCGTGAAGCCGGAAGCCACGTGGATCCTCGCGGAAGGCGCCGACGCGTGCAAGCTCACGCGCAGCATCCCGATGACGAAGGCGATGGACGACGCGTTCGTCGCGTATGCACAGAACGGTGAACCGCTTCGTCCCGAACAAGGCTATCCGATTCGACTGTTCCTCCCGGGCTGGGAGGGCAATTCCAACGTCAAATGGCTCCGCCGCATCAAGGCGATGGATCGGCCGGCGATGACGCGAGAGGAGACGTCGAAGTACACCGACCTGATGGCGGACGGAACCGCGCGTCAGTTCACCTTCGTCATGGAACCGAAGTCGATCATCACGAGGCCGTCGGGCGGCGACAAGCTTGCAGGTCCCGGACGCTACGAGGTGACCGGTATTGCGTGGTCGGGACGCGGCACGATCGCGCGCGTCGAGATCACTGTCGACGGCGGCGCCACGTGGACGCCGGCGGAGTTACAGACGCCGGTACTGCCGCGGGCGCACACGCGCTTTCAATCGGCGTGGCAGTGGGACGGCCGCGAGGCGCTGATCGCATCGCGCTGCACCGACGAGACCGGTTACACGCAGCCGCCGCTCGCCGATCTCATCGCGGTGCGCGGCGTCAACTCCTACTATCACAACAACGGCATCCAGATGTGGAAGGTGGCGGCAGACGGGACGATCACCAATGGGAACCGCGCGTAGAATCGCGACCGCGGTCGCGCTGATTGCCGCGGCGACGGCTGTCGCGCAGACGTCCCGGCCCGCCCACGCACAATCGCCGACGTACGGCGTTGGCCGCCCGCCGACGCCAGACGAACTGAAGGCGATCGACATCGAGGTGACGCCGGACGGCAAAGGCTTGCGCCACGGCAGCGGCACAGCGGCCGCAGGCAAGGACGTCTACACACGCCGCTGCGAGACGTGTCACGGTCCGACCGGGAAAGAGGGACCGCAGGACGTGCTCGCCGGTGGCCAGGGATCGCTGGCGACGTCTCGTCCGCAGAAAACGGTCGGCAGCTACTGGCCGTACGCGACGACGCTGTGGGACTACATCAATCGCGCGATGCCGTTCGATCATCCGAGCACGCTCACCGCCGACGAAGTCTACGCGGCGACCGCCTACGTGCTCTTTCTGAACGGCATCGTCGGCGAGCACGACGTTCTGAACGAGACGACCTTGCCGCAGATCAAAATGCCGAACCGAAACGGATTCGTGGAGGACCCGCGCCCCGACGTCCGAGGGACGGCCAGGAAGAAGCATCCGTCTTCGTGAGGTTCGTTCTGACGGTACCGCGTCCGGCTTCAGCCGGATCTCCCTGACCCGCGCTCGAACATCGTCAGCATCCAGTCGCCCGACTCGACATCCTGCCGGATGATGTACAGGTGGTCATCGTCGCCGCGAATCTTGAAGTAGCGGTGATCCGGCGCCAGCCAACGATCGATCACATCCGCAACCGCGATCCGGCGGCCGCCCAGGACGATGGTGCGCGGCGTCTCCTCGCCTTTGTAGCCGGCGTAGCATTCGACGCCGATGCGAAGAACGTCACTCTCCAACAATCTGCACCACGATCTCGCGCTTGCGCGGCCGCGTGTCGAGCTCGAGCAGCATGATCTGCTGCCACGTGCCGAGCAGCAGTTTGTGATCGGCGAAGGGGATGGCGAGCGAGGGTCCGAGGAGCGCGGCGCGGACGTGACTCGATCCGTTGTCGTCGCCCCAGCGGAGATGATGGCGGTACTCGGTGTGCCGCGGCGCGATCATTTCCAGGAGCCGGTTCAGATCGGCCACCGCGCCCGGCTCGAATTCGATCGTCGTCACGGCCGCCGTCGATCCGACGACGAAGACGGTGACGAGGCCGGATGCGCAGGCCGATTCCGCGACCGCCGCGGACACGGCATCGGTGATGTCGTGCGCGTCGCCCTGCCCGCGCGTCGAAACGTCGCGCCGTACGGTAATGACCATCGGCGGGCGTAGGATACAGGTTCTCCCGGGGATCGGCTCTATCTCTCACGGGCATGTTAAACTGTGGTGCTCGTTTTCGCCGCGTCGCGCGGCGAGCGCGACCCGCCACGCCGGCGTAGCTCAGTTGGTAGAGCAGCTGATTCGTAATCAGCAGGTCATCGGTTCAAGTCCGATCGCCGGCTCCAAAAACCCTTAACAAACATCGAAGTACAAGGCGTCAGTCCCATCCTGCAGTACAGCGGTGGACGGATGGTGGACGCACCGTGGCGCTGGGAAGCTCTCGCGAGGGGCTGTAGTGGCCAGGCCAGCGTGCGCGGAAATCATCGCCAGCGAATTTCCCTTCTCTTTACATCCGACAGGAATGTGCCGTACACTCCTCTAAGCAACCGACATGAGCCGGCAACACCAGCGCAAATCAGACATTCTTCAAGGCACGCTGGACCTTATGGTTCTGAAGACGCTGGCCGCGATGGGGCCCATGCACGGATACGGCCTGGCGCGCCGCATCGAACAGCTCAGTGAGGACGCAATGCAGGTCAGCCAGGGGACCATCTATCTGTGCCTCGTCCGGCTGGTGCAGAAGGGCTGGATCAAGGCGGCATGGGGCACGTCGGAGAACAACCGCAGGGCGAAGTTCTACTCGATCTCCAAAGCGGGCGGTAAGCAGCTTGTGGCCGAGACCCAGAACTGGGAGCGAGTCGCCGGCATTATCGGGAGAGTGCTACAGCTCGGCACGCGGGGGTGAGAGATGCTCGGCGCCCTGAGGGAACGGTGTGCGCGCATTCGCGCGTTCTTCAGAACGAGCGACCTCGATCGTGACTTCGAGGAAGAACTGCAATCGCACGTCGCGATGCTCACCGAGGACAACCTCCGTCGAGGCCTGACACCCGAAGAGGCGCGACGCGCGGCATTGATTCGAGTGGGTGGCGCCGCATCCCTCCACGAGCGACATCGAGAAGCCCGCGGGCTGCCGGCCTTCGATAGCCTGCTGAACGATCTGCGTTTCGCGTTGAGATTGCTCATCAAGGACCGCTGGTTTACCGCCGCCGTCGTGGTGGCCCTCGCGCTGGGCGTGGGCGTCAACACCACCGTGTTCACCGTCATCAATGGCTGGAATCTGCGCGATCTGCCGGTGGACGACCCCGGTCGCCTCATGCACCTGGGTACCCGCGATGCACACGGACGCCCCCGTGGCGTGTCGTACCTGGATTTTCTCGACTGGCGGGTTGGATTGCGCGCGTTCACCGGCCTGGCGGCGTACGCGAATACGAGCATGATTCTCGGGGTGGAGGGCCGTCCTGCCGATCATCTGGCAGGCTGCTTCGTCTCCGCCAACGCGTTCAGCGCCCTTCGCGAGCGTCCGATCGTCGGGCGCGACTTTCGGCCGGAGGACGATCGGCCGGGCGCGGCCGCGGTGATCATCATCGGCCACGGCGTGTGGACCGAGCGGTTTGGCGCGAACCCCTCCGCCATTGGCCGCACAATTCGCGTCAACGGTGCACCCGCAACCATCATCGGCGTCATGCCGCCAGGCTTCATGTTCCCCTATCTCGCGGAGATCTGGCAGCCGATCGCCCAGATGCCTGATCTCGCGGCGCAGCCACGCGACGCTCGCGCCATCGGCGTCTTCGGCCGATTGGCGGATGGCGTCACGCTGGCGGAGGCACGCGCGGAGCTGTCCGCCTTCGGGACCGCGCTTGCGGCGCAGTTCCCCGCTACCAATCAGGGCGTCCAGGGCACGGTGACTAAGTTCACGGAGCAATACTTCGGGAGCATTACGGACGGACCGCCCCTCATCCTGATGGTCGCCGTCGGCTTCGTCCTGCTGATCGCGTGCGCGAACGCGGCCAACCTGCTCCTCGCGCGGGCGGCCTCCCGCGCGCCCGAGATCTCGCTGCGCCGCGCGCTTGGCGCGTCACGAGGGCGCATCGTCCGCCAGCTGTTCGTCGAGAGCCTGCTGCTGGCGGCACTCGCCGGCGTATTCGGGTTTCTCCTCGCCTGGCCCCTCACGCGTGCGATCGCCGCGGAAACCGCGGATTTCGGCCTGCCGTACTGGGCGCGCATCACGTTCGATGGTCGCGTGTTCGGGTTCGTCGCGGCGATCTGCGTTGCGACAGCCCTTGTCTTCGGCCTGGCGCCCGCGTGGAAACTGTCGGGTGCGGGGACTGCCGAGAGGCTCCGGGATGCAGCGCGCACCACGAGCGAGGGCCCGCGGTCACGACGATGGATGAGTGGCCTGCTGGTAGGTGAGATTGCGCTCAGCGTCATTCTTCTCGCGAGCGCAGGCCTACTGATTCGGAGCGCACGGGCGCTGTACGCCGCGGATCAGGCGATCGATGTGTCAAACCTCGTGACCGCGCGCCTCTCGCTGCCACCGGGAAAGTACGGAACTCCGCAAGAGCGGATCGCCTTCTACGAGCAGCTGGAGCTGCGGCTCGCCTCCATTCCGTCGATGTCATCGGCCGCAATCGGGACAGCCCTGCCGTTCTTCGGCGCCACGAGGCGCGACGTGGTGCTCGACAGCGATCTCGATCCGGCTGCGGCCGGCACGCGATCGGCTCAGACGCTCGCGATTGGATCGCGGTACTTCGAGACGCTCGGATTGTCCCTTCAGCGTGGGCGGTCGTTCGACGCGCGCGACGGCCTTCCCGGGCAGGAGACAGTCATCGTGAACGAGCGGTTCGTGACCGCGTACTTGCCGGGGCACGATGCGATCGGACGACGCATCCGTCTGATCGACCTGATCGACAGCGGCTCGGCCCGTACCTCATCGTCTCCGTTGACCATCGTCGGCATCGCACCGACCGTTCGGCATGCGCCTGCAACGGAGGCGAGCCCTGTCGTCTACTTGCCGTGGCGTGCCCGTCCGGCTGCGACCATGCAGGTGATGATGCGGAGCAGAGGCAACACCGCCGCCTCTGTGTCTCTGGTGCGCGAAGAAGTGCGAGCTCTCGACGCTGACGTTCCGCTCTACAACATCTCGACGCTCGAGCGGCTGTCACAGCAATCGCGCTGGACCCAGCGTGCGGTCAGTTCCCTTCTCGGCCTGTTCGCCTCCATCGCGACGCTGCTGTCGGCGATGGGACTCTACGCCGTCACGACGTACAGCATTTTGCGACGCACGTCTGAGATCGGGATACGGATGGCGCTCGGGGCACAGCGGCTCCAGGTCGCGTGGCTGTTTCTCGGAGGCACGCTCGTGCACGTTGGCCTCGGCCTCACAATCGGCGTGGCCGGCGCGGTAGCGATGGGGCAGGTGCTGCGCGGAGTGCTCGTGCAGACGAACGCGCTCGACCCCTTCACCTTCGCAATCGTGGTCGTGCTGCTGGCGGTGGTCGCGGTGGTTGCCTGCCTGGCGCCGACGTGGCGTGCATCAGCGCTGGACCCTGCAGTCGCACTCCGGCGGGATTAATCCTCATCGAAGGGGGCCACCGCGCCTTCGGCTGGAGAGTCGACATGTGGCGTTGGACGACGCGCATTCTCATCGGGCTTTGCGCCGCGCTCATCATTGCCGCATGTTCTGGCGCCACCTATCAATGGATGTCGACGCGCAAGGAGTTGGCGGAGACGCCACCGCCGGGACGGCTCGTGGATGTCGGCGGGCACAAGCTTCACATCTGGTGCACCGGATCGGGAGAGCCCACAGTTATCCTGGAGAATGGGCTCGGGGGCTCGGGCCTCGGCTGGAGTTTCGTCCAGCCTGAGGTCGCCAAATTCACGCGCGTGTGCTCGTACGATCGAGCGGGCACCGGTTATAGCGATCCGGGCCCGTCGCCACGGACGGCCCGCCGCATCGGGCGGGAACTCGCGCAATTGCTCGATCGCACCGGCCTCAGCGGACCTCTGGTCCTTGTGGGAGCCTCTATTGGCGGCTTATTCGTGCGCGTCTTCGCGTCCGAACACGGTGAGCGCGTGGTGGGTCTCGTTCTCGTCGATGCGTCGCATGAGGACCAGGAGATGAGCGTTCCACGGATCGCTCCGTTCGTACCCCTTCTCTCGTCGATCGGAGTATTTCGACTCCTCGGTGTGTCGTTCGGCGGGACCGGAGAGTCCTTGCCGCCGTCTCTGCAGCGTTTCGCCCGCGCGACGGCCTTCCGCGCCGCCGGATACCAGGCGGCCGCGGACGAAATCATCCATATTCGGGAGAGTGCCGCAGAGGTCAAGAGCACTCGACATGGGCTGACGATTCCGGTGGTCGTCGTGACGGGTGCACGAGGTGCCGACGCGACATGGCGACACCTGCAACGCGACCAGGTTGGATTGTCGCAACGTGGCTGTCAGGTTATTGCGGACGAGTCTGGCCATCTTGTCCTCCTCGAGCAGCCATCGGTCGTTGTGGAGGCGATCCGCGCGATCGTGGATACGGCGAGAGGACGGAACGACGTGTCCCTCTGTCCGCGCATCGGCGCCGGTTGACGCCCTGGCTAAAAGAGCATCGCACTCGGCCCGCTGTCCGCATCACTCCCCAAAAGTCGCTCGCGTTTACGGCGTCGGTCAGTCTGTCGCTGTGGGACGAACACGGACCGACAAGGCGGGCGCGCAGGTTCGTTTCTGCGAAGGATGCCTCGGAGAACTTCGGCCCTCGACCGCGTACTACTGCTCGACGATTTTGATCGTGCGCCCCAGGTCGAGCCCTGAAACGAGGAGCCCGCAGGCCAGGGTCGCGCTCGCCTGGGCATCGCCGGGAACAAAGGTGGGGCCGAAGATGAAGACGGTGATCTCTTGCCTGGACTCGGCGTTCGGAACCGTGTCGACGTTGTCGCTGGCGAAATCGCCTTGTCTGGCACCGACTGCAATCGTGCCGTCAGTCTGGCCCTCACCGCAGTTCACGGCCAAGTGCACGAAAATCCCAAGCCCGGGGATCAGCTCCGCCTGCTGCTGGATACTCACCGTAGGCGGATCCGCAAGCACAACCGTCCCGACTGCGAAGAAGAAAATCACAACCAGAGAGACAGAGCGCACGGTGCGAGACATGTCCATCCTCCATCTGGGGTCTTGTTGTCGATCCTTCGTGCGGGACGGGGCTTTGCCGTTTGGCATCCCCGCGACGCAGAAGTGAAATGAAGCGCGGGAGCAAAGCACATGCCTGGCGTCCTCGCGCACATCGCCGTCATGGCGAAAAGCGCGGTGCTGAGCCGGCTCCTGCTTTCTTTCGGAGATGTCATCCAACTGCTGCGCCCAGCCTTCAGAGAACAGCAGCGCACCGAAGACAGTTCCGACTTCATACAGCTGGCCGGGGATGAACTTGTCTAGCTGTCCGCCATCGATGCAAGAGTTGGCGACTGAACAATCCGGATACGCATTACTCCCCTAAATGGCGCGTTTCCGTCAGGGCGATTCATTCGCCAATAAAGCTGCGACGGTCGTAAGGGCTTGGCGAGTATGATTCGCGCTGTAGGCGGCCAGATGAGAGCGCCTTAACACGCCGTGCTACACCCCTGATGGGCGGACTTGGGGAAGCCTCGCCCATCAGGGATCACGGGTTCGGGGTCACTCAGACGGTGAACGTCCGGCCATCCCTCGGATTGGGTTTCATGCGGAAGCATTCGCGTGTTCGCCGCAGCACAACGACGCGACAACGAAACGTCTCGAGGTTCGGTCGCCGCCTTG
>DAIUKO010000055.1:0-30471 GCA_036848175.1 Vicinamibacterales bacterium | reverse complement strand
TGATTCCGAGCCCGCAGCATCGATCGCTCGTCGGCCTCGGCTACACCGACACGTTCGCGGCGGCCGATCAGGTGCCCGAGATCCTCGCGTTCGATCCGATCGGTCTCGAAGGGTTCGAGGGCGCGATCATCGACGGGCTGAGAAGAAAAGGCGCGCCCCATCTCGAGCTGATGCCCGAAGGTCGAGGGTTTCTGCTCATCGAATTCGGCGCCGACGATCCGCTGCAGGTGGTCGGCCGCGCGCATCGCCTGATGGATCGCTTGAAACAGTCGGCACATCCCCCATCGATGCGCCTCTACACGAAAGACGAGGCGCGAGCCGTGTGGAAGATCCGCGAGGCGGGACCGCGCGCCGCCGGCAGCGGTCCCGGCATGCCGCCGCGATTCGAGGGATGGGACGATGCCTCGGTCGCACCGGAGAAGCTTGGCGCGTACCTCCGCGATCTGCGCCGGCTGCTCGACGAGTATCAGTATCAGGCCGCGTACTACGGACACTTCGGCCACGGCTGCATCCACATGCAGGTCAGCTTCGATCTGCTGTCGGAGGACGGCATCCGCAAGTACGGCGAGTTCGTCGAGCGCGCGGCCGATCTCGTCGTGAGCTACGGCGGATCGTTGTCGGGCGAGCACGGCGACGGCCAGTCGCGCGGCGCGCTGCTGCCGAAGATGTTCGGCCCCGAGCTGATGGACGCGTTCCGCGAGTTCAAGGCGGTGTGGGATCCGGGCAACCGGATGAACCCGCAGAAGGTCGTGGACGCGTACCTGCCGACGGAAAATCTCCGGCTCGGCGCGGACTACAAGCCCCTCGATCCGCCGACGCATTTCAAGTTTCCCGACGACCGCGGATCGTTCGCGCGCGCGTCGCTGCGCTGCATCGGCATCGGCGAATGCCGCAAGCAGGACTCCGGCACGATGTGTCCGAGCTACATGGTGACGCTCGACGAAGAGCACAGCACGCGCGGCCGCGCGCACATGCTCTTCGAGATGCTGCAGGGCGAAGTCGTCGACGGCGCCTGGAAGAACGAGTCGGTCAAGCAGGCGCTCGATCTCTGTCTGTCGTGCAAGGCGTGCAAGACCGAGTGTCCGACCAACGTCGACATCGCGACCTACCGCGCGGAGTTTCTCTCCCACTACTACGAGCACGAGAAGCGGCCGCTGCACGCCTACGCCTTCGGCATGATCGACAGGTGGGCGCGGCTCGGCTCGATCGCGCCGCGCGTCGCGAACGCGCTCGGCCGCTCGCCGATGCTGAAGGGCGTGATTCAGAACGCGTTGAGTCTGGCGCCGGCGCGCGCGCTGCCGCGCCTCGCGCCGGTGAGCTTCCGCCGCTCGGCGGATCGACGCGGGTTGCCCGCCGACGGCGACGTCATCCTGTGGGTGGACACGTTCAACAACTATTTCCATCCGCAAACGAGCCAGGCCGCGTTCGACGTGCTGACGAGCGCCGGCTTTCGCGTCGGCATCCCGCGCGATCGTCTGTGCTGCGGCCGTCCGCTCTACGACTTCGGCCTCCTCGATCACGCGAAGACCTATCTCCAGCGCATCCTGCGCCGCCTCGCCGCCGCCATCGACGCGGGGCGGCCGATCGTCGTCCTCGAGCCGAGTTGTGCGTCGGTCTTCCGCGACGAGCTGCGGAGTCTGTTTCCCGATGACCCGCGCGCCGATCGGCTGCGCCGCCAGACGTTTCTGTTGAGCGAATTCCTGGAGCGTCACGCCCCTTCCTACGTACCAAGTCGCCTCGACCGCAAGGTCCTCCTCCACGGTCACTGTCATCACAAGTCCCTTATGAAGATGACAGACGAGGAATCGGCACTCAGGAAAACAGGGGCTGAAGTGGAATCGATCGATGCCGGCTGCTGCGGGATGGCGGGACCATTCGGTTTCTTGGACGACAAATTCACGATCTCGCAGGCGATAGCCGAGCGGGCGCTGCTGCCGGCCGTCCGCGCGGCACATCCGGACACGCTCATCGTCTCGGACGGATTCAGCTGCCGCGAGCAGATTGTTCAGGGGACGGGACGGGTGGCGGTCCATCTGGCCGAAGCGCTTCGGATGGGGCGCCGCCCTTGAACGATTCGTTGAATTCGCGGTGCACGGTCGTCAAAATTTGTCTTCGGTTTTGATTGACCTCAGGGGTCGCAAGACGATAATAGGCGCGCGCAATCGATTTCATGACTTCGCGCCACCTGCAACTCCCCATCCGTCTTGAGGAGGGAACCGTGAGAGAGCTCGTTCGAAGGTTGCGATCCGGTTTCTGTACACCGATCGTCGGCATCGGCCTCGCGCTCGCCATCGGCCTGTCGGCCGTGCCCGCGGCAGCGCAAATTCTTTACGGAAACGTCGTCGGGGTCGTCAAGGATACCAGCGGCGCGTTCATTCCCGGCGCGACCGTGACGATCGTCAACAAAGACACGGGCCTGACGCGCGAGACGACGACCAACGCCGAAGGCGCCTACAGCATCATCAACGTTCAACCAGGGCCGTACGAGGTCAAGGTGTCGCTGACCGGGTTCCGCGACATCGTCCGGCAGAACGTCCCCGTGACCATCGGCGAAATCGCCCGCGTCGACGCCTCGATGGAGATCGCCGCGGTCTCTGAGACGGTCATGGTCATCGGCGAATCGCCGTTGCTGCAGACCGACAAGGCCGACGTGCACACGAGCCTGAAGGGGGAAGACCTCACGAACATGCCGTTGAACCGGTACCGCAACTTCCAGGCGCTGCTCAACCTCGCGCCGGGGACGACGCCGATGGCGTTCGGCAATGCGGAAACCGATACGCCGGCACGTTCGCTGGCGACCAACGTGAACGGCCAGGCGAACACGAACAACTCGACGCGCACCGACGGCGCGACGAACATGAACATCTGGCTGCCGAATCATGTGATGTACGTGTCGCCGGCCGAGACGATCGATACCGTCGACGTGTCGACCAGCAGCTTCGACGCGGAGCAGGGGATGGCAGGCGGCGGCGCCGTCACCGTCGTCACCAAGTCGGGAACGAACAGCTTCCGGGGCTCGGCGCTCGAGTACTTCAACAGCGACAAGCTGAACGCGAAGCCGTACTACTTCAACGGCCCGCAATCGGCCGCGCCTGACAAACTGCCGGTGAAGACCAACAACTACGGCGCGACGCTCGGCGGGCCGATCAAGAAGAACAAGGTGTTCTTCTTCGGATCGTTCGAGGGCTACAAGCGGCGACAGAGCATCTTCACGTTCTTCCAGGTGCCCGACGCCGCGCTGCGCGCCGGGGACTTCAGCAAGGCGCTCAACGCGAACGGGACATTGCAGGTCATCTACAACCCATTGACCGGCAATCCTGACGGAACCGGCAGGCAGCCGTTTCCGAACAATCAGATCCCGGCGAGCATGCTGAATCCGATCGCGCTGAAGATCCAGAATCTGTACCCGCTGCCGAACACGGTGGGCCTCGGCGCCGGCGGCTACCAGAATAACTACCGGCGTCCGGAAGATCGCGCGGTCGACCGCGAAAACTACGACGCGAAGTTCAACTGGAATCGGACGTCGACGCACCAAGTGTGGGCCAAGTTCAGCCACATGCGCGCGATCGTCGACGATCTGACGAACTATCTCGGACCGGATCCGAACGCGACGGGCGACGGCGGCAACACGAAGGTTTTTCAGATTACGGGCGGGCAGACGTGGACAGTCAGTCCGTCGCTGCTGATGGACACCACGTTCGGGTTCTCGCGCCAGAAGCAGGATGTCCTTGGTCCCGACTTCAACGCGGGCAATTTCGGACTCGACGTGCTCGGCATTCCGGGGACCAACGATCAGGGCATCGGCGACCAGCGTTACGCCGGCTATCCCGAGTTCCGGTTCGGCGGCACGGGGACGGGATTCTTCAGCCAGCTCGGCAACCGCGACGGATGGAACCCGATCTTCCGCGACGAGCGGACCTACTCAATCGCGCACAACATCACGAAGGTCGCCGGCCAGCACGATTTCCGCGGCGGCTATTTCCTGAATTTCCTCTATCTCGACCACTGGCAGCCGGAGACCGGCAACCCGAGGGGCCGGTTCGATTTCAATCCCAACACGGCGGGTCTGCGTGGCGGACAGACGGCGAACTTCTACAACGCGTACGCGGCGTTCCTTCTTGGCCAAGTCAGTCAGGCGCAAAAGAGCGTGCAGAACGAGCTGATGACCGCGCGCGAGTGGCAGCACGCGCTGTTCTTCCGCGATCGATGGACGCCGAGCGACAAGTTGACGCTCGATCTCGGTCTGCGCTGGGAGTACTACCCGATCATGTACCGCGCTGACGGCCGCGGCATCGATCGGCTCGATCTCGACAACCCCAATTTCAACCAGCGGCTCAACGTGATCATTGCCGGACGCGGTGGCAACCCACAGAACAACGGCATGAGCGCGAGCCTGAACAACTTCGCGCCGCGCCTCGGCGGCGTCTATCGTTTCAACGAAACGACGGTCTTCCGCAGCGGCTACGGCCTGACCTACAACGCGATGCCGTGGGCGCGGCCGATGCGCGGCCACAACGATTATCCGGTGACGATCGCGTCGACGTTCATCAACGCGGAGGTGTTCGCCCCGTACGCCACACTGCAGCAGGGCATTCCCAAGATCCTCGGACCCGATTTGAGCTCGGGCCGCGTCCCGCTCGATCTTGCCGCTGGATTCTTCACACCGGAGATCAACAACATCGATCGCGGCTACGTGCACACCTGGAACGTCGCGGTGGAGCGGATGCTGCCGTTCAACGCGTCGGTCGAGGTCGCGTACGTCGGCGCGAGAGGCTTCGGCGGCTACTCCGGACTCGACGTCAACGCGCCGCAGACGCTCGGCGTCGGCGACGCCGGCCGGCCGTTCGCGTCGCTCGGACGCCTCAACCCGATCTACTCCTGGGGAGGGCGGCTGAAGACCGAGTACAACTCGATGCAGGTCGCCCTCAACAAGCGCATGACGCATGGGGTGATGTTCAAGGGTGCGTACACGCTGGCCAAGGCGATGAACGAGAACGATGCCGACGGCGCAACCAACCAGGTGTGGAACACGCCGAGCGAGGTGTGGCGGAACTGGGGGCCCGCTGGCTTCGATCGCCGGCACAACCTGCAGCTCGGGTTCGTGTACGCGCTGCCGTGGCAGAGCACCAACGGATACGGCAGCTTCGGCAAGGCGCTCGCGAGCGACTGGCAGATCAACGGTACTTTTGGCGCGTTCAGCGGCAATCCGTTCAGGGTGGACGCCAACGGCGCGTCGCTGAATACGCCCAGCAACCAGCAGCTCGCGGACTTCAGCGGCAACTTCAACGTGCAGGGCAACGTCGGTTCGGAAGGAACGTGGTTCGACCCGACGGCGTTCACACAGCCCACCGGAGTTCGGTTCGGCAATACGACCCGCAATCAGTTCTACGGTCCTGGCGGGTGGAACCTCGACTTGTCAGCGTTCCGTGCGTTCCCGGTGGGCGGCACCAAACGCCTCGAGGCTCGACTCGAAGCCGGCAACATCTTCAACTCAGGCGTGTTCGCCAATCCGGCGAACAACATCACGTCCGGCACGTTCGGCGTGATCACCGCGGTGGCGAACAACAACGGCGCCGCGTTCTATCCGGAACGGCAGTTGCGGCTCGGCATCAGGTTCAGCTTCTGACAATGCGGATTGCGGATTGCGGATTGCGGATTTATTGAAGATTCGAATCAACAATAAATCCGCATTCCGCAATCCGCAATCCGCAATTCGAGCCTGCGCCATCGTCGTTGCAGTGGCGCAGGCACCCCTACCCTTTGATTCCTATCCGTCGGGCGCGCGCGAGGCGATCTCGCGCGCGTACGCCGACGCTGCCGCAAAGCCAACGGACGCAGCCTCGGTCGGCACGCTGGCGCGGACGCTTCATGCGTGGGAACAGTGGAACAGCGCGCACGACGCGTACGCGCGCGCGCAGGCGCTCGCCCCGGCGACGTTCGACTGGTTCTACCTCGACGCGGTGGTGCTGCGACGTCTCGCGCGTCATGCCGAGACCGCCTCGCGCCTCGAGCAGGCGCTGCGAATCTCACCGGGGTACTTGCCGGCGCGGGTGATGCTCGCCGAGTCGCTCCTCGAATCCGGAGATCTCGAGCGGAGCGCGCAGCGGTTCGACGCGCTCGATCGCGAGCCGTCGGCCGAGCCGGCCGCGGAATTCGGTCTCGGACGGATCGCGGCCGCGCGCGGGCGTCACGACGAGGCGGTCACCCATTTCAATCGCGCCGTCATGCTCTTTCCCGAGTACGGCGCCGCCTATTACGCGCTCGCGCTCTCGTATCGCGCGCTCGGGCGAATCGACGAAGCGCGCACGGCGCTCGAGAAGCATGCGCAGTTCGGTCCGCGATGGCCGGCGATCGCGGATCCGGTGCTGGCAACGGTCACCTCCCTGCGAGACGACGACCCAACGAACCTGCAGCGAGGCTTGAAGCTCGCCGAGGCCGGTGACCTGGCGGGCGCAATCGCCGCGCACGAAGCGGCGCTGGCGCGCGATCCGTCGATCGCGCAGGCGCACGCGAACCTGATCTCGCTGTACGGCCGGATGCAGAACTGGGCGAAGGCGGAGGAACACTATCGCGCGGTCGTCGCCCTCGGCGTCAACCTCGGCGATGCGCACTACGATTACGGTGTGCTGCTCGGTCTGCAGGAGAAGTGGGATCTGGCCGCGGACGCCTACCGCCAGGCGATCGCCGTCAACTCGCAGCACGCGCGCGCGCGCAACAACCTCGGACAGATTCTCGAGCGTCAGCGTCAGTTCGACGCGGCAGCGGCCGAATACCGTCAGGCGGCTGCGAATCAGCCCTCGTTCAGGCTGGCGCGGTTCAATCTTGGGCGCATGTTGATCGCGCTCGGGAAGACGGACGAGGCGATCCAGGAACTGGAGAAGCTGCAAGAGCCGCGCGACGCCGAAGCGCCGCGGTATCTCTTCGCGCTCGCGACGGCCTACGTCCGCGCCGGTCGAAAAGACGAGGGCATCAAGTGGGCGACCGACGCGAAGGCGCTGGCCCTCCAGCACGGCCAGCAGGATCTCGCGGCGGCGATCGAGCGCGAACTGGCGCGGCTGCGATGAACACGACCAGCACGAAGAACACAAAGGGCACAAAGGGCACAAAGGGCACAAAGGGCACAAAGGGCACAAAGGGCACAAAGACAGACCGTCGCCGTGTAGGCAACAGCCCTCAGGCCGTCCCGGCGATTGTGCTTTGTGTTCTTGGTGTCCTTGGTGTCCTTGGTGTCCTTGGTGTCCTTTGTGTCGTTGGTGTTCCCTCAGCGCCGCAGTCCATGTCTGCCGCGGGCCCGATCTTCATCGAGTCGGCCGCGGCGGCCGGACTGACGTTCACGCATGTCAACGGGGCGACTGGCAACTACTACCTGCCGGAAGTGATGGGCGCCGGCGTCGCGCTCTTCGACTACGACAACGACGGCGACCTCGACGTCTTCGTCGTGCAGGGCGGCGCGCTGAGTGCAAACGCGGTCGGCGGCCCCGAGACCTCCCGCCTCTATCGCAACGATCTGACCACGACGGGCGGACGACGGACGTTGAAGTTCACGGACGTCACCGAGCGTGCGCATGCAGGCGTTCGCGCGTATGGCATGGGCGTGGCGGTCGGTGACTACGACAACGACGGCTATCTCGATCTCTTCATCACGTCGTTCGGCGGCGTCACGCTGCTGCACAACAACGGCGACGGCACGTTCACCGACGTCACGACGAAATCGGGCTTGAGCGATCCGCAGTGGTCTTCGAGCGCCGCCTTCATCGACTACGACCGCGACGGATTTCTCGATCTGTTCGTCGCCAACTACGTCGACTTCACGCTCGCCGGCAACAAGTCGTGCAACGACTCGGTCGGCGCGCGTGACTACTGCGGTCCGCGCGCCTTCCGTCCGGTGCCCAGCCGCCTGTTCCGGAATGCCGGCAACGGCACGTTCACCGACGTCAGCGAGCGGGCCGGCATCACGAAAGCCTACGGCGCCGGCCTCGGCGTGGCGCTCGGCGACTACAACGGCGACGGGTGGCCGGACCTCTACGTCGCGAACGACGCGACGCCCAACAATCTCTGGATCAATCACCGCGACGGCACGTTCGTCGACGAAGGGCTCCTCTCCGGATCGGCGGTGAATGCCGCGGGAAATCCCGAGGGCAGCATGGGCATCGCCTCGGGCGACTTCGATCTCGACGGCGACGAGGATCTGTTCGTCACCAACATCGCCGGCGAGACCTTCGTGTTGTACGTGAACGACGGCCGCGGCAACTTCGAGGATGCCCGCACGCGCGCCGGTCTCGCGACGCCGACCGCGGCGTTCACCGGCTTCGGCACCGACTGGATCGACTACGACAACGATGGATGGCCGGATCTCTTCGTCGCCAACGGCGGCGTCAACATCGTCGAGTCGCAGCGCGGACAGCCGACGCCGTTCCGGATGACGAACCAGCTCTTTCACAACGTCGCGGACAAGACCGGCCGCCGCTTCGAGGAGACGAGCGCGGCAGCCGGCCCGGCGTTCGCCCGCGCCGAGATCAGCCGCGGCGCCGCGTTCGGCGACATCGACAACGACGGCGACATCGACATCGTCGTGTCGAACAACGGCGGACCCGTCCGGCTGCTGCTCAATCAGGCAGGCGGCACGAACCATTGGCTCCAGGTCCGTCTCGACCAGCGACCGGGAAACCGGTTCGGGATTGGCGCCCTGATCAGCATCGAACGCGCGGGACAGCCGACACTCCGCCGCCGCGTGCGGACTGACGGCAGTTATCTCTCGGCCAGCGACGTCCGCGTCCACTTTGGTCTGGGATCGTCCGCCGCGATCGGCGCCGTCGTCGTGCAGTGGCCCGACGGGGCGCTCGAGCGCTGGACTGGCATCACCGCGGACAAAGCCGTGATGTTACGCCGAGGCTCTGGGGTCATGTCGCCGCGCTGAAGGGAGCACAAAGGGCACAAAGAACACAAAGGGCACAAAGGGCATCAGCGTGGGGAGGCCCTTTCGAGTAGCCAGCACAACTTTTCTTTGTGCCCTTGGTGTTCTTTGTGTCCTTTGTGTTGGATCAGCGGTGATGGTTACCCCGTAGATCGCCTTTGATCTGCGTGCGGTGCATCACGCGGCGCGCCGACGGATCGAACGCATCCCGCCGATGCATCGTGCAGCGGTTGTCCCAGAGGACGAGATCGCCGACCCGCCAGTGATGCCGCCACGTGAGCGACTCGCGCGTCGCTTCGCCCCAGACCTCGTCGAGCAGCGCGTCGGACTCCTCGAGCGTGCATCCTTCTATATAGGCGTTGCGGCGGCGGCCGAGGTAGAGGCTCCGGCGGCCGGTTTCGGGATGGACGTAGACGAGCGGATGCAGCGTCCCCGGTGAAGTCCGCGGATCGTCGGTCGGCGTCACGCCCTGACGCACGTAGCCGCCGCTGTTGTAGGTGCCGTCATGTTTGACGCGCAATCGGTCGACGCGGGCGCGCAGCCGATCCGGCAGCTCGTCCCACGCGGCGTACATCGAACAGAAGCTGGTGTCGCCGCCGTGCGCCGGGACTTCGAGCGCGTAGAGCACGCTCGCTTTGGGCGGATCGGGAAGGTACGACATGTCGGTGTGCCAGACCGCCTCGCCCGCTCCGAGACTCCCGATCGGCACGCCGTCCTGAACGACATTCGAGACGACGTAGATCTCGGGATGTCCGTCGACGAAGCGGCGCCCGGTTTCCTGCACCGGCGCCTCATCGAGATCGCCGAAGCGGCGGCTGAACGCGATCAGATCGGCATCGCTCAGCCGTTGATCCCTGAACAGCAGCACCTGACAGTCGAGCCACGCGCGATGGATCGCCGCGAACGTCTCATCGTCGAGTGCGCGCAGATCGACGCCGTCAACGGTCGCACCGAGAGCCGCGCCGGTTGGTCGGACATGCATCACGGTCATTATCCACGCCGGCGGTTCTCACGAGTGCGTTGCGAGATCAAGCTCTCCACCACGGAGGACACGGAGGACGCGGAGAAAATATGCACAAGGGTTCATCCGTGTCCTCAGTCTCCTCCGTGTCCTCAGTGTGCTCCGTGGTGGAGAGCTGGCTGAGCATCGACATCGACCTTCGCCGTCGGATCGATGCGCAGCGAACAGAGTGCACCGACGACGAGCAGCGCCGCCGAGATGAACAACGGCAGGTCGTAGCGGCCCGTCCGCTGAATCAGCACGCCGAACACGATCGGCGAAATCATACCGGCGATGCCGAAGCCGGTGTTCATCATTCCGCCGGCCGTGCCGGCATACGGACCTGCGATGTCCAGAGGCAGCGTCCATTGGACCGCGTTGGTCAGCTCGAGGAAGAAGAAGGCCGCCGTGAGCAGATACACCGCGCCGAGAGCGCTCGTCGTCACGATCGCCGGCACCATGAACGCGCATGCGCCGCCAAGGCCTCCGACGAGCAGCGCGCGCCGGGCCAGACGCAGGTTGCCGGTGCGCCGGAAGATCGCGTCCGAGATCACACCGCCGAGCGTGTCGCCCACGACACCCGCCAGCAGCGGCAGCGTCGTCATCAACGCGATCTGATTGCGCCCGAACCCGCGGGCATCGGACAAGTACGACGGCAGCCACGTCAGGAAGACCCAGAGCGACCAGCCGTAGCAGAAGTCGACCAGCGTCACGAGCCACATCCTGCTCACGATCCGCCGCCACGGTGTCGCTTCGGCAATCTCACGCGGCGGCAGGCGATCTTCGCGGATGATCGCGAGCTCGCCGTCGGTCATCCATGGATGTTCGTCGGGCGTGTTCCTGAAGGTCGTGATCCAGATCGCCGTCCAGATCAGACTCCCTGCGCCGAGTACGACGAACGACTCGCGCCAGCCGTAGCGCTCGACGATCGCGAGCACGATCGGCGGCGTCACCGCGCCGCCCAGCCGCGCGAAGCTGTGGGTGATGCCCTGCGCGAATCCGCGCTCACGAACCGGCAGCCACCAGGCGAAGGCGCGCGTCGCCGTCGGAAACGCGCCGCCTTCGCCGACGCCGACGAGCACGCGGAAGACGACGAGCGAGGCGACGCTCCACGACAGTCCGGTGAAGATCGTCGCCGTCGCCCACAGCAGGCTCAGAACGGTGAGGACGAGCCGCGGACCGAATCGATCCGCGGCCCAACCGCCGGCGATTTGCATCGCCGCGTACGGATACGCGAACGCCGAGAAGATCAGCCCGAGCTGGATCGGCGTCAGCCCGAGATCCTTCCGCATCGCGGGACCGGCGACCGAGACGTTGACGCGATCGATGTAGGCGATGAAGTACATCAGGCACAGCACGAACAGAACGAGGTGCCTGACCCGCAGCGCCGATCGCGGCGCACCTGATGCCGATGCCGACATATGCGGACACCATGATGCACGCGATCGGCGCGGCGTGGGGGCGTCGGATCTATCGTTCCTGATCGCGTTGGCGCATGGGATGCTGCCGCGCCTGTCCGACGGCGGAATCCATTCCGAGGCGGATCTGAGCGGACTGCCAGTCTCGCAGAAGGTCGATGGATTGGTCTACCCGGCCGGCGGCGATGTGCACCAATTCGCCTACAGTCGGACCACGATCCACCGAAACATCTACCGGATTCCGATCGAGCGCGGGATCCGGCTACGAACCTCCGAGTACTCTCGAGGCGAGATAGCGCTTGCGCGCGCGGACGGTCACGTCGGGCCGCGACACTTTCACCGTGAGATCGTGCATCTTGCCGTCCAGCTTTTCGGGGGTGAAGCCGAGCGCGTACTGATGATGCAGTTCGTCGGCGACGCGTGAGAAGGTGAACGCCAGATCCTTTGTGGACATCAGCTCGAAGTACCCGCCGCCGGTGGCGGCCGCGATCTTCGGCAACCCTTCGTCGGGTCCTTCCATCTGCGGTCGGCCGCTGTAGCCGCCGAGGCCGCGTCCGCCGAGGCCGCCGATCGCGCCAGGATTGATCGTGCCGCGGCGATCGGTGCCGGAGACCGGTGGACCGTTCTGACCGGAGAGGCCGATCGCATAGACCATGACGTCGTGCTCCTCGGCCCGCTTCATGACGTCCTTCAGCGACTTCCCTTTCCCGTTGAAGCTCAGGGGCATGTCGACGCCGTCGGTGAACACGAGCACGACGCGCCGCCCCTGCTCCAGCAGGAGCTTGTCGATGCCGGTATCGACGGCGTTCCAGAGCGGCGTCGGCCCCTCGTCCTGCAGATCGTTGCGGAGGATCTTCTGCATCACGTCGCGGTCCGAGGTGAAGTCCATCGGGTCGATCTGAATCGACTTCGAGAAGCTGCCGATCCGCGCCTTGTCCTCCGGCCCCATCGAGCGCACGAACGACTCGGCCGCCTGCCGCTCCAGGTCGAAGTTGGGCTTCATGCTGCTACTGCGGTCAAGCAGCATGATCACCGTGATCGGCTGAATATCGTTGGAAAAGAGCGTCAACTCCTGGCGCTTGGTGTTGTCCTCGATCGTGAATTCGTCCCGTTTCAGATCGGTGATCAAGCGCTGCTGCGCGTTGGTGACCGTCGCATAGACGGCGACCGTGCGATTCCCGGCGGTGAAGGTCGGCGGCTGCGACTGCGGCGCAGCCACTATCGTGGCAATCGAGGCAGCGGCGAGAACGGCGGCGCAGAACGTCCGGGTCATGGCGATCCCATCCAGGCCTGGCGCGATCGATGGTACTCGGCGGCGCGGCGCGCGTCATGACAATTCGGTGATTCGCACGGTGGCGCATGGTTGCTCACCAATAGTTCAGGACACATAAAAAACATCACGCGGACCGCAATCAACACCGCTCCGGCTGGCCCTTATTAACAAGGACTCATTTCAAAACATCACCTGGCAGTCAGGAGGCCAGCATGATCCGGTCGGGACGTCTCGTCGCCGTTCTGGTGTGGCTGGTAGCCCTCGTATTTGGTCTGGCGCCGGTGAAGCGCCTCGACGCGGCGCGAGCAGCATCGCTGCGATCCTCGGCCACCGACCTTGGAACGCTCGGCGGCACATTCGCCTATCCGACAGACGTGAACGACAGCGGCATGGTCGTCGGTTTCGCCGGCCTGCCGGGAGACCTGACGAGCCATGCGTTCGTCTGGACGCAAAGCGGCGGCATGCTCGACATCGGGACCTTGGGTGGAAGTTTCAGCTCCGCCGGGGCCGTCAACAATGACGGATTGGTCGTCGGTTTCAGCTCACTCCCTGGAGACATCGCCAACCACGCGTTTGTCTGGACGCCGAGCGGCGGGATCGTGGACCTCGGGACGCTGGGCGGAAGCGCGAGCTTCGCGATTGCTGTCAGCAATCTGGGAATGGTCGTCGGATTCAGCACTCTGCCCGGTGACGTGACAAGCCATGCGTTCCTATGGACGCAAGGCAGCGGCATGGTCGACATCGGAACACTTGGCGGAGATTCCAGCACTCCTTCAGCGGTCAACGATCGCGGGATGATCGTCGGCGCCAGCGCACTGGAAAATGCCGCAAGCCATGCCTTTGCCTGGACCGAAGCCGGCGGGATGGTCGATCTCGGCACCTTGGGCGGCGACTCCAGCACCGCCTTCGCGGTCAACAACAGCGGGATGGTTGCCGGCATCAGCGATGGGCGTAACTTCGCGTGGACCCAAAGCGGAGGGATGGTCGATCTCGGTCAGGTGGGCTCCTCGGTGCCGCCCGCAGTTAACGATCGCGGAGTGATCGTCGGCACCACCCTGATCCCCGGATCGTCGGCAGGCCACGGGTTCGCGTGGACGCAGTCCGGCGGGATGGTCGACCTCGGCACGCTCGGGGGAAGTTCGAGCATCGCAAACGCCGTCAACGAGAACGGCATGGTCGTCGGCTCGAGTGGGCTGCCAGGAGACGCGACGTCTCATGCGATCGCCTGGATCCCTGCTGAAGGAATGATCGATCTCGGTCCGGCGGAGATCACCAGCGGGTTTGCCACGGCGGTCAACAAGAATGGGATCGTCGTTGGATCTGCCGACCAGCGCGCACTGTTATGGACGCTTTCGCCGAAGGCGACGCCACCCATCGCATGGCCCACGCCCTCCGACATCGTCTACGGCGCGGCGCTCAGTACGACGCAACTGAACGCAACTTCCGAGATCGCAGGCGTCTTCACCTATTCTCCGCCCGACGGAACCGTGTTGCCTGCAGGGAACGGGCAGATGCTGACGGTGACGTTTACGCCCGCCGATCTCGAGACGTACACCGAGACGACGGCGATGGTTTTCATCAACGTGTTGAAGGCGACGCCGACCATTACGTGGCCTCGCCCGGCTGCCATCACGTACGGAACGTCGCTCGGCTCCGCGCAATTGAACGCCGCCACGAACGTGCCGGGTACCTTCGTCTATTCGCCGCCGTCAGGCACGATCGTGCCCGCCGGCGCGGCCCGATCGCTGTCAACCCTGTTTACACCGGACGATCAGGCCAACTACACCACCGCGGCGGCGTCGGTCACCATCGATGTCATCGCCGTCGGTCCTCCGGCGCAGCCGCCCTTTCAGGTCGTGCACGCCTTTGCGTTCCTCGACGGTTCGCTTCCGACCGCGGGCCTCGTTCAAGGAAGCGACGCGTTGTTGTACGGAACGACGAGTCAAGGCGGCGCCAGCGGTGCCGGTCTCGTGTACCGGATGGATTCGGCAGGAAACGCGACGACGCTGCATTCGTTCAACTACAGCGACGGCGCGAATCCGTACGCCACCCTGCTGCAGGCGAGCGACGGCTTCTTCTATGGCACTACGGGGTCAGGAGGGCCGTTTGGTGCGGGGACGGTCTTTCGAATCGATTCGGCCGGAGCCTTTACGACACTCCACAGCTTCTCGTACGGCGACGGAGCATTTCCGCGCGCGAGCCTGATTCAAGCTGCGGACGGATTCCTGTACGGCACGACGAGTCAAGGCGGCTCCTTCGGAGCAGGCACGGTGTACCGCATGGATACCCTCGGCGCCGTGACGACGGTGCACGTGTTCAATTACGGCGACGGCGCGTTTCCGTACGGCGGACTCATACAGACCGGCGACGGCGCCTTCTACGGCACGACGCAGTACGCGGGACCAGGCGGCTGGGGAACCGTCTTCCGCATCGATTCGACCGGCAGTCTGACGACGATTCACACGTTCGCGTACGTCGACGGCGCGAATCCGTACAGCGGATTGATCCAGGCACGCGATGGATTCTTCTACGGCACGACGGCGTTCGGCGGTCAGAACGGCGCCGGAACGCTGTATCGGATGGACGCGGCAGGCGGACTGACGACGCTGCACGCGTTCACCAATGCGGACGGAGCAAATCCGTACGCCGCGCTGCTGCAATCGACGGACGACTTCTTCTACGGCACGACCTACGGCGGCGGCGCTGGTCAGGGGACAGTGTTTCGAATGGATGCCGCCGGCAGCGTGACAACGCTTCACGCCTTCACAAGCAACGAGGGCTACGGGCCATCCGCGCCGCTCGTGCAGACCCGCGACGGCTATCTGTACGGGACGACGCAGTTTGGCGGACCTCAGGGCAGCGGCGCGGTGTTTCGCGTGAAACTCAACATCCCACGTGTCACCGCGGCCTCGCAACTGACGGTCTCTCCTGCAACGGCGGTCTTCGGTAGTGCGACGACGCTCAGCGCCTCGTTGGCATCGAACGGAACCGCTCTGGTCGGCAGGATCGTGAGCTTCGCGTTGAACGGACAGGTTGTCGGCACGGCGACGACGGACGTCATGGGTACTGCGTTCCTCAACAACGTGACGCTCGCCGGGATCAACGCCGGACTCTACCCTGGCGCAATCTCCGCGAGCTTCGCCGGCGATACGTCGTATCTGCCGGCGAGCGCCACGGGCGATCTCACGGTCCTCAAGCGACCGCCAATCATTTCCTGGAGCTCTCCCGCGCCGATCGTGCACGGCATCCCCCTCGACGCGACGCAGCTGAATGCAACGTCCGATGTGCCCGGGACATTCACCTACGTGCCGCCGGCAGGAACGATTCTCCCCGTGGGCGCGCAACAGACCATCTCTCTGACGTTCACGCCCACTGACGCGACCAACTATTCGACGGCGGTCGAGCGGCGTCCGATCGACGTCATCAGCGCGGTCGACACGACGGCGAGCTTCCTTCGCATCCACGACTTCGCCGGCAACGACGGCGCGACGCCGTATGCCGGCTTGATTCAAGCGCGAGACGGTTTCTTCTACGGCACGACTGCATACGGCGGCGCGAACGGCTACGGAAGCGTGTATCGCACCGACGGCGTCGGTCCGGCGATCACGGTGCACGCGTTCACGGCAGCCGACGGGGCCTATCCGTACGCGACATTGATGCAAGCCGACGACGGGCTCCTGTACGGCACCACCGCGTTCGGCGGACCGTTCGGATTCGGCACGGTATTCCGTGTGGACGGTTCGGGCGTTGTGACGCCGCTGCGTGCGTTCGCGCAGACCGATGGCGCGTACCCGTACGGCGGCCTGGTCCAGGGCGTCGATGGTCTGCTCTACGGCACGACGTCCGAAGGCGGATTCACCGGTCTCGGCACGGTCTTTCGGATCGATCCGACCGGTGCCTTGACGACGGTGCACACCTTCACCAACGTCGACGGCGCTTATCCGTACGCCGGGCTCGTGCTCGCGAGCGACGGCTTCTTCTACGGCACGACGCTTCAAGGCGGGAACGGCACCTTCGGCACCGTGTATCGCATCGACGCAACCGGCGTGCTGACAACGTTGCGCGCGTTCGCATGGAACGACGGCGCCTATCCCTACGCGCCGTTGATCGAAGGGTCGGATGTTGGTTTGTACGGCACGACGTCGTACGGCGGCGCCAGCGGATCCGGGACGGTGTTTCGCATCGATCGTTCCGGCGCGTCGACGTGGGTGCGCAGCTTCACCGGAGGTGACGGCGCAAACCCGTATTCGAGTCTCTTCCAGCGAAGCGACGGATTTTTCTACGGCACGACATCCGGCGGCGGCGCGGGCGGGCATGGAACGGTTTATCGCGTCGATGCCAGTGGCGCGCTCAGAACCGAACACGCCTTCGCCTGGCCCGACGGCGCCTCGCCGTACGCGGGCGTCATCGAAGGCCGCGACGGATTCCTGTACGGAACGACACAAGAAGGCGGCGCGCACAACGTCGGCACGGTGTTCCGCATCGCGTTCCGCGTCAGCACCCGGCTTTTCGCCACTCCTGCAACCGGGATCTACGGCGGCACGACGACGCTGTCGGCGGCGTTGGTGCCGGCGACGGCCGTCGGGTTGCCGGATCGTCAGGTGAGCTTCACCCTCAATGGTTCGCCCGCCGGCACCGCCATCACCAACGCGGGCGGCATGGCCACCGTCTCCAATGTGAGCTTGATCGGTCTGGCCCCGGGAACCTACCCGGGCGCCGTCACGGCGACATTCGCCGGCGACGACGTTTATGCGGCGAGCACGTCATCGAGCGATCTGATCGTCGAGAAGCTGCCGCCGATCGTCACGTGGCCGGCGCCATCGGCAATCGTCTACGGGACGGCGCTCGACTCGACGCAGCTGAATGCGACCGCGAACGTGCCCGGCGAATTCCTCTACTCGCCCCCGACCGGAAGCATTCTGCCCGCCGGCTCGGGACAGGTGCTGACGGTGCAGTTCGTCCCGGCGGATTCGGCGATCTATGCGTCGGTGCTTGCGCACGTGCTCATCGACGTGTCGCCGGCGAGGGCGCCGACGTCGCCGACCTTCGAGACGCTGCACGCCTTCACGGCCGGCGAGGGCGCGAATCCATATGCCGCGCTCATTCAGGCGGCCGACGGTTTCTTTTACGGCACGACCTACACGGGCGGCGTCGGCTTCGGCACCGTGTTTCGGATGGACACGAACGGATCGGTGACGCCGCTGCACGCGTTCACCAACAGCGACGGCGCAAATCCGATCGGCGGTCTCATCCAGGGGCGCGACGGACTGTTCTACGGCACGACCTCTCAAGGCGGATCGAGCGGTGCCGGCACGGTGTTTCGAATGGACTCATCGGGTGCGGTCACAACGCTACATGCATTCACCGTTGGCGACGGCGCGTATCCATATTCAGGTGTGATTCAGGCGGCCGACGGATCCCTCTATGGAACGACGTACTACGGCGGCGCATCTTTGGCCGGAACCGCCTATCGCGTCGATCCGGCGACGGGGGATACGACGACGCTGCATAGCTTCAACGTTGGCGACGGCGCGTATCCGTTTGCCGGCCTGATTCAGGCCGACGATGGCCTGTTCTACGGCACGACGTATCAAGGCGGATCGATGGGGTACGGCGTCGTCTACCGCATGGACTCGTCTGGCGCGGTGAACGTCATCCACAACTTCAGTTATGGCGATGGCGGCCTTTCATTCCTTGGAGGGCTCGTACAAGCGAGCGACGGAGCGTTCTACGGCACAACGCCGTCGGGCGGAGCGACCGGAGCTGGCGTCGCGTACCGGATTGACCAGTCGGGAAACTTCAGAACGCTCCGTTCGTTCGCCTACAGCGACGGGGCTTTCCCGCACGGCGTGCTTCTCCAGCGTTCCGATGGACTCTTCTACGGCACGACGAGCGGCGGTGGAGCGGCCGGCCAAGGCACGGTGTTCCGGCTCGATGGCGGCGGCGCGGTCACGACGCTTCACGGATTCACGTTCGGCGAGGGCGCGACGCCCTATGCGGGTCTGATCGAAGGAACGGATCACAAGCTGTACGGGACGACGTTCAGCGGCGGTGGATCGTTCGGCGGGAACGGCACGGTTTTCCGGATCACGCTTCGGACGACGACGCAGTTGACGGCATCTGCCGCCACCGCGGTCTACGGTGGAACGACCTCCGTGACGGCGGCATTGACGGCCGCCAGCTCGCCGCTCGCCGGCCGGGAGATCAGCTTCACGCTCAACGGCATGCCGGTTGGACTGGCCGTTACCGACGGCTTCGGGGTCGCCACGATCGCGGACGTGAACGTCGCCGGCATCACTGCCGGTACCTATCCAAACGCCGTGCGCGCGACGTTCACGGGCGAAGAGGCGTATGCACCCAGCGCCGCGAGCGCTGACTTTATCGTCTCGAGGGCGACGCCGATCGTGACCTGGCCTGCGCCGGCGCCGATCACCTTCGGGACGCCGCTCGGCGCAGCGGAGTTGAACGCGACGTCGAACGTGCCAGGAACGCCTTTCTACGATCCGCCGTTCGGCACCGTGCTGCCGGTCGGCGCCGGCCAGAGTCTTTCGGTCACGTTCGTCCCGTTCGACACGACCAATTACACGAACGCCTTTGCCACCGTCACGATCGATGTGACGCCCGCGCCCGCGATCGACCTGGGCACGTTCAGCGTCGGCGCGATCGAGATTCCGCTGATGTCCGGCTTCGGTGATGGAACCGGCACGTGGATCGTCGTCGATCCGCTGCCGCCGGGGATGTCGCTGCGGACCGATGGGCCGGTGTGGTTCCCGCCGAACGCGAGCGCCGGCTTGATCGGCGTGGCCACCACTCCCGGGACCTATCAATTCACGCTGCGCGTGACCGGCGCGACGCAGAGCTACGACCAGCGCTACACGATCACGATCACCTCGCTCCTCGCCAGCGATCCCTATCAGTTGCCGGACGCGTTCGTCGCCGTGTCGTACAGCTACACGCTCTCGTCGGCCGGAGGCAGCGGGGCTGTCGTGTGGACGCCGACCGGCGATCTGCCTCCGGGTATCACGCTCGATGCGAACGGTACGTTGTCCGGCGCCGCCGCGATGCCCGGTTTCTACAACATCAATTTCAAATTGACAGACGGCGTTGACACGGTCTTCCGCAGCGTCAGTCTCTTCGTCTCGGCGATCGAGATCACATCGGCGGGCATGCTGCCGAACGCGACGCAATCTGCGTTTTACTCGGTGACGCTGACGGCGTCCGGCGGATCCGGCAGTTACACCTTTACGTCGAATTCGCTGCCGCCGGGCCTCACGCTCGATCCGTCCGGCACGATCTCCGGCGTCGTGACTGCCGGACCGGGCAAGTGGGGGTTCAACATCACGGCGACCGACACCAACTTCCTGTCGTACACGAAGAGCATGTCGATCGACGTCATCAGCACCCCACCGACGCTCGCGAGTCTCTTCCCCTACGGCCAGCAGTTCGACGACTGCACCATTGGCGTCCCGTGCACGATCGGTATCGGCATCAACAACGGCGGAACCGCGCCGTTCACATGGACCGCGACCAACCTGCCGCCGGGAATGTGGATCCGATCGGGCAGCGGCGCGACGCAGTCCTATGTCGCGCCCGGAGATGCGCAGATCGTCGGCGCGCCGACCACGACCGGAACCTACGTGGTTGAAGTGACCGCAAGAGACGCGCTCGGCGCCACCGCCACGAACGTCTTCCCGCTCCACGTGTCGACGCTGCTCGAAACCGATTTTCCTCCGCCAGGTACGCTCAACGCTCCGTATGCGGCGACGCTCCGTGTGATTGGCGGCCTGCCGCCGTACACCGTCGCGATGAACGATGGAGGACTGCCGGCCGGCACCTCGTTCGATTCTTCGACGCTGCGGGTCAGCGGCACACCGATCGAGAGCGGCAACTTCAGGATCGCGTGGCAGTTTGCTGACGCGGGCGGCGCCACGCTGCTCTCCACGCGCTATCAGTTCATCAACAGTCCCGCGAACATCACGATCAATGACAGCGGCGATCTCGGCTCGGCGACCATCGGGTCCTTGTATTCGCGTCAGTTGTTCGCGTGCTGCCTGCACGCGTTGGCGTGGTCGGTCGTGGACGGAATGCTTCCACCGGGTCTGACGCTGTCTGCGGATGGAGTCCTCGCCGGCACGCCGACCGTTAGCGGTCGGTACATCTTCCTCGTGCACGCGGCCAATCCGAGCAGCGGCGCAAATTACGGCGCGCGCCAATTCACGCTCGTCGTCACGCCGTTGTTCCAGACGACCCGTTACCTGCTCCCCAACGGGTTCGTGAACACACCCTACAGCGTGATGCTCACCGCTCGTGGCGCGACCGGTGCGCCCACGTGGACGCTCGCGCGTTCGAACGACCTGCCGCCGGGGTTGACGCTCGACTCGAACGGCACGGTCCACGGCACACCGACCGGCAGCGGGCAGTACTTCTTCTCGGTGCGCGCGACGGACGCCGCCGGCGATCTGCTGATCGCCGGCTTCAACGTGTCGATCTACCCGGAAGGCGCGACGCCTCCGGTGCGAATCGTGACGGGTCCGTTCTACGGCGCAGGCCTCGGTCAAGTCGAGTTTTCGCTGACTGCGGTGGGTGGAAACGGCACGTACGACTGGGAGATCGTCTCGGGATCGCTGCCGCCTGGTTTGTCATTGCGGAGCGATCGGCCGTCGTACTTTCCGCCGGACGCCAGTGCGGGAATCATCGGTGTGGCGACGACGCCGGGGACCTACTCGTTCACACTTCGTGCGACGAGCGGCGCGCAGAGCGCCGATCAGATCGCAACACTGCGCATCAGCAGCATCGTGCTGACCGACCTTAATGCATTGCCCGATGCGTTCGTCGGCGCTCCTTATTCATACACGATGTCTGCGGCGAATGACGGCGGTGTGGTGAGTTGGTCAGCCAACGGCGGATTGCCCGCGGGCTTGACGTTGACGAGCGACGGCGTGTTGTCGGGGACGCCGACGACGGCAGGCTTCTTCATCGTCAACCTGCGGCTCAGCGACGGCGTCGATGCGGTCTACACCGGCATCGGCCTCAACGTCTACGACATCGCCATCACCACGCCGCCGATGTTGCCCAATGCGACCCAGAACGCCGCGTACTTCACAACCGTAGCGGCGACCGGCGGCGTCGCCCCGTACACCTTCAGTGTGAATTCGCTGCCGCCCGGTATGGTGCTCGACCCCTCGTCGGGCACGATCTCCGGCTTCGCCAACGGCGGCCCGGGCAAATACAACTTCACGCTGACGGTGACCGACGCCAATCATCGGTCGTACAGCAAGCCGATGTCGATCGACGTGATCGGCGTGCCGCGATCCTTGCCGGCGATCAACGCGTCGTTCGACGATTGCACGTTCGCTGTTCGATGCGACCGCGGCGTCGGCGTCTTCAACGGCGGCGAGGCGCCGTTCACGTGGGACGCAACCGGCCTGCCGCCGGGGATGCAGATCCGCTTCGGCAATCTGACCAGCCCGTGGCTTTCCCCTGGCGACGCGGAAATCATCGGCGCGGCGACGGCGTTCGGGAGCTATTCGGTCACCGTCACGGTGCGCGACAAGAATGGCGTCAGCGCGACGAACACGTTCCCGCTTCGCGTCTCGACGCTGATGCTGACTTCATTTCTTCCCAGCGGCGAATTGGGGGGCGCATATTCGCACAAGTTCCGGGTCATCGGCGGTCCTTCGCAGACGGTGGCGCGCGACGGAGCCGGCCTCTACGACGCCGCGCTCGTCAGCGATTCGCTGCCACGCGGCGTCTCGTTCGACGCGCCGAACCTGCTCGTCGCCGGCACGCTGGAGGAAAGCGGCAGCTTCTTCCCGCAGTTCCGATTCAGCGATCGGGCCGGCGGCGTTCTGCAGGCCACGAACTTCCTCTTCATCGATTCGCCGATCTCGATCTTCACGCCCAACGATCTCGGGACGGCGAGGCTGAACGCTCCGTATTCCAACCTGCTGTTCGCCTGTTGCGCCTCGTCTGTCACGTGGTCCGTCGCCGACGGCTCGCTGCCGCCAGGCGTCACGCTCACGTCAGCGGGGCTCCTCGCTGGTGCGCCGAGCGCGGAAGGCACGTTCACGTTCCTCGTCCAGGCGACCGACGATTCCGATTCCACGAGATTCGGACGCCGTCAATTCACGCTCACGGTGACGCCGCTCGCGATCACCAACGGTCACTTCCTCCAGTTCGGCAATGTCGGCAGTCCCTACGAGACGACCTTCACCACAGTCGGCGGCAGCGGCGCGGTCATCTTTGCGCTGGCCGCGCACAGCTATCTACCTCCAGGCCTGACCCTCGACGCAGGCGGATTGCTCCATGGCACGCCGACCGCAACGGGCGAGTATTTCTTCACCGTCAACGCCACCGATTCGGCCGGCCACTTCGCCGTCGCCAGCTTCCGCGTCTCGATCTTCGGCGCCGGCGAGTTCCCGCCGCTGAACCCGACGTTCGGCCCGACCTTCGACCGCCTTGCGGTCGGACCGCTGTTCATCACGTTGTCGGCATCAGGTGGCGCGCCGCCGTACCACTATTCGCTGACGCCGGGAGCGAGCGACATTCCAGGAACGCGCGTTCAGGACGGCCCGCCGCTGCCGACATTCTTCCCCTCGAGTGCGACTGCCGGATTAGTCGGTGTGATCACAACGCCGGGGACGTACCACACGTCGATCCGAGTCACTGACGCAAGCGGGGGCTTCGTCGATCGTCCGATCACCCTCGTCGTCAACGCGCTCAGCATCCTGTCGCAGAATCAGTTGCCGAAGGCGACGAGAAGCCAGCCGTACGCGTTCACGTTCACACCGTTCGGGGGCAGCGGCAGCTACTCGTGGTCCGCGTTCAATCTGCCGTCCGGTGTCTCGATGGACAGCGTCAGCGGCGAGATATCGGGCACGCCAACGACTTCCGGAACGTTCTTTCCGAGCGTCACGTTGACCGACGTTTCGTCGACGAAATCGATCGCGTTCGGTTTCACCCTGGTCGTGGATCCGTTTGCGATCGAAACCGGGGCGGTTCTCCCTCCCGCGGTCGCAGGTGCTCCGTACACGCAGACGCTCGCAGCCACTGGATGTGGAACGCCGTGCAATTGGACGACCGTGGGCGGCGGCACCAACATTCCCGGCGGTCTGTCGCTCAACTCAAACGGCGTCATTTCCGGCACGCCGTCCTTCGCACTCAGCTCGTTCTTCACCGTCCGCGCGAGCGGCCCGAACGGCACCGTCCTGAAAGTGTTCTCGTTGATCGTCGACGCCGGCACGCCGCAGCCGCTCTCGATCGCGAACAACGCGTCGATCAACCCGCAGTTCGGCTATCCGACGGTTGGTAATCCGACCGGCTTCCCGGTGACAGCCTCCGGTGGTACGCCACCATTCGCATGGTCGTTCGAAGACGGCGAACTGCCGCCGGGCACAAGCCTGCAAACGCCGGGCGAGACCTTGTCCTCGAACTTCGCGCCTGGCTTCACCTACGTCGCGGGGCGGCCGCAACGCATCGGAACATTCACCTTCACGCTGCGAGTCACCGACAGTGCCGGCGCATCGGCCACGCGCACATTCACCTGGCACATCTCAGCGCTGAATTTCCTCTATTTCAACCTGCCGATCGCCGGCAATCCGCTCGTCTACAACACGCCGTACTCTCAGGCGTTGCTCGTCGTCGGTGGCACGAACAAGTACACGTGGTCGACGAACGCACCGATGGTGCCCGGGCTGGTACTCGATCCGACGTCGGGCGTCGTGAGCGGCGCTCCGACGAACACCGGAACGTTGAGCGTTCCGATTCAGGTGACCGATGACGCCGGCAATCTGACGATCGCGTTCAACGTGACCTTTGCGATCGCCGGCCCAACGCCGACGCCGATCTCGTTCGGCGCCGGGCCGAATCTCGGCGTGGTGCAGCAAGGATTCGGCGCGACGTTCAATCTGTCGCCGAGCGGCGGGACGCCGCCTTACACGATCACCGCGCTGACGCCGCTGCCGCCGGGATTCGTCGTCGAGTCAGGCGCCTCGGTGATGTCGAACGGCAATCCGGCGAACAGTTACCTTCTCGCGGGCAATCCGCTGGCGTCCGGCTCGTTCGCCTTCACGCTGAAGGCGGAGGATGCCGCGGGCAACATCGGCGTCCGCACCTTCACGCTGAGCGTCGCTCCGTTCACACTGTTCACGTCAACGGGGCTGCCCGACGCATCGCTCGATGTCGCATATTCACAATCGCTCGTCGCGTTCGACAACAACAGTACGGTCACGTGGACGGCGGCAACGCCGTTGCCGCCGGGCTTGTCGATCTCGTCCGCTGCGATCACTGGAACTCCGACGACTGCGGGCCTCTACAACTTCACGTTGATTGCCACCGATTCGTCGGGAGTCGTGGTCCGCTTCGGGTTCGGACTGCGCGTGTCGTCGATCGCGATTTCCGATCCACAGCTCTTACCGGATGTGGCGATTGCGGGTACGCCGTTCAGCTACACGTTCACGGCGACCGGCGGCGGTGTGAAAACGTGGTCCGCGGCTGGAGCGCCTGCCGGCCTGACGATGTCGGCGTCCGGCACGCTCAGCGGCACGCCGCCGATCGGATCGCCTGGCGGGGCGAGCACATTCACCGTGATCGTGACCGACGGCGCCTCGACGCTCGCACGGCGCTTCACGCTGCTCACACGCGCGGCGAATCCAGCGGTGCTCAACGTCCTGACGCCGGCGTCGCTGCCGGACGTCGCGGCAGGCCAGAGCACCGTCTTCACGCTCGCGGCAAACGGCGGGACGCCGCCGTACGGATGGAGCATCGCGCCAACGGCAACGCTGCCGCCGGGGCTGGGCCTGATTGCAGCACAGACACTTGCATCGCCGCTGCCGACGAACGTGGCGCCCGCGTCGACGCTGCTCGCCGGAATGCCCTCGACCGCCGGCCGCTACACGTTCGATCTGATCGTGACCGATGCGGCTGGCGCGCAGGCGCAGCGGACGTTCACGCTGAACGTCTCGTCGCTCGTGATCCTCTCAGGGTCGCCGCGGAACGGCACCGCCGGCGTCGCGTACGGGCAACGGTTCACCGCCGCGGGCGGCACACCGCCGTACACGTTCGCGATCGCTCCAGTCAGTCTGACGCAGGACATGCTGCCGCCCGGCTTCAGTGTGTCGCCGGACGGCCTTCTGTCGGGAACGACGACAAGCACGGGGATTTACAACTTCATCCTGACCGCTGCGGACGCCGGCGGCAACACGTTCGCGCGCAGTTATAGTCTGGTCGTCGCCAACACCGGCGGATTGTTCGTCACGAACGCGAACCCGTCTGACACCTGGCTGGGGCGCGGACGTGCGCTCTTCACACTGAACACGAACGGCACGTCGACGTACACGTGGTCGCTCGTGGACGGCATGATGCCACCGGGCGTCGCTCTCATTCCGGGAAACACGACAGGCGCCGCGAACCTCACGTTCGTCGGCGGACGGCCGACGGCATCGGGAACGTATACGTTCACCTTGCGCGCGACGGATACTGCGGACTCGACCAACATCGCGGATCACACCTTCACGTATCGCGTGGCGCCGATGCAGGTCGTCACGCCGCCGATCGCGTTTGCGGGACTTGCGCGGGTCGAGCTGACGCCTGCGACCGTTGGCGTGCCGTACCTCTTCACGCTGAAGGCTGACGGCGGCACGCCGCCTTACTCCTTCGTCGAATCGCCGTTCAACCCGCTGCCTGCGGGTCTGTCGCTCGAGCCCGATGGCACGCTGACGGGAACGCCGCAGTCGAGCGGCACCTCTTCGATCGTGCCAATCGTGATCGACGCCGCAGGGGCGACCGTCAATAGCCTCGCGTTGTCATTGACAGTCACGGCAAACGGTGCAGCCGTGCCGCTGCTGCCGCCCACCAACAATCGCATTGTCGACGCGTCGGTCGGATCGCCGTTCAGCTTCGCGCTGGATGTGCTGCCGCGCGGCGGGACGCCGCCGTTCACCTGGGACGTCGCCGCCGGATCGGTGCTGCCGCCGGGGCTGTCGCTCGCGATCGGATCGAACGGCGCGCGGAATTCCCTCGAGGGCGTCGCGACGACGGCTGGCGTCTACTCCTATTCATTGGTGGTCTCGGATGCTGCCGGCCAGACGCTGACGATTCTATTCGTGCAGATGGTATCGCCGCTCGCGGTCGCGCCGGACGCGTTGCCGGCTGGGATTCTCGGAGTCCCCTACTCGGTCCCGCTCGTTGCCTCGGACGGAACGCCGCCGTACACGATTCAACTCTCAGTCACGTCCGATCTGCCGCCCGGACTCACGCTCGATGAATCCGGCCTCGTCAGCGGCACTCCGACGAATGCAGGAAACTTCCTCATCGTCGTGCTCGTCGCAGACAGCGCCGGAAATCAGGTGACGAAAAACTACCTGGTGAGAATCGACAACGCGCCGGCACCCCAATGAAAGTTCGTTACTTCACTGTCGGCGGCGGCCGGCGATGGTGCGTCGCCTGTTCGTAGGCATAGGCGAGCGAGAGCATCCGGGCATCGCTCCACATGCGGCCAAGCCACGAGACACCGACCGGATAGCGGCCGCCGATGAATCCGGCAGGGACGGTCACCTGAGGCAAGCCGGTCATCGCGCTCTCGACGCAGGTGCTCGGCTCGCCGCCAAATCGCTCGAGCCCGCCTTCGTGCGTGTGCGGACGCGCGAGGTTCGCCGGGTACAGCAGCGCGTCGAGCCTGGACTGCTCCATAAGGCTGACGAAGAAGTCGCGGAACGCTTCGCGGCTCGCGGTGAACGTGCCGATCGCGTCGCGAAGCTCGCCGCCGGTCGGGATGGGGGCGAGCGCCGCCTGGAATCGGCTCACGCTCGCCGGCGCGAGCTTGCCCGAGGCGAGCAGATCGTCGATGGTGAGGACCTTCGACTTGTCAGCGGCCGAAGCGCCGCGCGCCAGGTACGCGTTCCACGCCGCCTTCAACGCGCCGGGCTCGTTTCGCACCGGCGCGCGATAACGCGCCTCGATGTCGGGCGCATTGACGTCGACGACGGTCGCGCCGGCTGCGCGGATCTCGTCCGCCACCGCGTCCATCAGCGTCGCGATTTCCCGTTCGCCTGTCTCGCCCACGAACCGCTGACGCAGGAGCCCGATGCGTGCACCCTTCAACGCACCGGCGTTCAGCGCCGCGGCAAACGATCCGTTGACGTGGACGTCGGCGTCCCGCGTCGCCGGATCTTCGGGATCGGCGCCGGCCACCTGATCGAGCGCCAGCGCGACCTCGCGCACCGACTTCGCCATCGGTCCGACCGCGTCGTTGTACGGATTGAGCGGCATGACACCGGCGCGGCTCGTCAAGCCTCTCGTGGTGCGGATGGTCGCGAGCGAGGCGAACGCCGCCGGATTCGACAACGAGTTGCAGGTGTCGGTGCCGAACGCGAGCGCGAGGAGACTCGTCGACACCGCGACGGCGCTGCCCCCGCTCGATCCGGCGGTGCTGAGCGACGGATCGTACGCGTTGCCGATGGTTCCGGCGACCGAGCTGATTCCGAAGTCGCCGAAGGGAAACTCGTCGAGGTTCATCTTGCCGACGACGATCGCGCCGGCGCGGCGCATCCCGGCCGCCATCCTCGAATCGAGCCGCGGCAGATGGTCCACCAACGCGCGCGAGCCGCCTGTGGTCGGCAGTCCGAAGACGTCGATGTTGTCCTTGAAGCCGACCGGAAGGCCGTGAAACGGACCGCGCACCCGGCCAGCCGCTCGTTCGGCGTCCATGGCGCGCGCCTCGGCGAAGAGACGGGTGTTGAGCGCGAGCAGCGAGTGGAACGTCGGACCGTTTCTGTCGTACAGCGACTGCCGCGCGATGTAGTCGCGAACGATGTCCTCGGATGTCAGCGGACCTCTCGTCAGCGCCTCCTGCAACTGGTCGACGCTCTTTTCGAAGACCGAAAACGTCGGCACCGGCGCCGCACTCTCCGGCATTCTCCAGTTCGCGATCTGCGATCGCTGCCGCGCGGTGAGACCGCGGAAATCCGGGGCGGCAACCAGCTTGCGCGCGATCTCCGTGACCCGTGCGATCTCCGATCCCGCCGCAGGAATCTTCGGCGCCTCCCCCGCGGGTCCAACGACTGACGGGACGCCATCGCGGACGAGGACCGACCCCCGCCCTCGCGAGTCGTACAACTCGCTCAACCCCTTCACCACAAAGGTCACGATCGCGGTCGTCTGGCCGGGCTTGATCGTGAAGGCGAACACGTAGCCGAGATGCGCCGGATCGAATCCCGGCCAGGGGTCCGAGAATGGATCCGCATACATGTCGCCGGCTCGTTTCAGCACGCCGCTTCGCGAGCCGAGAACGTGAGCCGACGGTCCGTGTCCCGACGGACCGCGCATCGGATCGTCGACGCGCTTCGCGTTCTGCATCACCGTCGCGAAGCTGTCGTTCGCGTCGATGCGGCGGTCGCCGCTCGACGTCGTCGCGACCGCCACGAGGCCGCCTTCGTCGTAGGCGCCGGCCGCGCCTCCCCACGCGACCTCGACGAGGCGATCCTCGTCGCTGGCGTTGGTGAAGCTGTCGAAGTAGCGCAGGTAGTCGGTGTCGGCCGGCGCGAACAGCGCGCGCGCCACGATCACGTCGCCGCGCAGCGCGGGCGTCATCGAATCGAAACGGCCGATGCCGCCGCCGATGTCGCTGGCGAGGCCGAAGCCGGTGAGGTACTGATTGCGAACCAGCAGCGTCGAATCCGGCCGGCGAACCTGCAGCTTCAGGTATCCGAAGCCGTTGAACGGATAGGCGCGTCCGCCGGTCGCGATGCCGCCGCTGTCCTGTCCCCACGGCGAAGTGTCCTGGACATCCCAGAACTGACCGTCGGCGGAGTTGAGCCGCGTGACCGCGCCAATCCGCAGTGTCGTGAGAACGGCAACGACGACGGTGAAGAGTGTGGAGCGCCGATGCGCCATCAGTAGCGGCACATCTGCGGGTTCGCCTTGACGATGTACGACTTGTAGTTGGCAGCTTTCGGATCCCCGCAGCCTTCGAGATTGAGGAGCTCGATCTTGCGGAAGTCGGTCGGTGCGGTTTCCGCCTGAATCGAGATGTAGCCAGACGTCAACGGGGTGCCATCGATCTTGACGGCCGGATCGACAGGATTCACCGCGCCGCCGCCGATCTGCGGCTTCGTGTACTCGAGAACGGTGCGGCCGTCGATGATGTGCCGAACCAGCTCGTCGCCGTGCACTTCGGCTTCGACGCGCACCCACTGGTCGCCGTCGTAGGTCTGCGACGTGGAAGTGGTGCAATGGGGGGTGTGCAGCTTGCCGTTGAGGACGATGTTCGTGCCCGGTGTACAGACATTCGCGGTGGTGCGCGGCTTGCCGTCGCTGAGCCCGCCCAGAAGCTGCACTTCGATCGAGATCGGGAAGTCCTGATCCTTCAGCATCGTGCTCGGCTTCTGACAATGCAGCATCAGGCCGTTGTTGCGCATCGCCCACGGCGGACCGCCGGGCACCTGCTGACCGACGAACCGGTACTCGGCGACGAGTCGATAGTACGAGAACGGATCCTTGTAGAAGATGTGGCCGAACTCACCGTTGAACGTCTGCCACTTGTCGTAGCGGATCTCGAGCACGCCGTTCTCGACCCGCACCGTGTCGTTGAAATTCTCGCCGAGGTCGTGCTTGGCGAACTTCGGGGTCCAGCCGTCGAGATTCCGTCCGTTAAAGAGTTGTATCCACTCCTGCTTGTTCGGATCGTCCTTCGCGGACGGCGTGGCGCTTCCGCGCTGATCGGCGCTCATCAGCGGCGCGGCAGCGCACGCCAGAGCGGCCACGGCGATCAACCGTACGACGACGTTCCGACGGTGATTCGAAGTCATCATGCGTGCTTCTATATCACCATGCGCAACGCAAGTCACGTGGATGCGGTCGCAGATCATTC
>DAIUKO010000054.1:0-30929 GCA_036848175.1 Vicinamibacterales bacterium | reverse complement strand
AAATTCTTGACCAGGTAGGCCAGCAGCTCTTCCCGATCCTTGAGCGACCAGTTCCGCGCCCACTGCGACCGGTAACCGAGGAGGCCGTCCGCGTACGACTGCGCCGGGCGGTTGTGAAGCTCCTTGCCAACCATCCTGTCGATCCGCGTGTTCCACACTTCCGCACGCGCCGGCTGCGACGACAGGAAGTTCTCGCCGTGGCAAATCATGCACGTGCTCTCCGCGATCTCGCGACCGCGTCCCGGCGGGTACACGTTGTCGTAGGAGTCGAGCGTCACGAGAACGCGGTTCGACGCGGTGCCCTCGAGATTCTGGGCGATGTCGGTTTCAGACTCCGTGTCGGTTGGGATGTCCGTGAGCGAGAACTTGAGGCTGGGAGCGTCGCCGGTTTTGACGGCCAGCCGCTGAATGTCGGATTTCAAGCCTCTCGCTGTCACGCTGACTTCGTAGTTCCCCGGGAACAGCCCGCGCGCGCGGAACTGGCCCGCATTCGTGTAGACCATGTACAGAATGCGTTTGTCGGTATTCCGGATGTAGACCTGGGCGGCCTTGAAGGGCTTTCCTGCCGTGACTGACCCGGTCATGGTCGCCATTCCGGTCAAGCCGCCGGCTCCTGCAGAACGCTGCGGTGCCGCCGTCTTCCCGGGCGCGGCGATGCCGCTGACCTGAAACACCACAGCGCACGCCAGGAGGCTTCCGGCCAACGCGATCGTCACTGGCCGGACGCGCCGATGCGTCGCGCGCGTCCGCGCCTCGTTCATGGTTCCAACGCCCATCGCGCTCCTCCTTCTCCCAAAAAGCGCCGGTGCCACACGATCGGAGATCGTGTGGCGCTGTAATTGGCGACGTTCACTTCACGGCGTATTTCGTGAACGCGCCCCCCGCCTGAGTCAGTGAATTCGGCCCTTCCGCGGCGTAGACATTCCCATCCGCGTCGACGGCGATGCCTTCCCCGGCCGTTCCCTGGTACACGCGGTCTTCGCGCTCGAACGGTGGAATGAACGCGCTGATGCGATCCTCGTCCAGCGGACCGATGCGCACGCCGTCGCGCCAGTTCGGGTGGTTCAGCGGACCCGACTCGGAATCGATGGCGTAGACCGTGTTGCCCTTGATGAAAAATCCGCTGACGCGCCCGTACATGTACCGCGACTCGAGATAGTTGCCATCCTTGTCGAAGATCTCGAGGCGGTGGTTGCCGCGATCCGCCACCCAGAGACGGCCTTTGGCGTCGAACATCAGTGCATGTGGTGTGCGGAACTCGCCGTGGCGGACGCCGATTTTCCCCCACGACTTGACGAACTTGCCGTCGGGCGTGAATTTGCTGATGCGCGACGTGGCGCCGCGCTTCAGCCCTTCCTCGATCGCGGCAGCGGTGGTCATTCCCTGCGCGTCGTGGCCGTCCGAGACATAGATGCTGCCGTCGGGTCCGACGACGACGTCATTGGGTTGGTTGAACTGACCGTCGGCGTTGCCCGGCTTTCCCGCCATCCCCAGGCTCAGGAGCTTCTCGCCCTTCGGGCTGAACTTGTGGACCTGATGTCCCTTGGTGCCCGCCTTGTTCCCCGCGAAGTCGGCGATCCACACGTTGCCCTGCTGATCCACATAGATGCCGTGCGGCGTCACCATCACACCCTTGCCAAAGTTCGCGAGCACTTTGCCGGTGTGCCGGTCGAACTTGAAGACGGGATCGACCGGGGTGTTGTCACAGTCCACGGGACCGCCGCCGGCAGTTCCCGCGCCGCAGCGTTCGTAGGCCCACACGTTTCCGTCCTTCGGATCGATGTCGACACCCGCGGACGTCCCCCACTTGCGCCCTGCAGGAAGCTCACCCCAGTTGCGCGTCACCTTCGGCGCCGGATTCGGCAGCCCCTCACCGGTGATGGGATTCGCCGGCTTCCCGGCGCTTTGCGCCGATAGCCGGTTCGCGTGTGTGCCGGAGTTGACATGAGCCGTCAGAAAAAAGACCGCGCAGACGCCCAACGTGGAGAGCAGATTTCTCGGCGTAGACATGGCACCTCCTCGTGAGTCGAACGAAAGAAAGTCGTCAGCCCTGCGACCAGACGTGACGCCTACGCGTCATGACCCGGGATTATCGCTCACGTCGAACGTGCGCTTGGTTGTTTTCACCGATGGCAACGAGGAAGCGATATGAGGCTTTAAGCGCCAAAGACCGTGTCTTCCACCTCAGGCAGGCGATCCGGCGTGGCTCAATCTGCGAAAGCCGGATCCATAGAAGCCGCGTGGCCCGCGTCTCTCACGGACGCGGGCCCGCGCCCGATCGCTGCTAGCGATGCCGGTCGTCGTCGTCGCGGTCGCCGAACTTGGCGTAGTAAACGTCCTCTTCCACGGTTCCATGACGGCCGCGCGTATCGGCCCACACCACATGCGGGTTGCCGCGGGCATCCACCGCCACCCACATGTAATCGCCGAGGAATCCCGCCTGGATCGGGTTGTTCGCCACGACCAGATTGGGCATGGACGCCGTCGTGACTCGCGTATACGAGGCGCGGGCCGAGACGCTCGCCGGCCGCGAGATTCTCGCGAGCGTGATGTCGTTGCACCCGCTCGTCTCACATGTCCCATAGGAGCGGTCGTAGTAGCCGACAAACAGTTCGCTTCCGTTCGGCGTCACGGCGCCCCACGCCTGCCACTGCGCGGTCGGTCCGAAGCGTGAGGCCGGGGTCACGTTGATCGGCGCACTCCACGTCGCGCCGCCATTTGTGGAGAAGGCGTAGAACACGTCGTTGTTGCACGGCGGGGTCCGAGAGGTGATTGGTCCGAACGCGCAGGTTCCACCACCGTTACGGAAATCCGACCAGACAAAGTACACGGTTCCGGACAAATCGATCGTCAACGCGCCATAGTCGTTCAGGCGGTATCCGTTCGGCGGCAGACACTGCCGACCCGGGGGGCAACCCGACACGGCGTCGGGGCCAAACGGCTGCGCCGACACGTCGTCGGCAATCTTGACGGGCGCCGTCCAGCTCCCTGGCACGCTGCAGTCAGCGCTCGGAGGGCACTTGACGATCAGCTGGTTGTTGACGATGGTCGGCGTGTTGCCGTTATTGAAGGACACGTAGATCGTCCCGTCGGGACCGACGATCGGATCCGAGCCCTGGTCCTGATCACAGGCGCCCGCGAGCGCTTCACCCTGGAACGCCGTGCAGACGGCGGCGTTCGCGCCGCTGATCTGGATCCCGAGCGACCACGTCGCGCCGCCGTCCGTCGACTGGCTGAAATAGATCGGGCTGTCGCCGCCAACACCCACGCCGGTTTCCGTGAACCGCGTCCACGTCATGTAGACGTTGTTCCTCTTCGAGCTGCCAGGATTGGCATCGGCGATAATGAATTCTTTGTCGTGGGCGACGGCTGGATTGTTGTCGCTCGCCACGAGCCCGACAGGCGCCGTGCGGAAGGTCTGGAAGGCGACCGGGGCCGGCGAATGATAGAACGCTCCACCGATTCCGGCGTTCGACTTCATCACGGCCAATGCGTTCGCGGCCGAATTGAGATCGAAGAGGATGCTGCCGATGTAACCATTGCCGTTGGCGTCAAACGTGGCGGTGGGGTCGCTGAACGCATCAGCAGTGTGGCCATCCTTCAGCACGAGTTGCCAGAACGGCGGCACCTGATCGCCCCAGCTGGTCCCGCGATCGAGCGACCACGCGTACGCCCCGTGGTTCAAGCCGATGCGGCTGTCGTTGTATCCGACGATCAGGTTGTGCTCGGCTGTCGGGTTGATCGCGATCGCCTCTTCGGCTTGGCGCCGAAGCGAACAATCCTGGTTCACTCGGATGTTTCGAACATCATCGCGAGCGAAGACGTTTTGACACCCCTGCGTGCGTTGGAAAGACGGCGGAGGCGCGATCGAGCCTGACGCCATGCCGCTGGCCGCCGGATCGGCCCCGGTGTCCGCGGCGTCGTGTTGCTCCATCTCAAACGTGGCGTCGCGAGCGGCGTAAATGATGCCCGACGAAAGCGGCCGCTCGTATTTCAGTCGCTGGACGCGTCCTGCCTCGATGTCCATCGCGTGGTCGAGGATGCGGTTGCGGGCATGTCGGTGTTCGTCGTCCTGCCCGACGACCCTGTGGGCCCACGGTCCATTGGTGGCGAGAAGCAGCGCAGCAGCCGCCGGGATCAAAAGTAACCGGAGACTCCTTGTCATCATCGTCCTCCCTCCATGTCATCCCTGTTTCGTCAGCGGGCCGAATCATTGGAACCGCGGGAGCGAAGAGAGCGTGACGTTAGGTGCGGCGAATCACCACTGTCAAGGAAGAAAAACGCAAATGCTCTGATGACGAGAACGGTGAACAATCCGTCGCTGAAAACTTGTACCTTGCTGATAACGACTATCATTCTCGACGCTTTCTTTTTTGCGACCGGGAGCTGATTCACGATGAAACCCAGAGTCATTTCGCAGAAGCGGATTGGTCTGACGCTCGTGGCGGTTGTCATCGCAGCGGCCGCGCACGCGCAGACCAGTCCCACCTACGTTCAGTTTTCGCCGGCGCCGGTCAAAGGCGCGCTGTACAAGCCGGATTCCGGTCCGGCGCCGCACGTGGGAATCGTGCTCGTCCATCGGACCGCAAACTTCCTCAGCGCGCCCGCGACCCGCGAGCTGAGCAAGCGCGGGTTCATGGTGCTGGCCGTCAATCCGCGATCCGACAACAACGAAGCCATCGTCGATTTCGAAGCCAACGCCCTCGACATCAAGTCGGCGGTCGAATTCCTGCGCAAGCAGCCGGGAATCACGAAAGTGCTGCTCTGGGGGCACAGCGGAGGAGGGCCGGCGACGAGCTTCTACCAGGCCGTTGCCGAGCAGGGGACGTCGTACTGCAACGATCCAGGCAAGCTCAGTCCGTGCGACGAATCGCTCGCCGGCCTGGCGAGGGCCGATGGGCTCATCCTCGTCGACGCGCATCCTGGGATTTCCGTCAACGGCCTCAGAAGTCTGAATCCGGCGGTGATCGACGAGTCCGACGCGAAACGTCTGGATCGGTCGCTCGATCCGTTCAACCCGGCCAACGGATTCGTCGACGGCCGCGCCCGCTATTCGGATGAATTCAAGGCGCGCTACTTCAAGGCTCAAGCGGACCGTATGAACAGGCTGATCGACGCGGCGCTCTCAAAACTGAAGGCGATGCGCACGGGAACCGCGCCGTATCCAGACGATGACGTCATGATCGTGACGCGGTTCGAAGGAGCGCGGTTGATGGAGCTGGATCCGACCATTCATCACGCCACGGTCAAGCCCCAGCGTCTGCTCAAGAACGACGGCACCATCGCGACACAGATTGTCGAAAGCGTTCGCAGGCCGGCGACGGGTTACGAGCGGCGCAATGCCACCTTCTCGGGCGGTGCCCGTGTGATGACAGTGCGGTCGTTTCTCAGCGCCAACGCCATCCGCGCCAAGGATTCGATGGATGGCATCGACTGGTGCTCGAGCAACAATTCGACGCGCTGCGCGGTTGCGAAGATCGCCGCGCCCACGCTCATTGCCGCCATGGGCGCGCACTATTTCATCCGCGACAGCGAGATCCACTACGACGCGTCGGCCAGTCGAGACAAGGAGTTCATCGTCATCGAGGGTGCGACGCACGGGTTCACGCCGTGCACGGCCTGCGAGAGCGTGCCGGGCCAGTACGGGAACAGCTTCAAGAACCTGTTCGACTACGCCGCGAAATGGATCAACGCGCGCTTCTAGCAGAATCTCGAGATGGCCGATGTCTTCATCTCGTACGCGCGCGAAGACAAAGCCTTTGTCCGGCGTCTTCACTCGGCCCTCGCCTCGAAGAACCTCGATGCATGGGTCGACTGGGAAGACATCCCTGCGACTGCCGACTTCATGCAGGAGATCTTTGCGGCGATCGAAGCCGCGGATACCGTGGTGCTGATTCTCAGTCCCGACTGGGCTGCTTCCGTCGTCTGTCGTCGGGAAGTCGAACACGCCCTCTCCCACAACAAGCGGCTCGTGCCGCTCGTGTGGCGCGATGTCGAACCCGAACACCTCGCTCCCGGCGTGGCGGCGCTGAACTGGATTTTCTTCCGCGAGACCGACGACTTCGATACCGCCGTGGAATCGCTGTTGTCGGCGATCAACACAGATCTCGAACGAACGCGCGCCTTGACTCGACTCCTCGTCCGCGCCATCGAGTGGAATGCGATGTCGCGCGACGTCAGCTTCCTGTTGCGCGGCGTCGACCTCGCCCACGCCGAGCAGATCCTGACGACGACGCCGGCCGACCAGCAGCCGCAACCGACACCGCTGCAGCGCGAATACGCGCTCGCCAGCCGGCTCGATGCGGTCACGCGTCAGCGCCGGACGCTCGCGCTCGTCACGACCGGCCTGGTCGTGTCCGTCGTGCTCGCCGTGGTGGCGTTCTGGCAGTACCGTGTGGCGGAAGAGCGGCGACAGGCGGAGCAGACGGCGCGTCTCGATGCCGAACGAAAGACGCGGATCGCCGATGCCCAGCGTCTGGCGGCACAAGCTGATGGAGCGCTCGATCGATTTCCGCAGCGCTCGCTCTTGCTGGCGGTCGAGGCGATCGAAACCACGCGGCGGCAAAAGGAACCGGTTGTCGCCGACGCGGAACAATCGCTGCGCCGCGCGCTCGGCGCTGTTGGGGGGCGTGGCTTCGGCGGCGCCGGCTTGCCGGTGAACAGGTTTGCCGTCAGCAGCGACGGCCGGATGGCTATCGCATCCGACAACGCGGCGTATCTCTGGAACCTGACCGATCCCTCGTCTCTCGTCACTCTCCCCGACGCGAAGGGAACAATCAGCGATATCACATTCGGGCGCGACAACCGGTGGGTCATTGCGGTCTCGCGCGAGGTTGGACCGCTCGTCTGGGATATCTCCGGTGACAAGCCGCTGGCAAGGCCGGTGCAGTTGCCATCAGGCGTCGACAGAGTTGCCGCCGTCATCAGCGGCGATCGCAGGCGATTGATTGGCGGCACCCAGAGCGGCGTGACGGTGCTGTGGGACCTGACGAGTGCGAATCCGGCTGCCAATCCTCGAACCTTCGCAAGCGACACGTTCCCGGAGTTTGGTTTCTTCACGCTCGGCGGCGCAGTCGTGGCCACGAGCAACGACGGCAGGTGGATGGCTGTCAAGCAACTCGGTGCTGCGGCGCACGTCTGGGATCTGCACGCGAGCGATTCGCATGCTCGAGCAATCGAGCTGACCGGATCGGACGATCTGCTGCCGAGCGTTGCATTCAGCAACGACAGCCGGTTGTTTGTCGCGGCGGGACAGGACTTTGCAGTCCGGGTGTGGGATCTCACGGCGCCCGATCCAAACGCGCGTCCCCGAGTCCTCCGCGGCCACGAAGGCGCAATCACTCGAGTCGCCTTCACACCTGACGGTCGGTGGCTGGTGACAGGCAGCATGGACAAGACGGCGCGCGTGTGGGATCTCGATGCAGTTGATGCGAATGCGTCGGTCCGCGCCCTGCGTGGGCACGGTGACATGGTCAGCGTGGCGTGGATCACGTCAGATGGTCGATGGGTTGTGACGAGCAGTGTTGTCAATCGACTCGATCCGTCCGGACCTCACGACGCGACCGCGTACTTGTGGGACATGCGGCGGCCAAACGTCGAGGCGAATCCTATCGAGCTCAGCGGACACGAAGGTGGCGTGACCGACGCACTGCTGACCGCGGACGGCCGTCGCGTCATGACCGCCAGCGATGGCGGACGGCTGCGGCTCTGGGATTTGACGACGGCGACGCCGCCAGTGAGCCCGCTGGTGTTGCGCGGATCGGAGCTCGGAATCGGCGACCTGTTCTCGAGCGACGACGGTCGGTGGATCGTGGCACACGGCGTCGACATGAGCGCGCGTGTGTGGGATCTCCGCGCCCCGCAAGCATCTGCGGCGCCGCTGCTGCTGCGGCCGCCGCCTGGTCATGCGCTCCATTTCTCACCCGATAGTCGCTGGCTCGTTGCGCGCGGCGGCGACGCAGGGCAGCTCGCGAACGTCACCGCAGCAAATCCAGCTGCGACCCAAGCAACACTATCCGATCTCTCGACCTACAACGGTCAGGCGCCGGTGACATTCAGTCCGGATTCGCGTTGGTTCGCAACCGGCGGCGAGTACTCGGCGGCGCGCCTGTTCGACCTGACCGCCGCGAACGTGGACACGTCCGCGCGAACGCTCGACGACGGCGGCGGCGCCATTCACGCGCTCACGATCAGCCCGGATGGCCGCTGGCTGATCACCAACCGCGAATATCGGCCTGCAGAAATGCGCGTCTGGAATCTCGCACGGCCTGCTGCGAGCTTCGAGCCGCTTCGGCTGAATGGTCACACCAAGCGAATCTATCCTGCCGTCGTCAGCGCCGACAGCAAATGGCTGGCCACCGGCAGCGAAGACATGACCGTGCGTCTGTGGAATCTTGCCAGGCCGGACCCACAAATCGAGCCGATCGTCCTCTCCGGTTTTACGAAGCGAATCTCGGCATGCGCCTTCAGTCCAGACGGGCGCCACTTCGTCGCCGCCGGCGACGACGGGATGGTTCGGATGTGGGATCTCGAAGCGGGACGGACGACGAAATCGATGCTACTGCCGGGTCACACGGCGTACGTCTTTGGATTGCATTTCAGTCTGGACGGCCGATGGTTGACCACAGCGGGTGGCTATGGTCCGGTGCGGCTCTGGAATCTTGCGTCGTCTTCGCCTGCGTCAACGGGCCGCGTCTTTCCGGCGCAACAAGGCGATGTGCGCACCGTCGAGTTCTCGCGCGACAACCGGTGGATGGTGAGCGTCGACGGCAACAACGCCGCCCGAATATGGGATCTCACATCTGCGGATCCAACCGCGAAGTTCTACGTTCTCGGTGGGCACGAACATGGGGTCGGGTTTCTTGCGATCAGCCCTGACAGCCGATGGGTCGCCACGGCCGGCGCGAATTATGCGACCGCCTTCACGGACAAGGTCGTGCGTCTCTGGACTCTCACCCGCGGAGATCCGTCGGCGTCGCCGTTCATTCTGCTCGGCCACGAGAGCGGGGTCACGGCGCTGACGATGAGCGGCGACAGCCGATGGCTGATGACTGGAAGTCGGGATGGCACGGTGCGCCTTTGGGATCTCAAATCGCCGAATCCGAGTGCCGCGCCGATTGTGATGAGCGGTCACGGCGGCGGCGTTCGCACGATCGCGGTCAGTCCCGACAGCCGACGTGTTGCAACCGCCGACGCCGCCGGTACGGTGCGGCTTTGGAATCTTCAGGTCGACGATCTCATCACCCTTGCGCGCACGACCGCCGGACGCAACCTTTCGCAGGACGAGTGGGAGCTGTTCTTTCAAGGCCAGCCGTATCGGAAGACGTTCGCGGCGCTGCCCGCGCCGCAGCCGGCCAAATCACGTTGAGACGTTCGGCGATCTCGCCCGTCGCGACACGTTCACGCTATTGAGGGCACGTCAGCTTCGCGCCCGAGCGAACAAGAAGCCCGCGCCCGATCGATTCGATCGCTGAATCCAGTCGCTTCAGCAGGGCGAGCATCGACGTGATCCGTGTTGCCCGCGGGACGTATCTGTCGTGTCCTTCAATATTTGAACTTCCAGCGGACCTGGAATTCGATCTCGCGCGGGTTCTCGTAGTGCGTGCCCGCAAACGAGTTCGCGAAGCCGGTCAGATACTCGGCATCGGCGATGTTCCGGATCGTCACGCGCAGCGACAGGTTCTTCGTCGGGTTGTCGCCGACAGCGACGTCTCCGGTTGTGTGCGGCGACAGATGATCGGGTCCATCGCCGAGGAGAAACCCGGAGCCGTAGAGCAGCATGCCTGAAAGCCAGAACTGCTGCGGCAAGGTCAGCTCGAATCCGGTGTTGATCGTGACGCGCTGATCGTGATCCAGGTAGAAGTAGTCGTGTTCCGGCGGCGCGAAGTCGGTCAGCCCGCCGGTGATCGCGCCCCGGCCCTGCGCCGACATGATCGACAACGCGTAGTGCCACGTCAGACGATCGAAGATCTTCGGCGAGCGCAGCGTCGATTCGAATGCGCGGACGCGACCGGATTCGATCGTCAGCGGGAGGAGCAGGGCGGAGTTGCCGAGCACTTCGTGATCGACGGCGTTCTCGGTCGAGTTGTAGAACGCGTCGAAGTCGAGCGTCCATTCGTGGAACGGAACGCCGTAGCCGATCTCCCAGATCCGGTCGCGCTCGCCGGGGATTGGGAGGATGTCGAATCCCTCCTGGAGCGCGAATTCCAGCACCGGTCCTGATACCGTCGCGACCTGCGGGTGTTGATAGAAGCGTCCGTACGACGCCCGCAGCACCGTCCCGCGTCCCACCGAGAACGCCGCACCGACTCGCGGAGTGTTCCCGTACTCCGTCAACGTTCCCGCGAAGCGCTCGAACCGGTACCCGGCGTTGATGGTCATCCAGGGCGTCACCCGGAACGTGTCCTCCGCGAACGCGGAAAGGACCGTGGCCCACAGCTGCTCGGTTTCGGTCAGCGACAACCTGGATCCAACCGTGGACCGCAGGCCGAACAACGAGCTCCAGTGTTCACCGAACGAATCGGTGCCGACGCGGAACGTGTGGTTGCCTGATCTTTTACGGAGTCTCGCCGCCGTTGTTGCACGACTGAGTCGAGTCGGCCGCGCCGCTTCGTTGACAATCGGTCGAGGCCGATGGCATCGTCTCTGCGCGGTCGACTATGAAACCGACAATTGTTCGCGCGATCACGCGCGCGGACGCGGACACGATCCGCGTCTTGCGCGACCTCGGCGTCGCAACCGTCCACGAAGCTCAGGCACGCACCGGCTTGATGCGGCCCTACATGCGGCCGATCTATGCAGCCGCCAGGGTCGCCGGCAGCGCCCTCACCGTCTCGTGCCAGGCGGGCGACAACCTCATGATTCACGCCGCGCTCGACGTCTGTCAGGCTGGAGACGTTCTCGTGGTGACGACGACGTCGGAATCGACCGACGGCATGTTCGGTGAACTGCTCGCCGTGTCCGCGCGCGCGCACGGCGTGGCGGGACTCGTCATCGATGCCGGCGTCCGCGATGTCACCGACATCACGGCGCTCGACTTTCCCGTGTGGGCCAAGGCGATCAGCGCACAAGGCACCGTCAAGGCGACGGCGGGATCGGTCAACATCCCGGTGGTCTGCGCCGGCGCAATCGTCCGTCCCGGCGACGTCATCGTCGGCGATGCCGATGGCGTCGTCGTCGTGCCGCGAGCGATGGCGGACACCGTCGCGAAGCTCGGAACCGAGCGCGTGGCGAAAGAACAGAAGTCGCGCGAGCGCTTGCGCGCCGGCGAGCTCGGATTGGACATGTACGGATGGCGCGCGCGGCTGACAGAACTTGGTGTCCGCTACGTGGACGAGCAAGAGCATGAGGAATGACGTATCCGCGGGGGGCGAGCTGAGGCTCGCCCCCCGGTTCCGAGCGATCGTTGCGAGCGATCAGAAGTATCGTTTCACACCGACGCCAACGGTCCAGAACTGACCCTCGTTGAAAGTGGCGAGCGGCGTGTCCACGTGGCCCACCGCGTGATACAGCGCTTCGAAGGTCATTGCCGTGCGCCGGTTGTAAAAGAGCTCCAACCCGCCGCCGACATTGAATCCGGGTTTCGTGTCAGTCGTTGCAGGCGCTCCATTGAGCGAGGAACGATAGAAATACATGCCCACTCCGCCTGTCACGAAGGGGTGCAGCATGCCGCCTTCCCAGTTGTAGACGACGTTGCCGTCCAGGAAGACGGGATTCATCGTGCCGGTGAAATGTCGACCGACGATATCCGACCACGTGCCTCCCAACTGGCCGCGGATCGACACGCGAGGCGTCACGTACCTTTCCAGATTACCGGCGAGGGTGAGACCATTCGCCAGGCTTGGGTCCGACGGGACGCCAGCGCCGATCGACCCGCCGAGCGCCCACATGCCCTCCGCCGGAACGCGGGGTTGCGCGTACGCGTGCGGTGCGCCGATCACCAGCAACGCCAGAGTCACGATCGACCGAAGGTTTGCGCGCATCTTGTCGATTTCCTTTCCTGCTTGATGTGATCCGAATTGTTCGGCTCAAGCGAGTGGAAAAGCTTCAAGAGGCGTGCCCAGCTAAGCCGTGAGACTCGACGATACGGCGCGCTCAGCTCGACTACGCTCCAAGTTTCCGTGTCGCGCCACGTCAAATTGACACATCTCATCAACCGGTTGTATACGCATCACCCATGGCACGTGTCTTTCTACGCTGGCTTGGTGGCTGCGCCGCGATTCTGCTCGGCGTCGCGCCGCTCGCTGCGCATCATGCGATCGCGGCGAAATTCGACAGCACGAAACCGTTGACGCTGCGCGGGGCGGTCACCGCCATCGACTGGGCGAATCCGCACGCGCACGTCTTCGTCAACGTCGCGGAGCCTGGCGGCACGATCACGAACTGGGCAATCGAGCTCGAAAGCCCCGTCGATCTGCGGCGCCAGGGGTGGACGCGGAATGCGCTGTCGGTCGGCGACGTCGTGACCGTGGAGGGGATCGCGGCGCGCGACGGCAGCAAGCAGGCGTGGTCGCTGTCGATGGTGATCGCACGGACCGGCGAGCGAGTGTTCTTCGCGCGGCCGGTTGCGCAGCCGGCGCCGACCAACAAGCCCACGCCCCGCTGGCCCGACGGCCAGCCGCGCCTCGGCAGCGTTGGTGGCGAAGCCGGATACTGGGCGAGTCCCAGCGCGACGACGCTCGCCGAACGGGGCGTTGTCGTCGAGGCGGACGCAAATGGTCTGCTGCGCAACGTCGACGACGCGCCGCGCGTGGCGCCGTTTCAGGACTGGGCGCGCGATCTCTACATCTACCGGCAGCGCGTCTTCCTCAAAGACGACCCGATGTTTCAGCACTGCCTGCCGCCGGGCGGACCGCGGATGTTCCAGAACCGCTACGGCCTTCAGTTCCTGGAACAGCGCGATCGGCAGCGCATCTTCGTCATGATGGGCGGCGGCAACCGGAACTGGCGTCTCATCTATACCGATGGCCGGGAACAGAAGGGCCAGGTGGAAGGCGACGCCGACAACCCGCTCTACTTCGGCCGCGCCGTCGGCCGCTGGGAAGGCGAGGCGCTCGTCATCGATACAAAAGGTTTCAACGAGCGGTTCTGGTTCTCGAACGGCGGCCTGCCCCATACCTCGCAACTGCATCTCGTCGAACGTTTTGCCCGGCCGGATTTCGACACATTGCGCTACGATGTCACCATCGAAGATCCGGGCGCCTACACGCGGCCGTGGTCAGCGGGCTGGACGCTGCGTTGGGTGGCCGGCGAAGAGATGCCGGAGTACTTCTGCCAGGACAATCGACCATGAGAAGACGAATCCTGACGTGCGCGGTGGTTGCGTTCGCGGTTCTGGCAACGGTGTGGGTGACGCCGGTTCGTGCCCACCATTCGTTTGCCGCGGAGTTCGACGGCAGCAAGCCGATCACGCTAACGGGCACCGTCACGCAGATCGATTGGGCCAACCCACACGTGTGGTTCTACATCACGGTCAAGGACGAGGGTGGCCGGGCCGTGCGATGGGCCTGCGAGATGGGCGCGCCGCACCAGTTGCAGCAGCGCGGGTGGCTGCGCGACACGATGAAAGTCGGCGATGTCGTCACCGTCGCCGGCAGCCTCGCGCGCGACGGCAGCAAGCGAGCCAACGCCAGATTGGTGACGACGGCCGATGGCAAGACGCTCGGTGCGGCGTCGAGCGGCGATCCAACCACGCGGCAGCAATGACACGCCTTCGCACGGTCGCCGCGCTGGCACTCGCCGTGCTCGTGTCGGCCACGGCGTTTTCGATCTCACCGGCAGCGCAGCGTCGCGGAGGACCACCGGCGCCGTCGAAGCCGACGCCGCACTGGCCGGATGGGCGCGTCAATCTCGGGCCGCTGCCAGGTGAAAAGGGCCTCTGGACACCAGCTGGCATCGTCCAGTTGTCGCTCAACCCGAAAAGCGTCAACCGCGCGAACCCGACCAGTCATCTGCCGGACAACATCACGCTCGAGGCCGTGCCGTTCCAGCCGTGGGCCCGCGCGCTCCACGCGTCCCGTCAGGCGAACTTCGAGAGCGACGAACCGCACACGCGCTGCAAGGCGTCGGGCGGACCGCGCGAGTTCATCACGCCGTACGGCGTGGAGTTCGTGGACCTTCCGGAAACCAAGCGGATCTACATCTTCGATGTTGGTGGACCGCATACGTTCCGGACGATCTACATGGACGGCCGCGCGCATCCCAAGGACCTCGATCCCAGCTACTACGGACATTCGCTCGGCCGCTGGGAAGGCGAGTCGCTCGTCGTCGACACGGTGGGCTACAACACCAAGTTCTGGATGGATCGCGAAGGGACGCCGCATACCGAGCAACTGCACCTCGTGGAGCGCTTCACGCGCACCGATTTCAATTCGCTGAAGTACGAAGTGACGGTCGATGATCCGGGTGCCTACACCGCCGAGTGGACCGGCGGATTCATCATGCGATGGAGTCCCGGCACGGAGATGTGGGAGTACATCTGCCAGGACAACAACCGCTCGCCGCAGGGCATGGTCGGTGCCGACGCGTCGGTGTCCCGCAAGCGAAGGGTCATCCCGTGATCCGGCGTCTCTGCGCGGCCGTCGTGTTGACGGCGCTGGTCGCGACTGTATTCGCACAGGAAGGACATCCGCTGGTCGGCACGTGGTACGGCGAGTGGGGTCCGTCGCCTCAACAACGGCACGACGTGACCGTCATCATGACGTGGGATGGCAAAACCATCGGCGGCACGATCGATCCAGGGCCGGATGCCGTCCCTTTCAAGATGGCGACGCTCGATTCGAGCACGTGGACCGTCCACATCGAGGCCGAGCGCGCGGCCAAAGGCAACAGCGCGGCGGTCCACTACGTCATCGACGGCAAGCTCGCCAACCTCGGCTCGTACAACCGCACGCTCAGCGGCACCTGGACTCAAGGTGCCACGAAAGGCGATTTCAAGCTCACCCGCGACTAATAAGTCGAAGTGCTGTCACGGCTCGTGGTGAGCCTGTCGAACCGTCCCCGCTCGTGGTGAGCCTGTCGAACCACGAGCGTCCTGCTGCGCTCGTCCTTCGACAAGCTCAGGACGAGCGTCAGGGGAGCGTCAGGGCCGCGGCGCGATCGTGCCGTAGTCCCAGTGCTCGTCTGCCTTGCCGTCTTTGATCCGCCACATGTCGAACCAGGTCGTCGTGTAGGTCTTCCCTGGCTCTCGTGGATCGGGAAGCTCGCGCACGATGGCGACGACGACACGATCGGCTTCCGCCGTGACGGCGACGATTTTCGTGCGCCAGCTGCTTCTGTCGGGGATCGGCCGCGACTCTCGTCCAGAGAAGAACTTCATGACCGGCTCGAGACCCGAGGCGACGTTCGGGTTGTGCTGGATGTATTCCTTCGTGAGGTACTTCGGCGCGTCGCTCCAGTGACCCGCTTCGAGCAGGTCGCGCATGATGTGCATCACGACCTGCTTGTTGGCGTGCAGCTTCGGATCCGGGCTCGTGAAGAGCGACTCAGGGTCGCGCGCCCCAGTGACAGGCGCCTGAGCGAGCGCTGAACTGGTGCAAAGCGCGACGAAAAGTACGACCAGCACCTGCCGTGTCATGACCCACGCCTCCTCAGAAGTTCAGCGTGTAGTTGAGCCGGACGAAACGCGGCGTGTAGATCGACGTCGGATTTCCCCACGTCCCGCCATTTGCCGTGTTGGCGACGCTGTAGGCGTACGTCGTGTTGTAGCCCGTCGCGTAGTTCGTGTTCAGCAGATTATTGAGGTCGACGCCGACGTTCGACCGTGTGCGGCCGAAGCGCAGAACCTTCGCGAAGCGCATGTCGATCTGCGTCCGCCGCGTATCTGCGTACACGCGGTGCCCGTTGTCCGCGAGCTGGATGGTCGTGTTGCCGGCCGCCGTCGCGCCGGGCGGCAGGTGACCGAGCGCGGCGGCGATGACCGCATTCGGCACGTTCCACTGCGCCGACGTGGTACCAGTGAAACCGTTATTCGTGTTCACCACGCTGAGCTGCACCGACGGCTGCGAGCGCAGCGCCGCGCTGACGAGGACGTCCACCTTCGGAATCGTGTAGGTGGCCAGCCCGCGCAGCGTCGTCTCCCACGGATCGACGTTGTGGCAGCCGCGCGGATCCGGACCGGCCACGACGCCGGTGGCTGCGACGACGTTGTTGAACTTCACGACCGTTGCGCACGTGTCGACGAAGGCACGTCCGGTGGTGGTTCCGACGGAGGCAGTGAACCCCGCGCGCAGCCGTGCGTTCAAGGTGAAGTCGATGCCGTCCCAGTGGCTGTCGCGCTCCGGCCCGAAGTCGGTTTCGCTCGTCAAGTACGTCTTCGCCGGGACGGCAGCCGCCGCCGCGGTCGGCACGTACACGGTAATGGGGTAGCCGCCGCCGTTCGCCAGACGCGAATCGGTGGGCGCCGTCAGCGAATAGGTCTCGTAGAACGACGACGCGCCAGGTCGAGTCAGGTCGTCAGTCACGAAGAAGCCGTGGAAGGCGCGGTGGGTGTAGCTGAGATCGGCCGACAGGCGCGGGATGATTTCGTGCTGCACCGTGACCGTGGTCTGGTAGTCGTTCGGCCGCACTCCCCAGCCGTGCAGGATGTCCGGATTGACAATCGTCGCCGCGCCGGCCTTGCCGAAGTTGGCGAGGTTGCCGGTTGCCGCTGCACAGATGTCGCCGCCGCTCGCCGATGTGTCCTGCAAGGCGGGATTCGTCAGGTCGCAGTTGACAACGTTATTGCGGTTCGAGTCGGTCCAACCGCGGTTCTGAACTTCACGCACGACCGTGAAACCGGGATTGGTCGACGTGTACGGTGGATCGTTCGCGGCGTACGCCAGGTAGTGGCCCCAGTTGAACTTGACCGCCGTCTTGCCGTTGCCGAACAGGTCGTACGCCACGCCGACGCGCGGAGTGAAGTCGTTAAAGGCGTTGACGCCGGGCGTCTCTGCAATGGTGATCGGCGTCGGATTCAGGAATGACGTCCGCGTCGTGCCGTTCTGATCGACCGGCGCGTAGCTCGACGCGTGGTCGTAGCGCAGCGCACCCTGCAGTGTCAGCCGGCCGCGCGTGAAGGTGTCCTGCACGAAGAACCCTTCGAGCTTCGTGATCGTCCGGCGGCCGAAGTCAGGCAGCCGATAGCTCACCGCGTTCGGGACGCCCTGGTTGAAGCGATAACTGAGCTGGGGTCCGTTCGAGATCGTCTGATCCAGCTGGTCCAGCCGGTTGCCCTGATAGCCGACTTTCATGTTGTGGGCGCCGGTCACGTACGAGGCCGTCGCCTGCCATCCGTCGGTCTTGCCAACCGCCCATCCCCACGATTCCACCGCGCGGTAAAGATAGTTCGGCTGCGGCGCGTAGCGCTGCCCCGTGGCCGGATTGATCGCGTTCGACTGCTCGTTGACGGCGATCAGATCGGTGATGCCGTCGGGCGGCGGATGGCCGAAGATGGGGTTGTAGCGGAACGCGGTGTAGCCGGCCTCGAGGAGCAGCTTGCTGCTCACCGCCATCGTCCAGAACGGCTGATTCAGATAGAACGGTACGTCGAAATAGCCGCGCGCCGCCGTCGACGTCGCCTCCGGCGACTGGAACGGCGCCTGGTTGTTGCCGAGGCCGATCCAGTCGGAGCCGCGCTTGTGGCAGCCGTCGGTGTCGACCTTGAGCGGCGTCCCCTCGCAGCGATGCTGGTACTCGGAGTTGAACGTCAGCCGGCTTCTTCCAAACTGGCCCGTCACGCGTCCGATGATCATTTGACGGTCCTGCACGAGACGCGCGGGGATGGGCGAGCCGACCCAGTCCCAGCGCGTGGCGTCGCCGGTGTTCGCGTTGGCGTTGATGCCTTCCAGCGCGTTCTGGGTGTCGAGATTGCGGTAACTGCCGAAGAACCAGAGCCGATCCTTTTTGATCGGCCCGCCGAACGACCCGCTGGCGTCGTACGCCTGGATGATGCCGGGCGTCGCGGTCAGGCCGATCGCGCGGAGCTCGTCGTCCAGATTGTTGCCTTTCGACCACGTGCCGGCGTCGTTGAAGAACACCATGCCGTTGAAGGTGTTGCCGCCCGACTTCGGTACCAGGTTCATCACCGGCCCACCGATATCGCTTTCACCGAGGCCGCCGCCGACCGTGATCGCCACTTCCTGCGCGTTCGGCGTGTCATAGACGTACGACGACACGCCACCGCTCCTCGCCGCCGCGACCGTCATGCCGTTCACCGTCATGCGTCCCTCGCCGGCGACCGACGTCGAGTTGGAGCCGCCGGAGCGCGCGTTGAAGAACGTCATCGTCGGCGACAACGCGGGGCCGTTCGTGTCGACGAAAAGGCCGGGCGTGGCGTTGAGCAGCGCCCCGGCGGCGCGCGCCACCGGCAGCGCCGCGATGATGTCGTTGTTCATGACGATTTCGCGCTTCGCCTGCTGGACGTCCACGACGGGAGATTCGCCGGAGACGGTGACGCTCTCCTCGAGCGCGCCCACGCGCATTTCGATCGGAATGGTGACGGTCTGCGTGCCGGCGAGCTCGACGTTCTCGCGCTTGACCGTGGCAAATCCCGCCAGCGTGAACGTCACGACGTACGTGCCGGGCCGCAGATCGATGATGCGGTACTGGCCCGTTCCGTCGGTCATCGCTGAACGCGTCTTCTCGATGAGCGCCGGGCTGGAGGCCTCGACCGTGACGCCGGGCAGAACCGCACCGGAGGCGTCGCGAACGGTGCCAGTTACCGATGCCTGTGCCAGTACGCGCGCTGGCAGAAGCAGGAGTATCAGAACCGCGGCCGACTTTGTCAGGGTCTGCATCTGAGGCGGTCTCCTTCCAACTGCGTCGAAGAGGATGAGAGCTGGCCGAACCGCGTGTCGACGAGCCGACTGGCACACCGTGGGCATTCTGGCGTGCAGGCGGGGATTATGAAGCGATTCGTGCGAGTGTCAAGGACGTATGAGCTGGGATCGCGATAAAGAATCCGACGATCCGAAAACCCGTTGTGGATACGTCTCCACTAGAATGCGGACGATGAATCGGGTGAGGCCGCTCGTGTGCGCGGCAGTACTGGCTCTGCCGTGGTCGGGCGCGGCGCGGCAGGAGCCGTCGCAGCCGGAACGCGGTGAGCAGATCATGAACGCGGCGTGCACCACCTGCCACGACACGCGGCCGATCGATACGCAGGCGCTCGACGAAGAAGCGTGGACGAAGCAAGTCAAGGCGATGATCGACAAGGGCGCCGAGGTGAAGAGCGACGACGTGCGGCCGCTCGTCGACTATCTCGTCAAGTACCACGGGCCGCTGCCCGACGGTCCGGGCAAGCAGCTGGTCCTGAACATCTGCACTCAGTGCCACGACCTGCAGCGCGTACGGCGGGAGCGTTTGAGCCCGGAAGGGTGGTTCGAAGTGCTCGAGGCGATGCTGAACGAGGGCGCGCCGCTGTCGGAGAAGGATTTTCCGGACGTGCTGCGGTACCTGGCGCGGAATTTCAAGCCGGAACGATGACGGGGCGGCGCTTCGCGCGGTGGGGCCGACGCGGCCGAAGGCCGCGCCTTACCGCTCTTTCTTCGGCACGCGCTCCTGGCACATCTCGACCACGCAGATCGATTCGATGACGCGATTGGGCGGCGGGACCGGCATGCCGCGTTCGGTCATCATCTTCCGCAGCAGCGCCGCTGTTTCGGGCCGCGGGACCGCCGACTGCACGCCGGTGCGGACGAGGCCGTCGGCGTAATCGAGCGCCTGCCACGTGTGCCCTGAGATGGCGGAGACGTTGGTATCGGTGTCGCGGCTGCCGCCGTCGCGCGTGTCGAGCTTCGCGCCGCGCGCGACGAGCATCGTGACGACGTCGTTGCGGCCCTTCAGTGCCGCGCCCATCAGCGCCGTCCGGCCTTCGCGATTGGCCCAATTGGGATCGAGACCGAGGTCGAGGAGCATCCGCATCGCGTCGAAGTTCTCCTTGACGGATCGCTCGTAGGTGACGCCCTCGACCCAGCCGACGCCGCCGCAGGCGGTCAGCGCACTGTCGCCGTTGTCGGTCACCATGAACGGATCGGCGCCGTAATCGAGCAGCAGCTGCATCTCCGCGATGTCGCTCGACTGCGCGGCGCGGATGAACGGCGTCGCCCCCGCTTCGTAGAACCACTGCATCGTGAAGATCGTGCGCGTCAGCGTGTTGTCCTTGGCGCGCGCATTCGGATCCGCATCGTGGTCGAGCAGGAACTTGATGAACGCCAGGTGATCCATATCCGGTTTCGGGACCGGATAGTCGCCGCCTTCGATGTTGCGGTTGTCGGTCGCCAGATAGAGCGGCGTCCAGCTGCCCTTGTTGGCGATGTTCGGATTGGCGCCTCGCTCGATGAGGTACTGGGCCAGCTTGTAATGGCGATTGTTGGTCGCGGTGAGCAGCGGCGTCCAGCCGTACTCGGTGGTCTGATTGACATCCGCGCCGGCGTCCAGCAGATGCTTCGCCGACTCCTGATCGCCTTCGCGCGCGGCGAAGACGAGCGCCGTCAGGCCGCCGCCGCCGGTGCCCACGAGTCCCGCGATGATCACCTCGGTGTCGTCGGTCGCTTCAGCCGGCGGCGCCGGCTCGGCAGCCGGCGGAGTCTGCGCCGCGCCTGCATTCGAAGTCGGCGTCGCATTTGCCCCGGCCGCCGGCGCGCCAGCGAGGTCCGCCCGCCGAGCGTTGAACAAGCCGCGGAAGCCGATGTTGATTTTCGCGCCTTGCGAGACTTCGTACTCGAGCTGCTGCTCGTAGGTGCGGCCCGCGGCGATGGCCGCCGCGTAGCGGCGCTGTGCATCCTTGACGGCGGCGGTGTTCACTCGCGGCGCCATGTAGTTGCGCGGGAGTCCCGCCGGTCCTGATGCGGCGCGATGGTCGGCGCCGAGCTCGAGCAGCATCTTCACCGCCGCGGGATGACGCTGCTCCGCGGCCCACATCAGCGCGGTCGTGCCGCGCAGCTTTTCCTTCGCGTTCACATCGGCGCCGGCCGCCGCGAGCAGCTTGATCGCCTGCGGATTCCCGTTGCGTGCGGCGAGCATGACCGTGGTCTCGCCGTTGGCGAGACGCTGTTTCACGTCCGCATGCGCCTTCAGGAGCTTGTCGATCATCGGCACGTGGCCGTAGAGGGCGGCCATGATGAGCGGCGTGAAGCCTTCGCGGTTGGCCGCATCGACCTTGGCCCCCGCGGCGATAAGCAGGTCGGCGCTCTCGAGGTCGTCGCGGTACACGGCCCAGTGCAGCGCCGTCGCGCCGTCGATCTGCGGCGCGCTGACGTCGGCCTTCTGCTGGATGAGCGTGCGCAGAGCGGCGCGATCGCCGTTCATGACGGCATCGGCGACGTCGCTCCTGCCCGCCGCGCGCGCGATCGCGCTCGCGCCGAACGTCAATACCGCGAGAACGAACACGACGCGTTTCATCGAAACCATCTTCTCGCCTGCCAGGGTCACAACTTCGCCAGCCTGTCGGTACTGTCGCCCTGCGACTCCTTGTGAATGCCGTACATGTCGAGCACGCTCAGCAGCATGTTCCCCGTCGTCACCGTCTTGCGCTCGTAGGCGAGATGCCGGTTGCCTTTGAGCTTCCCGTTGGCGCCGCCGACGAACACGTGCGGCACGTCGTAGTGCTGGTGCTGATTCGAATTGCCCATGTTCGTGCCGTACATGATCAGCGAGTGGTCGAGGAGCGTACCGTCGCCGTCGGGGATCGCCTGCAGCTTCTCCGCGAAGTACGCCAGCGTCGACACGTGGTACCGGTTGATGTCCGCGTAGCGGCGGATCTGCACCGGATCTTCCTGATGGTGCGAGCCGCCGTGGAAGCTGGTGCTGACGCCGCCGCTCGGGAAGAGATCGCTCTTCGGAAAGACGTAGGCGCGAGCGGTGAGATCCCGCGCGCCGAGCAGCGTGGCCACGCGCGTGATGTCGGCGCGGAGGGCGAGCGCGGTCATGTCGAAGTGCAGCTTGATGTGCTCGTCGAACGATTCGGGGATGCCGGTCGGCAGCGGAATCTCCGGGACGTCGGCCGCGGCCTTCGCCGCGATCTGGATGCGCCGCTCGATCTCGCGGATCTCGTCCGTGTACTGGCTGATCGTCCGTCGATCGGACGGACCGAGCTCTCTGGTGAGGCTCGCCAACTGTTGCTGGATGGAGTCGAGGATGCTGCGGTTCTGGCGCATCCGCGCCGCGCGCATCTCGGGCGTCGATCCGCTTCCGAACAGCCGTTCGAACACGTTCTGCGGATTGAGCTCCATCGGCAGCGGGCTCGTGTGCACGTACGGTTCGTTCGCCGGCGTCGGCAGCTCGACCCACGAAATCGAATTCGTGTACGAGCAGCTGTACCCTTCGCCGCAGTTGCTCGAGCTCGAATTCGGGTCTTCGCACGCGAGCTGCAGCGACGGCAGCAGCGTCTCCTGCCCGATCTTCTGCGCGATGATCTGATCGATCGTCGGACTGCCGACGGTTGCATCGGATCCGGCCGTCTTGCGCGGTTTGATCCCCGTCAGATACGCCGCCGCCACCCAGTGATCGGAGCCCGTCGTCCCTTCCGGAGGCTCGGCCGATTTCGACCAGAGGCCGGTCATCACGACCGTCTGCTCTCGCACCTTCTGCAGCGACTCGAGGATGTACGGGAGCTTCGCGGGCAGCGGCCCTTCCGCTGTCGGTTCCCAGTACCCCGGCGCCATCCCGTGCGGGAAGAAGATGCCCACGAAGCGCGGCTTGGGCGTGGCGGCCTCGCTGGCCGCGAGCGCCACCGACGCCGGCAGCATCGCCTCGAGCAGCGGCAGCCCGAGCGTGCACCCTGCGCTCTTGAGGAAGGTTCGTCGTGGTATGTGCCGCTTCGTGTTGAACATAGTCCTACTTCGCTCCCTTGCTTCTGTCCCGATTCGCGCCGTCGACCGCGGGGCTCGGCACCGCGTCGCCCGACTTCATATTCATTTGGAACGGTTTGCTGTTGACGACGCCCATGACGAGTGCGGAGAAGCGATTCTGATTGCGCATCGCATCACGCGTGATCGCGCGCACGAGCGGCATATCCTGATATTCGAGGCCGCGCCCGAGCGCGTAGACCAGCAGTTTTTCCGTGACCACTTCCACGAACTGCGTCGAGTAGGTCTCCAGCCAGTTCCGCAACGCCACCGGTCCGTCGATCTTCGTGCCGTCGAACACCTGCCCGGTCGGATCGACAGCCTCGTCTCCGTCCTTCGTGCGCCAGATGCCGATCCCGTCGAAGTTCTCGAGCGCGAAACCGATCGGATCCATCAGGTTGTGGCACTGAATGCAGTCGGGCCGCACGCGATGATCCAGCATCTTCTGACGCATCGTCGGCTCCACCACATGGCCGGCGGCGTCGGCCACGCGCGGTTTGAGCGGCGGCACGTCGGCCGGCGGATCCGGTGGGCTGACGCCGAGGATGTTGGTCATGATCCACTTGCCGCGCGTCACCGGTGAGGTGCGCTCGGGCTTCGAGGTCGTGACGAGGAACGCGCCTTTGCCGAGCAGTCCGCGCCGCGCGTCCATGTCCGGACCGAGCGTCACGCGACGGAACTGACTGCCGTAGATGTTTGGAATGCCGTAATGCTTGGCCAGCCGTTCGTTGACGAAGGTGTAATCGGCCGTCAGCAGGTCCGTCACGCTCCGGTCGTCGCGGATGAGGCTGTCGAAGAGGAGTTCGACTTCGCGGCGCATCGCTTGCCGCAGCGGATCGTCGAAGTCGGGATAGAGGAGCGGCAGTGGACTCGTGCTCTGCAGGCCGCGCAGGTTGAGCCACTGACCGGCGAAGTTCGCGGTCAACGCCTCGGCGCGAGCATCCTTGAGCATGCGACGCACCTGGCGCTCGAGGACGACCGGATCCTTCAGCTTGCCCTGGCTCGCCACCGCGATCAGTTCTTCGTCGGGGACGCTGCTCCACAGGAAGAAGGACAGGCGCGAGGCGAGATCGAGATCGCTGATGCGATAGGGCTGGTTCGTTTTCGCGGACGCCGGCTCGCTTTCGATGCGATAGATGAAGCGCGGATCCGCGAGGATTCGTGTCAGCACCATTTCGACGCCGTGCTCGAAATCGCCTTCCTTGCGCCCCGCCTGATAGAACTCCATCAACGCCTGGACGTCGGCGGCCGCCGCGGGGCGCCTGAACGCGCGCGTCGCGAGGTTTGTCGTGATCGTGCGGGCGCAGGCGGTTTCGTCGTCCCTCGACGAAGCTCGGGACGATCCGGAGCCTGTCGAAGGGGCCGCGGGTGCGCCGGGCCGGCACACGAAAATACGCGCGCGCGACGGCGACTCCGTCGCCGTCGCCGCGTTGAACGGGCCCTCGATGCGAAGCGTTCCGACGTGCGGGAAGAAGGTGAATCCCGGCGTCGGCCCGGTCTGCACCGTGTCGCGCATGAAGTGCTGATCGAGATCGAGCACGGGCGCGAAGTTCGTCGCGGGGAATGTCGCGCCGACCCAGTGCGCGCCGGCGGTCGTCTTGAAGCGGGCACGCATCGGCGTGCCGCCGCGGCCGCCGAAAAATGCTTCGGGACCCTGCTGCCCGCCGGTGGGTGGCGCTCCGCGGCCCGCCGCCCCACGCCCGCCCGCCGCCGCGCCGCGTCCGCGTTGCGCCGGCGCACTCTCGCCGCCGCAATTCGCCTGCGGCGCGCCGAGACGACGGCTGCCCTGCCAGTCGACGACCGCCAAACGCTCGCCGTCGAGGAGAATCTCGAGCTTCTCGCACGGCACGGATCCGAACCCGGTCGGCGACATGTTGTCGCCGAAGATCGGCGTCACGGTGATCGTGTACTCGCCGTCGGAGGGGAACACGTGCTTCTGGAGGATGCCGCCGCGCGTGCCGAACGGCAGCCCTTCGACGTGGTAATCCTGCGACGTATCTTCGGGCGTTCGGTAGACGACGAGGCGCGGCGTCGTCGGCTCGCCGATGGCGAGGCGGCTGATCTTTCCGGCGGCGTTCACGTACGCCTCGATGAGCGTCGACGAGATGCCCAGCGCACCGGCGATGTTGTCGAAGCCGTGCGTCGAATCGTCAGACGGCAGATACGTGCCCGGATCGATCGCGAGGTCGAGGACGTCGCGGATCGCGTTGGCGTACTCGGTGCGATTCAAACGATGAAGGCCGGGCGGCGGGGCGTAGACGACGGCGGTCCGATCGAGCTCGTCCTCGAGCCAGGTGATGAAGCCGTCGTAGCTGACCTTGTCGGGTCGGCGTGAACCGGCGGGCGGCATCATGCCCGCGCGAAGTTTCCGGACGACGTGCTCCCATTTGTCGGGATGCTCGCTGACGCGCGCGGGATCGAGATCGTCGAGCGTCAGTTTGCGGGCCGAGTCCTGACCGGCCGCCTTGGCACGTTGACTGTGGCAGCCGACGCAATAGCGATCCAGCAAGGCGCGCTGCGGCGAGCTCTGAGTCGGCGCGGCTGGCGGCTGAGCCGTCTGTCCGGGAGCGGAGTATACGAAGGGCACGATGACGGCGCACCCGAGAGCCAGCAGTCTCTTCGTCATCAGTCGGCGCTCCGATCGGGCTTGTCGTCGAGGATCGTTCGCGGCTCGGTCCATCATAAACGAGGTATCGGTCCCGGATTCGTCGCGAATTGTAACCTCTCGAATGATGAGGCGTTGACCGATCGGACCCCGATAGGAGTAGACTGCGTGCCCCGCAAGCGTCGGGCCGCTGCAGCGGCCGCGCCCACGCTTCGGCGATTGAGCCGGCCGGACACTGCTCGTCAGAGGATCCGCATGGCGCCGATAGTGCTCAGTTCCTCGCCGATACGGCGCCGCCCGGCTCGCGGCTCGCACGTGCCTCGCACATCAGGCGCGGCACACAACATTGCAATCTCGAGAACGAGAGGAGAGCTCATGACGCGTGCGTTCACCGGTGTGATGGCGTTTGGTTTGATCGCGATCGGGACGTCTTCGCTGGCGCTGGCGCAAACCGCGCCGGCGGGAGGACAACAACAGCCGGCGCCGCTGACGAACCTGCAGATCTATCCGAAAGACATCGCGCGTCCTGAACTCATCGCGACGATGCAGGGGTTCGTGCAGCAGCTCGGCGTCCAGCAGCAAGGCGGATGCGCGTTCTGCCATACCGGCCAGGGTCCGCAAGCCGACTACGCGTCGGACGGCAATCCGAAGAAGAACGTCGCGCGAAAAATGATCCTGATGGCGCGCGAGATCAGCGCGAAGCTGCCGGACGTGACCGGCAAGGCCGCCGCCGACATCACGCGGCTGCGTTGCGCCACGTGCCATCGCGGCGCGCCGGTGCCGAAGGTGACCGTCGACGCTGTCAACGAGACGATCACGAAGTCGGGCGTGCCGGCGGCGATTCAGCAGTACCGCGACCTGCGCAAGCAGGCGATCGACTTCAACGAAATGAGCCTCGTGGCGTCGGCGAACACGCTCACCAACGCCAACAAGGCCGACGATGCCCTGGCGCTTCTGCAAGTGAACGTCGAGCTCGATCCAAACCACGCGCCGACGTATGCCGCCATGGCGCAGGCGTATGCGAAGAAGAACGACAAGGACAACCAGATCAAGAATCTCGAGAAGGCCGTGCAGCTCGATCCGAACAACCAGCAGTTGAAGCGCCAGCTGGATCAATTGAAAGGTAGCCGTTGAACTAATCGAAGGAGGTTGGCTGATGCGCGCTCTCGCGAGAATTGCGGTCGTGTTCGCGTCGACGGTCCTGGTGCCTGCCGCGGTATTTGCCCAGGGCGCAATCACTGGAACCGTCAAAGACACTTCAGGCGCCGTTCTGCCCGGTGCGACTGTCGAGGCATCGAGCCCGGTGCTGATCGAGCGAGCTCACACCGCGGTGACCGACAGCAACGGGCTGTATCGGATTGTCGATCTGCGGCCCGGCACCTATACGCTGACGGTATCCCTGCCTGGATTCGCGACGGTCAAGCGCGAGGGCATCGAGCTCACCGGCACGACAACGCTGACCATCCCCATCGATCTGAAAGTCGGCGAGCTGCAGGAGACGGTGACCGTGACTGGATCGTCGCCGGTGGTCGACGTGCAGAACACCCGCCGCGAAACGGTCATCAGCTCGACCGTCATCGAATCGCTGCCGGCGACGCGCGCCTACGGCTCGCTGCTGAACGCGATGCCCGGCGTGACCGTCGACAACAACGGGCTCGCCGCGACGCCCACGATGACCTTCTTCAGCGCGCACGGCGGCAGGACCAACGAAGGCCGCATGTCGATCAACGGCATGACCGTGGCGGCGGCGTTCAACGGCGGCGGCGTTTCGTCGCTCACCTATGACACGAACAACGTCGAAGAAGCGGTGATGCTCGTGTCCGGCGGCCTCGGTGAAAACGAAACCGGCGGGCCGACGATGAACCTCGTGCCGAAGTCCGGCGGCAACAAGTTCTCGGGTCAGGCGTTCTTCAACACCGCCGGCGACTGGTCGCGCGGCGACAACATCGACGATACGCTGCGGAGCCAGGGGATCACGCGAGGACCGGGGATCAAGAGCGCGTACGACGCGAGCGGATCGCTCGGCGGTCCGATCAAGCGCGACCGGCTCTGGTTCTTCGTCACCTATCGGAGCTACAAGACGACTTCGGGTGTCTCGGGCATCGGCGTCAACAAGTACGCGGGCGACGCCGCGCATTGGGACTACCTGAGAGATGACAGCATCGAACCGCGTCTCGTGCAGGGCCGCAACATCTGGTCGGCGCGCGGCACCGCGCAGGTGACGCCGAAGAATCGCGTCATGTTCTCGCAGGAGAACCAGTATCGCTGCGAGGGATCGACGCTGACCACGAACGGCGAGGGCTGCAACGGGTCGCGCGCCGCCAACTGGATCGCCCTCGGATCGACGACGCAGTCGCCCGAGGCGAACACCGGCTATTTCGATTTCCCGTACTGGGTGACGCAAGGGACGTGGACGTCAACGGTCAGCAGCAAGCTCCTGGTCGAAGCGGGCTTCTCGCGTTTCGCATACAGGCATGCAGGCGGACCCGGCCAGGTGCCGCCCGACGGCATCCTCAATCTGATTCCCGTCCAGGAGCAGTCGGCGATCGACGGACATCCCGCCAACTTCACCTACCGAGGCGTCGGCACCTACCTCAATAACTTCGGCAACCCCAACAGCTGGCGCGCCTCGGCCTCGTATGCCTCCGGCGAGCACAACATGAAGTTCGGCTACCAGGGTTCCTATCTGGTCGCCGACTCCGAGTTCGATACCAACCTCTCGCAGTTGTCGTACCGCTTCAACAACAGGATCCCGAACCAGTTCACATTCCGGCTGCCGCAGTTCCAGACCGCCGATCGGACAAGGGTGACCGCGCTGTACGCGCAGGACACCTGGACGCGCAATCAGTTGACGATCCAGGGCGCGCTCCGTTTCGATCTGGCGTCGAGCTTCAGTCCCGCCGAGCACAACGGGACGAGCGTCACCTCACCGTTCAATGCGTCGCCGATCGCGATCGAACGGACCGATGGTGTGAAGTCGTACAAGGATCTCTCGCCGCGCGTCGGCGTCGCCTACGACATCTTCGGGAATGGCAAGACCGCGGTGAAGTTCAATTTCGGCCGCTACCTGGGACCGGCGACCAACGACACCATCTACACACAGAACAACCCGGCGAATCGCATAGTCGGATACAACAACACGCCCGTCAACCGCAGTTGGACCGACGTCAACGGCAACTATGTGGTCGACTGCGACATCATGAATTTCGCCGCGCAGACTGTTCCGGGCGGCGACATCTGCGGCGCGGTGACCGGCAACTCGCTGAATTACGGCAAGCCCGGCACGTCGACGCGGGTCAATCCGGCGCTGTTGAACGGATGGAACATCCGTCCGACCGACTCGCAGTGGGGCGTCAACCTCCAGCAGGAACTGGCGCCGCGCGTGTCGCTGGAAGTGGGATACAACCGAAGGTGGTGGAGCAACTTCACCGTCACCGACAACCTGCTGGTGGGACCATCCGACTACGAGAAATGGACCATCACCGCGCCGAAAGACTCGAGGCTTCCGAACGGCGGCGGGTACCCGATCGACGTGTACACGATGACCGCCGCCGCCGCTGGTCGCGGCGCGGACAACTACGTGACGTTCGAGTCCGATTACGGCGCGGAGCGCGTCAACTACTGGCACGGCGTCGACGTCACCGTGAACGCACGGCTCAAGGGCAGCCTCACGCTTCAGGGCGGCACCACGACTGGGCGAGCGATCAACGACGCGTGCGCGACGGTCCTCAAGATTGACAGTCCCGACCCGCGTTACTGCCGTCGCGTCGACCCTGTCGAGACGACGCTCCGGGGCTCTGTGGTCTACATGGTGCCCAAGGTCGGCGTCCAGGTGGCCGCGACTCTGCGTTCGCAGCCGCCGGTCATTTTCTCCGTCAACAACCCGACGGTGTTCGTCGGTATTCAGCCGATTCTACCGGCGGCGAACCCGACCGACGCGAACTGGAACGTGCCGAACACAGTCGTGCAATCACTGCTCGGACGGCTGCCGCCCGGCGGACTCGCCAACGGCGTGACGAACGTCCCGCTGCTCGACAACGGCAACCTGATCTTCGGGGATAGCCGACGCAATCAGGTCGACATGCGGTTCGCGAAAGTCTTGAGGTTCAACGGCCGGCGTCTCGACGTCGGCGTCGATCTCCAGAACTTGTTCAACGTGAATTACGGCACCCAGTACGAGCAGCAGTATGCCTACGGTGTCGCGAACGGCGGGACGTGGCTCAATCCGACAACGATCCTCGGGCCGCGCTTCGTGAGGCTCAACTTCACGTTCAACTTCTAAAGGCGCCTTTCCCGTAGGGGCGGACCCGCCGGTCCGCCCCTGGATTTCACGTTTCCTGCTCGCTCTCGAGCAGGCGCATGCTCGCCGCCGGATATCGGGTCCCGGCGGCCGCGTCGATCGGAAACATCTCATCGAGGGCGGCGACTTCTTCCGGGCTGAGCGCGATCGCGTCCGCCGCCGCATTCATCTCCAGATAGCGTCTGCGCTTCGTGCCTGGAATCGGCACGATGTCCGCGCCTTTGGCAAGCAGCCACGCGAGCGCGAGCTGTGCCGGCAAGCATCCTTTCTTGCGTGCAGCCGCCTCGAGACGCCCGACGAGCGCGATGTTCTCCTGCAGGTTTCCATCTTCGAACCGGGGCAGCTTCCGCCGCACATCGTTTGGTTCCAGCGCTTCGAGGCTCTTCACCGTGCCGCTCAGAAATCCGCGGCCCAGCGGGCTGAACGCGACAAATCCGATCCCGAGCTCGCGGCACACGGGGAGCACGGCACGCTCAGGGCCGCGCGACCAGAGCGAGTACTCGCTCTGCAGCGCGGCAATCGGATGCACGGCGTACGCACGCCGCAGTGATCGAGGCCCCGCCTCCGAGAGTCCCAGAAAACGCACTTTACCCTCGCGGACGAGATCCGACATCGCGCCAACCGTGTCCTCGATCGGCACCTTCGGATCGACGCGATGCAGGTAGTACAGATCGATGACGTCAACGCCGAGACGATGCAGGCTCGCCTCGCAACAGGTTTTCACCCGCTCAGGGCGTGCGTCGACTTCTGTCGCCGGTCCTCCACTCGGCGGAGGCACGAGGCCGAACTTGCTCGCCAGAACGACTTCGCCGCGGCGGCTGCGGACGACCTGACCGACGAGCGTTTCATTCTCGCCTTTGCCGTATGCATCTGCGGTATCGATCAGCGTGATGCCAAGGTCGAGCGCCCGATGCAGCGTTCGGATCGATTCCTCGTCGTCGCCCTTTCCGTAGCTTTGCGACATCCCCATGCAGCCGAGCCCGATTGAAGAGACGAGCGGGCCGGCCGCGCCCAATTTTCGAAACGTCATGGCGCGTAAGACTACATTACAATTCGCGGCGGCGCGGTGACCGGTCCGGCAAGTTAGCACCGCTCGTCCTGAGCTTGTCGAAGGACGAGCGCCGAACAGCTCGTGGTTCGACCAGTACATCCTGAGCGAGACGCTCATGCTTCGACGGGCTCAGCATGAGCGGCAAGTCGA
>DAIUKO010000053.1:0-31596 GCA_036848175.1 Vicinamibacterales bacterium | reverse complement strand
TCCTCGAAGATCACGTCGTCCATGCGCGAGCCGGTGTCGATGAGCGCCGTCGCCATGATCGTGAGCGATCCGCCCTCTTCGATGTTGCGCGCGGCGCCGAAGAAGCGCTTCGGCTTCTGGAGCGCGTTGCTGTCGAGACCGCCTGAGAGCACTTTGCCCGAGGGCGGGATGACGGTGTTGTAGGCGCGCGCGAGGCGCGTGATCGAGTCGAGCAGGATCAGCACGTCTTTCTTGTGCTCGACGAGCCGTTTCGCTTTTTCGATCACCATCTCCGCGACCTGGACGTGGCGCTGCGCCGGCTCGTCGAACGTCGAGGAGATGACCTCGCCGTCCACCGACCGCTGCATGTCGGTGACTTCCTCGGGCCGCTCGTCGATCAGCAGGACGATCAGATAGACCTCGGGATGGTTCTTCGATACCGACTGCGCGATGCTCTGAAGCAGCATCGTCTTGCCGGTGCGCGGCGGCGCGACGATCAGGCCGCGCTGCCCCTTTCCGATCGGCGTCCAGAGATCCATCACGCGCGCCGACAGACTCTCCGGCGTCTCGAGCGTGATCCGCTCCTGCGGATAGAGCGGCGTCAAGTTTTCGAAAAAGAGCTTGTCGCGCGCCTGTTCGGGCGCCTCGAAGTTGACCGCCTCGACCTTGATGAGCGCGAAGTAGCGCTCGCCTTCTTTGGGCGGGCGAATCTGGCCGGAGACGGTGTCGCCGGTCTGCAGATCGAATTTACGAATCTGTGACGGCGAGACGTAGATATCGTCGGGGCCGGGCAGATAGTTGTAGTCGGGCGCGCGCAGGAAGCCGAATCCATCGGGAAGCACCTCGAGGACGCCTTCCGAAAAGATGAATCCGCTCTGCTCGGTCTGCGCCTTCAGGATTTGGAAGATCAGCTCCTGCTTGCGCATTCCGGTCGCGCCGCCGACGTTCAGGTCCTTGGCGATCTGCGTGAGCTTCTGGATGCTCATGTCCTTCAGATCGGTGATGTTCAGCCCGCGCTGCTGCTGCGGTTGTGGCTGCTGCTGGGGCGGCGCTGCTGGAGGACTCTGTGTCTGCGCGGCGACTTTCGTTGGTTGTTCGGGGGTGGCGGTGTCGGCGGGTGCGGGGGGATCGGAAGTGGCCGGTCCATTCGCGGTCCGCGCCGGAGCATGGCGCTTATGGTTGCTGGGCATGAAAACTCGCGTGAAGGATAGTGGTGTGGGGATTATAGCGCGTACGGGTTCTGTCCAATCGCGACGATGCTGCAGGCGACGATCGGCTGAATCTGCAGCGTCCGCGCGCGTTCGATCAGCGCGTCGCTTTCCGCGCCGGGATTGAGCCACACTTCCGCAATCCCTTTTCGCGCGACCTCGTCGATCACACGCTCGCCCACTTCGGGCTGCACGTAGAACGACGCCATGTCGATGGTGCCCGGTACGTCGAGTACCGAGGCGTACGTTTTGAGTCCCTCGACCTCCGCCTCGTTCGGATTGATCGGGATGACGGTGTAGCCTTGCTGCCGGAACGCACGCAGGGCCCGGTTGCCGAACTTCCGCCGATCGCTCGAGGCGCCGATGACCGCCACTACCTTAGGCATATGCCGCCGACGAATGCAATCAGCTCGCCGCGACCTCTCGCACTTGATGAGTACGGACGAATTCGAGGAGGCGCGCGCTGCCTTCGCGCAGGTTCTCCATCGACGTCGCGTATGAGATGCGAATGAACCCGGGCGCGTCGAACGCTTCGCCCGGCGTCACCGCCACGCGCGATTCCGCGAGCAGCGCGTCGGCGAAGTCCAGCGACGTGCGGAAACCATCGAGCGAAAGCAGATCGCTGATGTCGATGAACATGTAGAACGCACCGGCCGGCTTCTGGCAGCGCAGCCGCGGATCGGCGGCAAGCCACGCGCACAACTGATCGCGCCGCCTGCGGTACTCATCGAGCATCACTTGCACCGGCGCCTGCGATCCGGTCAGCGCGGCGACCGCCGCCTTCTGCGTGATCGACGAAACGTTCGACGTCGCGTGACTCTGAATCGCACTCGACGCGGCAATCACCGGCGCCGGACCGAGCGCCCACCCACAGCGCCAGCCGGTCATCGCGTACGCCTTCGAGGCCGATCCGCAGAGCACCGTCAGATCGCGGCACTTTGCGGCGAGGACGCCGGGCAGATTATGCGGCACCGCGTCGTAGATCAGTTTCTCGTAACACAAGTCGAGGACGATCCAGATCCCCTGGCGCGCCGCGAGCTCCGCAATCTCGGCGAGATCGGTTTCCGCAATCAGCGCCCCCGTGGGATTGCACGGCGAGTTGAGGATGATGCCGCGCGTGCGCGGCGTCACGGCGTCGAGGATGGCGCGCGCGCGAATCGCGAAGCCCTCCTCCGCATGGGTCCGGGCCAGTACCGGCGTCGCCTCGCTGAGCTTGATCTGCTCGGTCAGCGTCGGCCAGTACGGCGCGTGCGTGATGACCTCGTCGCCCGGCCCCCAGAGCGTGAGCGCCGTGTTGTAGAGCGCCTGCTTGCCTCCCGCCGTGACGATGACCTCGGATTCCTTGTAGTCGATCCCGTAGTCGGCGCGATACCGATCGCAAATCGCACGTTTCAACTCGACGATGCCGGGCACCGGCGTGTAGCGCGTGAAGTTCTGATCGATCGCCTGATGGCCTGCGGCCTTGACGGCGTCGGGGGTGGGAAAATCGGGCTCACCGGCGCCGAAGTCGATGACCTCCACCCCTTCGCGCCTCAGCCGATCGACGGTCGCCGTCACTTTCATCGTCGGTGAACTGGAGATACGCGTCGTGCGATCCGCTAATTTCATTGCTCTCCCTTCGATTAGGCGTCTCGTGTCGCGAGAACTTTTTCCCGCAGGCGTTCTTCGACGAGCTCCGGCACCAGGCCGTGCACCCGTCCACCGAGCGAGAAGACTTCCTTGATCAGCCGCGAGCTGATGTAGGTGTATTGCTCCGCCGGCATCATGAACACCGTCTCGATGTGCGGATTCAACCGCTGGTTCATCAACCCCATCTGGAACTCGAACTCGAAATCCGACACGGCGCGCAGCCCGCGCACGATCACCTGCGCCTGGCGCCGCTCCACGTAGTCGACGAGCAGGCCGGCGAAGGTGTCGACCTCGACGTTCCGCTGCTGTTTGAACACCGCGCGCGCGATTTCCACCCGCTCGTCAGTGGTGAAGAGCGGCTGCTTCTCGGCGTTCTTCAGAATCGCGACCACGATGCGATCGAACAGACGGGCGCCGCGCGAGATGATGTCGACGTGTCCGTTGGTGAGCGGGTCGAACGATCCGGGATAGATGGCTAGCGTGCCCATGAGTAGAACGAGAGCGTGGAGTCGCCCGAGATCACCTGCCGCGTGCGGACGAGCGCGCCGGCCGATTCGGGCGCGGGGCGGCGGCGCGCATGCTCGAGCACCAGGACCCCCTCTGCGGCGAGCCGGTCGCCGGCGGCGGCGAGGATGTCGTCAGGTAGCTGTGTGTACGGCGGATCAAAGACCATGATGTCGAATGACGCGGGTTGGAGATCGCCGAGCGCGCGGGAAACGCTCGCGCGAATCATAGCATAGCCGTCCGCGACGCCGCAGTGGGCGAGGTTGTCGGCGATGAGCGCCTGCGCGCGCCGATCGCGTTCGATAAACGTCACGTGCGCGGCGCCGCGGCTGAGCGCCTCGATGCCGACGGCGCCGGTGCCGGCGTAGGCGTCGAGCACTCGCGCGCCCTCGATCCGCGGTGCGAGGATGTTGAACAGCGTCTCGCGCAGCTTGTCCGAGGTCGGGCGGAGTCCGTCCCACGTCGGAGCCTTGAGGCGACGGCCTTTCAATGATCCCGCGATGACTCGCATGGCGCCGGGCAGGCGCAAAGGCCTGCGCTACCGGAAAGTACTCGTCGTTAGGCCCTTTCAGGCCGCCATTACCCGACCTCGATCAACTTGAAACGTGTTTCCCAGCTATGCAGCAGCTTTTCGACGGCGGCCGGCGCCGGGGTCATATCGTCGAACCACGCGATCGCTTCGCGCTGCGCCAGTTCGAGTATCGCGCCATCGCGCTCGATATTCACCATCCGGAACGTCGGCGTGCCGGCCTGGCGCGTGCCGAACACGTCGCCGAAGCCGCGCAGACGCATGTCGCGCTCGGCGATCTCGAAGCCGTCGGTGGTTTCGGCCATCGTATGGAGCCGCTCGCGCGCGTCGTCCGACAACGGCGACTGGTACAAGAGGAAGCAGTACGACTGATGACGATCGCGGCCGACGCGGCCGCGCAACTGGTGGAGCTGTGACAGACCGAACCGCTCCGCATGCTCGACGAGCATCACCGTGGCGTTGGGGACATCCACGCCGACTTCCACGACCGTCGTCGACACGAGGATGTGCAGTTCGCCGGCGGCGAACGCCTTCATCACCCGTTCCTTGCCGTCCGCCTTCAGGCGTCCGTGCAGCAGGCCCACGCGGTACTGGGGAAAGACGTCGGTCGCGAGATGGTCGGCCATCTCGGTCGCCGCCTTGAGATCGACCTTCGCCGACTCCTCGACGAGTGGATAGACGACGTAGGCCTGGCGCCCGGCGTCGAGTTGTTCGCGGACGAACGCATACACGTCGTCGCGGCGCGATTCAGGTCTCGCCGTCGTCTTGACCGGCAGGCGTCCGGGCGGCGCGTCGCGGATGATCGACACGTCGAGATCGCCGTAGATCGTCAGGGCGAGCGTTCGCGGAATCGGCGTGGCGGTCATGACGAGCACGTCGGGACGCAGGCCTTTCGCCCGCAGGGTGGCGCGCTGCACCACGCCGAAGCGATGCTGCTCGTCGATGATGGCGAGGCCGAGATGCTTGAAATTCACGTCGCCCTGCACGAGCGCGTGCGTGCCGATGACCATCCGGATCGTGCCGGCCTCCACTTCGGCAAGGTGCTCACGCCTCGTCGCGCTCGTCGTCGAGCCCGTGAGCAGCGCCACGCGGAAGGGGGACGCCTGCAGCAGGCGCGAGATGTTGAAGAAGTGCTGCTCGGCGAGAATTTCAGTCGGCGCCATGAACGCGACCTGAAGACCGTTCTCCATCGTGACCAGCGCCGCCATGAGCGCGACGATCGTTTTTCCCGCGCCGACGTCGCCCTGCAGCAGCCGGTTCATCGCGTGCGGCTGCTGCATGTCCTCGACGATTTCCCCGAGCGCCTTGAATTGACCATCGGTCAGCCTGAACGGCAGGATCTTCTTCGCCGAGTCGCGAATGCGCTGGTCGACGCCAATCTGAAACGGTTTACGCTCGGCATCCGCGAATCGGCGACGGGCGATCACGCCGACCTCGAAGAGAAAGGCCTCCTCGAAGATCAGCCGTCGCTGCGCCGGGGTCGCAAAGTGGTTGAGCTCGCCGATCGAGGCGTCGCGTGGCGGAAAGTGCGCGGCGTGCAGCGCCGCGTACCGTGACGGCAGGCCGAGACGCAGCCGCACATCCTCCGGCAGCGGATCGGACAGATCCGGGGGCAGCCGCTGAAGCGCCTCGTCCACGAGCTTGCGCTGCACTCTGGTCGTCACCACGCCGGTCTTTTCGTAGACCGGCACGATGCGGCCCGTGTGCAGCGTCTCGCCTTCCTCGTCGTCCAGGATTTCGTACTCGGGATTCGTGATCTGAAGGCTCACCGATCCGCGCAATTCGACCGATCCGTACAGAACGACATGCTGTCCGCGCTTCAAGACGTCGCGCAGGAACTTCTGGTTCAACCAGACCGCACGGAGGGAGCCTGAGCCGTCGTCGATCGCCGCCTCGAAGATCACGAAACCGGGACGACGTGTCGAGCGCAAGCCGCTGACGACGATCCGTCCCGCGATCGTCGCAGTCTGCCCTGCTTTCAACGCCGCGATCGGCTGAAGGCGGCTCCGATCTTCGTAGCGAAATGGAAACCGATAGAGGAGATCTTCGACGGTGGCGAGGCCGGCGCGTTCGAGGTCCGCAGCGCGACGCGGGCCGACGCCCTTGAGGTACTGCAACGGCGTCGACAAAAAGGGGTGCGGCCCCTTTTCGCTCATTGCACGATTATGGCGTGGCCTCGCTCGACCTGGATCTCGCGAATGCGGGCGGGAAGCGCGAACGGATCGTCGAGACCGATGCCCGACGGCTTCTCCGGCGAACGCGTGTAGTAGCTGACGATTTCCTGCAGCAGCATCTTCGGAATCGGCACCCCGCCGACGCTCGCCGACTCGAGCTCGAAGTGGCCGACGCCGTTGGCCGTCTGCAGACGGCCGGTCGCATTCACCGGCAGGCGGCCGGTGAGGTAGTTCGTCGGATCGAACCAGCTTTGCGAGGCACGTGCGTGACGAACCGCATCGAGGTCGACGACGGCACGGCCCGACAGGCGGCCGGTTCCGAGAATCGTGACCGCGGGGTCGACAACCCCCGCCGGCAGCTGCGGCTTCGCATCGTAGGTCAGATACGAGTTGACCTCGCCCTCGGTGACCGTCGTGCGGCGTCCCTCCTTGGTTGGACGCTCGGCGTGCGCGCTGATCGTCGCCACTTTCTGCTTGAGCAGCTCCGCGCTCTGCTTCGAGGCGCGCTCGTCGGCCCCGAGCACAACCGTGGTGCCGGCGAGCGCCACGAAGGTCATCCACCGCAACGGACTGGTGCTCACGACGGTCATTTTACTTCTGATTTCTTCTGCTGACTCTTCGCACGGTTAGCCTGTCGCGCGCGCGTCACGAGCTCGAGCTTTCGGCGCTCCATGGCCTCCTCGAAGATCCGGAACTTTGCCTGCTGCCGTACATCGAGCACCTGATCGATGGCTTCGTACGCCTTTCTCGCGTCGGCAATCGATCGTGAGTCGAGATCCTGCAGCGACTTCATCCGTTCCTTGAGCTGAGCCTCGTCCGGATTCGGCGCGTTCAGCATCTGCCGCATCTCGACGAGCAGCCGCCCGTGCTCCTGGAGGCTCTTTCGGCGCAATTCCTGGAGCGCCTTGTAACGCGTGAGAAACTGCGGGAAATGGTCGTCGCTGATCTTCAGCTGCTCCTGCGCCTGCATGACCATGTAGGCGTCGAACATGCGCTGCACGTCGCCAGGCGACACGCCGGTCTCGCCTGCGGCCGGCGGCGTGGCCGGCGGTGCGGCCCTGCCCTGGCGCGCCTGCGCCGACAGCGACGCCGCGCACAGAACCACCAGCAGCGACGAAGACACGATGATCCGGACCAGATTCGCTCTCATATCTTGACTCATGTGATTATCGGCTCAAGCGCCCTTGCCCGACAGCTCTTCCTGCAGAAGCCGTTGCAGCTGCTGCAGCTCGCTCATGCTCAAATGGGTAACCGCGTGCTCGGCGCTGCCGTCGGGCGCGAAGCTGGCGTCGGCCGCCGCATCCCAGTCGAGCGAATCAGTCAAATCGGCAACGAACTTCCACGAGGCGTCGTCGTCGACGCCGCTGTCGCTCAACAGTTCCAGCGTCGAGGCCGCTGACGATCCAGACGTTTGCTTCGTCGCGCCCGCGTGCGGAACCGGACCACGTGCATTGAAGACGCCGGCGACGACGAGCACCGCTGCGGCAACTGCAGAAAGCGGCGCGAGCATGCCGGGCCACGACCAGAACCGCCGCCGCCAACCCGCGCCCGCCACCGGTTCATCAGCGACCGCCTCGCGCACACGTGACGAAAAGTGATTCCAGAACAGCGGCGACGGCTCGGGCACGTCGATTCGCGACGCCGCCTCCTGCATCTCACGCAGATCGGCGAGCTGCCGCCGGCACGAGGCGCACGCTGCCAGATGCGGCCAATCGCCTTCTGAGGTCGCGCCTTCGACGAGATCGACGAACTCGCCGGCGGTGAGATGATGCGTGTCAGTCATGTTCGAGCAACTTCTTCAGATTCCCGAGCGCGTGGAAAAAATTCGCCTTCACCGCGCCGACCGAGCTGCCCAACGCGTCGGCGATCTCCTGATGCGACATCTCGTGATACATCCGCAGAATCAGCGTGCTGCGCTGCTTCGGCGGCAGCTGGGCGATCGCATCGCGCACGCGCGCCGCGCGTTCCTGCTTCAGCATCGCGTCGGACGCCGATTCGGAGGCGTCGACGAACTGGCTCTCGTCGATCGATTCGGTCTGCGGCCCCTTGGCGGTCACCCGGTTCAGGCACACGTTCACGGCGATGCGATACAGCCACGTTGCGACCGATGACTGGCCTCTGAAATTCTTCAGTCCGCGATATGCGCGGAGAAAGACGTCCTGCGCAAGATCGCTCGCGTCTTCGTGGTTGGCGACGTATCGGTAGCACAGCTGATACACCGGGCGGCGATGGCGCTCCACGATCAGGTCGAAAGCACCGGCCCGACCGGCGAGGGACGCGGCGACGAGCGCGGAATCGTCCAGCTCGGACAACCCGGCGTCAGTCAACCGTTGCTCCGCGGCCGGCATCCAGGTCGTCGGCAACGTCCACGCGAGGGATGATGCCATTACAACGACACCCCTTCTTCCGAATCCTTTAGACCGGCTCGGCCGCAGGAAGTTAAAAGTGAGGGCGTGGGAGCAGGAGTTGATCGACCTCGTCCGGCGTCGGGATGCCTCCGCGCGACCCCAGCGCGCGGCAGTTGAGCGCGGCGACGGCGTTGGCGTAGGTCAGAACGTCCTCGAGATCCTCTTCTGGCGATCTGAGGCAGCCGGCGGCGAAGGCGCCGCGAAAGACGTCGCCGGCGCCGGTGCTGTCGACACAGTCCACCTGAAACGCCGGCGTGCGAATCTCCCGCCCGCTGCACCACGTGAGCGTGCCTTCCGCGCCGAGCGTCACCGTCACGACGGCCGCACCGAACTCGCGGCCGATCGCTTCGATGGCGGCGCCGAGTTGTTCGTGTCCGGTCAGCGCCGTCGGAAATTCCTGCGCGGCGATGATGACGTCGATGTTCTGGAGGAGATCCGCGATCCCGGGCCTCACCTTCTCGACGTCGATGATGGTCGGGATGCCGGCTTCGCGGGCGTAGCGCGCGGCCCGCGCCGACGCGGCCGTCTGATGACAATCCACAATCAACATCCGTCCGGACACGACCGCGTCGCGCGGCACGTCGATCGGTTGCACGGTCAGCGCCGGATCGCGATCCCAGAGCACGGTGCGCTCTCCGGATCGGCCGTCAACCAGAATCACCGCGAACTGGTTGGTCGCGCCGACGACGGTCCGCGCGGCGCTGATGTCCACACCGACGCTGGTCAAGCTTTCTTTCGAGAGCGCGCCGAGATCGTCGTCGCCGAAGCTGCCGATGTATCGGGCTCGCCAGCCGAGACGCGCGCACGTCGCCATGGCCGTCGCGATCTGGCCGCCGGGCAGCCGCGCGAATCGCTGAAGACGCTGTTTGGTGTTGACGGCGGGATATTCGGCGATGACCGTCACGAGATCGATGCTGTTCAGACCGAATCCCACCACGTCGAAGGGACGACGGCTCCCGCTCGGAATCTGCAACGGAACGCGCACGGCGACGGCATCCTACCAGAGGGTCGGCGAGCGCATGACCTCTTCAATACCTTGACCTTCGCCTTTCTTTTGCGTATCATCACCCGCGAGAGACGAGGGCAACGATGCTTCCACTCACCAAACGGCAGCGCGAAATCCTCGATTACCTGAACGAGTTCATCTCGCAGCACGGCTACGCGCCAAGCCTCGAAGAAATCGGCCGCCGCTTCGGCCTCTCTTCGCTCGCGACCGTGCACAAGCATCTGACAAATCTTCAAGAGAAGGGATTCATCAAGCGCGCCTGGAACCGGAGCCGCTCGGTGGAAATGGTGCCGACGCGCACGGGCGGTCGCGCCGTCGAGCTCCCGTTGCTGGGTTACGTCGCGGCCGGTCTTCCCATCGAAGCGGTCGCATCGACCGAGACGATCGCGGTGCCCGAGGATCTGGTCGGCAGGCGCGATACCTACGTGCTGCGCGTCCGCGGCGATTCGATGATCGATGAACAGATTCGCGACGGCGATTTCGTGGTCGTCGAGGATCGCAAGTCGGCCGACAACGGGGAAATGGTGATCGCCCTGCTTCGCGGATCCGACGTCACGCTGAAGAAGTTCTATCGGGATCCGGGCGGCAAGGTCCGTCTGCAGCCGGCCAACGCCGCGATGCAGCCGATGTTCGTGGACCCGGATCAAGTGCAGGTGCAGGGCGTTGTCGTGGGGGTGATGCGCAAGTACTGAACTACACTTGGCCGCATGGCCGACCAAGCGCAGCCCAAACAGATCAATTTCACCATCGTTCCCGACGACAACGCGACGACGCCGCGGACGTATTCGAACTTCTGTTCGATCGCCCACACGCCGTTCGATTTCACGCTCACCTTCTGCGAGGTGATGCCGCTCTCCGACAAAGAGATCAAGGAAGCGGAATCGGAGCACGTCGTGCGCGCGCCGGTGCGCACCAAGATCGTCGTGCCCGTCCAGTTCGTCCCCAATCTGATCGCCGCGCTTCAGGAACATTGGCGCGTGTTCTCGGACTCCTACAGCAACGTCGGCTGGAACAAGGGATCGGGCACGATCAATTGAAGTCGGCGAAGGAGACCCGGCGCATCCTCGACAAGCTCGAGACGCAGCATCCGGACGCCGACACGGAGCTGCACTACACGACGCCGTTCGAGCTGCTCGTGGCGACGATCCTGTCGGCGCAGTCGACCGATGTCAGGGTCAACATGGTGACGCCGGCGCTCTTCACGCGCTATCCGAACGCACGGGCGCTCGCCAGGGCGACGACATCCGAGCTCGAGCCGCAGATTCACTCGACCGGGTTCTTCCGGGCGAAATCGAAATCGCTCATCGGCATGGCGCAGGCGCTCGTCGCCGATCACGGCGGCGAGGTGCCGGCAGAGATGGGCAAGCTGGTGCAGCTGCCGGGCGTCGGCCGCAAGACCGCGAACGTGGTGCTCGGACACGCGCTCGGCGTGCCCGGCCTGCCCGTCGATCGTCACGTGCTGCGCGTGTCGAACCGCATCGGCATCGCGGAGTCGGACGATCCGGTGGTCGTGGAACAGCAGCTCACCGCGGCGATGCCGAAAGCACGGTGGACGCGCACCTCGGACACGCTCATCCTGCACGGCCGCCGCATCTGCAAGCCGAAGCCGTTGTGCGATCAGTGCGTCGTGCGCGACGAGTGCGACTACTTCCGCCTCGTCATCGCGCGCGCGCGGGACAAGAAGGCGCCGAAGAAAAAACTCAAAGCGAAGGCCGCGAGTGGAGCGCAAAGAGTTCGAGCGACGCGTCGCTGACGCGCTCGCTACGATTCCCCGTGAGTTCCGCGACGCGATGCACAACATCGCGATCGTCGTCGAGGACGAGCCCTCGGAGGAGCTGCTCGACGAGATGGAGATCGAGCCGCCCGACACGCTGTTCGGGCTCTATCAAGGCGTCCCGCTGACCGAGCGCACGTCGAGTTACGGCAATACGCTGCCCGATCGCGTCCTCATCTTTCAGGGTCCGCACGAGCGCGAGACCGCGGACGAAGAGGACCTCATCGTCTGCATCGGCGAGACGCTGATTCACGAGATCGGTCATTACTTCGGTCTCAGCGAGGAGGAGATCGAAGAGATCGAAGAGCGCTACTGGCGAGGCGAGCAGGCATGATCCGGGCGCGCAAGCGCTTCGGTCAGCACTTCCTCGAGCCGGCCTGGGCGGACAAGGTCATCCGCGCGATCGATCCGAAACCGGACGAGGTCTTCGTCGAAATCGGCCCGGGGCGAGGCATATTGACGCGGCGCCTGGCCGAGAAGGCGCGCGCGGTGATCGCGTTCGAGATCGATCGCGACCTCGCGGCTGATCTCGAAAGGAACCGGCCGCCCAATGTCGGCATCATCGTCGGCGACTTTCTTGACGCGGACATCGATATTGCTCCTCAACCGTCCGAGCGATCGACGCTCCGGGCCGCAGGCAATCTGCCCTACAACGTCGCGTCGCCGATCCTCGTCAAACTCGCTGACCTCTACCACGGCGGCGTGCCCTTCACGGACGCGACGGTCATGTTGCAGCGCGAGGTGGCCGATCGTCTCGCGGCGAAGCCGGGCGGCAAAGAGTACGGCGCGCTCAGCGTGCTGGTCCAGCGCTCGGCGCGCGTCGAGCGGCTGCTGACGCTGCCTCCCGGCGCATTTCGTCCGGTGCCGAAGGTCCAGTCGGCGCTCGTGAGACTGAGATTCCATCCCCTCGATCCGCCGGTTCGGGACGCCGCCCTCTTCGACGATCTCGTCGTGGCGGTCTTCACCCGACGCCGCAAAACGCTGGCGAACGCGCTGCGCGCATTTCCGCCGGCTGTCCGCCTGTCGCCATCCGCCGCACTGAAGGCCGCCGATCTCGACGGCCGGCGCCGGCCGGAGACGCTCAGCGTCGCCGAGTTCGCGCGGCTGGCCGACGTGTTGACGCGTGGCTGAGGCTGGAACGGATTCGGGATTTGGGATTCGGGATTCGTTGCCATCAAATCCCAAGTCCCGAATCCCGAATCCCGACCCGTTACTCGACATCCGCCGTGTCGCCAGACACGACGCGGCCCGTACCGACCTGTGCTATAGTTTTCTGCCGTAAGTCGTTCATCCCGCCCTAGTTACTTCAGGCGCACCCAGCAGCCTGATTGAGCCGCCATCGCGCGGCTCCCAACGACCGGTCCGCTCCGCCTGGAGTGTCTCCGGACGTGGTGCGTACGCGCTTTTCCAGATGTTGGAAGTTGTTCCACTCGGCGGACTCGGCGAGTTCGGCATGAACATGCTCGCGCTCACGTTGGGGGCGACGACCATCCTCGTCGACGCGGGCGTGATGTTTCCCGATCCGGAGCTGCTCGGCGTGGACCGCATCATCCCCGACCTCGCCTACCTGCAGCAGAAGGGACGCGCCGCCGCGCTCGTGCTGACGCACGGACACGAGGACCACATCGGCGCGGTGCCGCACGTGGCGCCGCTCGTCGACGGTCCGATCTACGCCACGCCGCTGACGCTCGCGCTCGTCGAGCCGAAGCTGGCGGAGCACGATCTCACTGGCGCGAATCCGCTCGTACCGGTGCGCCCGCGGGAGCGCGTCACCGTCGGCCCGTTCGCGATCGAATTCATCCGCGTGACGCACAGCATGCCCGACTGCGTGGCGCTGGCCATTCACACGCCGTTCGGCGTCATCGTCCACACCGGCGACTTCAAGATCGATCAAACGCCGATCGACGGCGAGCACTTCGACGTGCACCGCTTCGCGCAGCTCGGCGGCGAGGGGGCGCTGGCGCTCTTCGCCGACAGCACGAACATCGATCGCCGCGGCTTCACCGGATCCGAACGTGACGTGACCGAGGCCTTCGAAGAGATCTTCTCGAGCGCGACCGGCAAACTCATCGTCGCCGCGTTCGCCTCGAGCATCTACCGCATGCAGATCCTCGTGGACCTGGCGGCACAGTTCGATCGCAAGGTCGCCTTCGTCGGGCGCGGCATGATTCAGAACTCGGAGATCGCGCAGCGCCTCGGCTATCTGCGGATTCCCGCCGGCGTCCAGATTCGTGATTCCGACGTCGGAAACTATCCGGCGCAGGACGTGTTGTGCCTCAGTACCGGATCGCAGGGCGAGCCGATGTCGGCGCTGTCGCGCATCGCCATCGACGATCACCGCTTCGTCAAGGTGGCCGAAGACGACACCGTGGTGATCTCGGCGCGCGCGATTCCCGGCAACGAGAAGGCGATCGGCCGCGTCATCAACCACCTGGCGCGGCGCGGCGCCGACGTGATTCACGAAGGCATCAAGCACGTGCACGTCTCCGGCCACGGCAGCGAGGAAGAGCTCAAGCTGATGCTCTCGCTGGTGCGTCCGCGCTACTTCATTCCGATCCACGGCGAATATCGTCAGCTGTCGCAGCATGCGCGCGTCGCGAAGCGCGTGTTTGCCGGGCGCGAGCCGAGGCCCGAGACTCTCCTCGTCGAGAACGGCGACGTCCTCGTCTTCGACGAAGCCGGGGCGCGGGTCGCGGGAAAGGCACCGGTCGGCCGGGTGCTGATCGACGATACGCGGACCGGCGAGGTCGGCGACGAAGTGCTGCGCGATCGCCGGCATCTCGCCGAGGACGGGCTCGTCGTGCCGGTCGTCGCCATCAACAAGCAGACCGGAGCGCTCGAGGGCCTCCCCGACATCATCACGCGCGGGTTCGTGATGGAGGACAGCCAGGCGCTGCTCGCCGACGGCGCGCGCGTGCTGAGCGAGGTCATCGAACGCGCCAGCGTCGAGGAGCGGACCGATCAGGGATTGATCAAGGAGAAGCTGCGCGTCGAGCTGCGCCGTTTCTTCCGCAAACGTTCGGGGCGGAGGCCGTTCGTGCTCCCCGTCATCATGGAGATCTGACACGTGAGTCGATCGACCGTTTCCCGCCGATTCAGCGAGTTCGTCGGGGTGGCGCTCTTCGCCGCCGCGCTCATCTGGATCATCTCGCTCGCCAGCTACGAGCCCTCCGATCCGGTCTGGTTTTTCAGCACGGGATCGCACGCCGCGCCGGCCAACTTCGCCGGCCGCGTCGGCGCGTTCCTCGCCGAGCTGTCGTTTCAGTTGTTCGGCTACGCGTCGTACTTGATCCCGGCCGTGCTCGTCGTCACCGGCTGGAATTATTTCTGGTGCCGATCGCTGGATGCGGCGGCGACGAAGGCGACCGGCGCCGTGCTGCTCTTCGGCTGCATCAGCGCCTTTCTCAGTCTCGTCTTCGGCACGCTCGACGTCTCCGGGAAACCGTTCCGCGCCGGCGGCTCCGCCGGCGAGTTCCTGGCGAACCGGATGTCCGACTATCTGAACCGGACCGGCTCGTTGATCGTGATCCTGACGCTGATCTTTCTCGCCATCATCATGTCGACGCAGTTCTCGTTCGGACGATTCTTCGCCGCGATGGTCGGCGCGATCCGGACCAATGGCGCGCGAGCGGTCGACGCGCTCCATGAGTGGCGTGAAGAGCGGCGTCGCGAGCGGCAGCGGCGCGAGGTGATCGCGAAGCATACGAAGAAGGGCGCCGCCCCTGCCGTCCTTGCCGAGGCCGCGGCGGCCAGGCCCGCGAACACGGAGGGCTTGGCGGCGAAGCCTGCGCCCGCCGACACGTCATCGGCGCCGGTGGCAAGAAAGAAGCCGGCGCCGCCGCTCGACGCCGACGACGAGGATGACCAGCCGGCGCCGGCCAAGAGCGGCGTGTTCGGCGGTCTGAAGTCGTTCGCGCCGCCGAAGCCGCCGAAGATCGCCACGCCGTTGCCGCTGCCCGATCCGGAGCCCATCTCGAAAGCACCGGCCGAGCGGCGCAAAGGCGAATACACGCCGCCGCCGGCCGCGCTGCTCGACGCGCCGAAGACGGAGCGCAAGATCGACGAGCGCGAGTTGATGGACAACGCGCGCCTTCTCGAAGAGAAGTGCCGGGAGTTCTCGGTCGAAGGCGCCGTCGTCCAAATCCATCCGGGACCGGTCGTCACGACCTTCGAATTCAAGCCCAACGCCGGCGTGAAGTACTCGAAGATCGTCGGCCTCGAGGACGACCTGTGCCTCGCGATGCAGTCCGAGTCGGTGCTCATCGACCGCATTCCTGGCAAGTCGACCGTCGGCATCCAGATTCCGAATCGCAACCGCGAGCAGATCTCGCTGCGCGAGCTGCTCGAGTCCGAGGTCTACCGGCGCTCGACCTCGAAGCTCTCGCTGGCACTCGGAAAGACGATTCACGGCGAGCCGTACGTGGCCGACCTCACGATGATGCCGCACCTGCTGATTGCGGGCTCGACCGGCGCCGGCAAGTCGGTCGGCATCAACGGCATGCTGACGAGCGTGCTCTACCGCGCCTCGCCGGACGACGTGCGCATGATCATGATCGATCCGAAGCGGCTGGAGCTCGGGATGTACGAGGACATCCCACATCTGCTGACGCCGGTGGTCGTCGACCCGAAACAGGCGGCGAATGCGCTGCGCTGGGCGGTGCACGAGATGGAGGAGCGCTACAAGACGCTCGCCTCGGAAGGCGTTCGCAATATCGAGCAGTACAACCGGAACATCCACAACGCGATCCTCGAGAAGCGAACGCCGCCCGACGGCGAAGCGTTCAAGCCGCTGCCGTTCATTCTCGTCGTCATCGACGAGCTCGCCGACCTGATGATGGTCGCCAGCAACGAAGTGGAGGAATCGATCGCCCGGCTGGCGCAGATGGCGCGCGCCGTCGGCATCCATCTCATTCTCGCGACGCAGCGGCCGTCGGTCGACGTCATCACCGGGTTGATCAAGGCGAACCTGCCGTCGCGGATTTCGTTCCGCGTGTCGTCGAAGATCGATTCGCGGACGATTCTCGACGGCAACGGCGCCGAGCAGCTGCTCGGGAGAGGCGACATGCTGTTCCTGCCGCCCGCGTCGTCGCGCGTCATCCGGCTGCACGGACCGTACATCTCCGAACAGGAGACGGCGCGCCTCGCCAGCTTTCTGCGCAAGCAAGGCAAGCCAACCTACGACGAGACGATCACCGCCGAAGAGAAGACCGCCGCCGACGGCGCGGTCGACATGGACAAGGACGATCTCTACGACGAAGCGGCGCGCATCGTCGTCCAGAGCGGTCAGGCCTCGATCTCGTACCTGCAGCGGCGGCTGCGCATCGGGTTCAGCCGCGCCGCCCGTCTGGTGGACATGATGGAAATGGAAGGTCTGGTATCGCCCGCGGCGGGCGGCAAACCGCGCGAGGTGCTCGTCGACAAGACGTACTTCGACGAGGTGGACGCGCAGTTGCGGTAGGCCTTATGGCGAAACACACAGTCGCGAAGATTGTCCTCTGCGTTTCCTCGGTACTCATTTCCGTGGTGGCGTGGGCGGTGCCGCCGCCGGCAAAGACGATGTACGAACGTGCGCTGGCGCACGAGCAGGACGTCCGCGCCATGCTGAACGCGACCGACGTCATCCCCGACATCCTGACCGAAGTTCGCGCGGTCGTCGCCGAGTACGAATCGCTGGTCCAGTTCTATCCACGGAGCGGCTACAGCGACAACGCCTTGTGGCAGGCTGGAACGCTGGCGCTCGACGCCTACGCGAAGTTCAATCAGCCGCACGATCGAGCCACCGGCATCCGCCTCCTGAAGAAGCTCGTCGCGAGCTACAACACGAGCAAGCTCGCGAAACAGGTGCCGGACCGGCTCGCGCGCGCCGACGGCGGTGGATCCAAGGACGGCACGATCCAGAACATTCCCGAAGAAACGATCGACGGGAACGACGCCAGGAATCCAGGGCAAAAGGCCGCTGGAAAACCGAGCGCACCGCCGCCTCCGCAGGCGCCGGCCGAAGCGCCGCAGAAGGCAGCCGCCGAGGACGCCGCGCAGGCCGTTCCGCCGAAGCGTCAAGGTGCCCCATCGATTGCCACGATCAAGGACATCCGGCGGACGGTGCTGCCAGACGCCGTACGCGTGACGATCGAGCTCGACGCCGAGGTGGCGTTCCACGAGCAGCGCATCAGCGATCCGTCGCGCGTGTTCGTCGATATGCCGGGCACGCGCGCGGCGCCGACGCTCGTCGACAAGACGATCCGGTTCGAGAAGGACGCCGACGTCGTGAGGCAGATCAGAATCGGCCGGCATCCGAACAACACCACCCGTGTCGTGCTCGACGCGAACGGCGTCACGAGCTACAGCGTCTACCCGCTCTATGCGCCGTTCCGCGTCGTGATTGATTGCGTCCGCGCCGCCGCGTCCGCGCCGCCGCCGCTGCCGTCGGTGCCGTTGCCGCCGCCACCGCCTCCGAAGATTCCCGAGCTCGCGGTCGTCGCGCCGGTCGGTCCGACCACTCCCGCAGCGCCGCCGGCCAAGAACCTGAAGGGCGGCCTGTCGATGGCCCGCCAACTGGGTCTCGGCATCTCGCGCATCGTCATCGACGCCGGGCATGGCGGCCACGATCCAGGCGCGAAGGGAAAGGGTGTGACCGAGGCGGAGCTCGTGCTCGACGTCGCGCTGCGGCTGGAAAAGCTGCTCCAGAACCTGCCCGGTGTCGAAGTCATCCTGACGCGGCGGACCGACGAGTTCGTCCTCCTCGAGGAGCGGCCGGCGATCGCCAACCGTGAGAGCGCGGATCTGTTTCTCTCGATTCACGCCAACGCCAGCCCCAACGCGCAGGCCCGCGGCATCGAGACCTACTTCCTGAACTTCGCCAACAATCAGAGTGCCGCAGCCGTGGCCGCGCGCGAGAACGCGACCGCCGCGCTGGCGATGGGCGCGCTGCCCGACGTCGTGAAAGCGATCGCGCGCAACAGCAAGATGGACGAGTCGCGCGAGTTCGCCACGCTCCTCCAGCACGCGATGGTCGACCGGCTGAGGTCGTCGAACAAAGCGCTGAAGGACCTCGGCGTGAAGCAGGCGCCCTTCGTCGTCCTCATCGGCGCGACGATGCCGGCCGTGCTCGCGGAGATTTCGTTCGTGACCAATCCGCAGGAAGCGCGGCTGGTCAAGGGAGTCGCGTATCGTCAGCGGATCGCGGACGCGCTGTTCAACGCCATCCGCAAGTATCAGACGTCGCTGAAATCGTCAGCGACAGTGGCGCATCAGTGAAGTGGATTGCGCGATCGCACCCAGAACAGCACACCCGCGAAGAGCGCGCCGGTGACCAGGGCGAGCAGGACGATCGCGCCGGTGAGGCCGAGGGAGCCGATCAGGACGTCGGCGAGCCCCGTGGGATCGTGCGGCGTCTCGAGAAGCTTGACGATGATCGGCTTCTGCTGCTCTATCAAAACTTTTCGAATGCAAGCTCGGCGAGCGTCCGGACGGCGACGCCGCTCGGCCCCTTGCTCTGAAACGGCTTGACGTCATCGATCCACGCCGTCCCGGCGATGTCCAGATGGACCCACGGCAGGTTGTCGGTGAACTCCTTCAGGAACATCGCCGCGGTGATCGAGCCGGCCGGACGTCCGCCGGTGTTCATCATGTCGGCGATCTCGCTCTTCAGCTGCTCGCGGTAGTCGTCGTAGAGCGGCATCGGCCAGGCGCGATCGCCGGCGCGATCTGCGACCTTGCGGACGCGCTCGACCCACTCATCCGGCGTCCCGAACAGACCCGACGTCGTCTTGCCGAGCGCGACGACGACGGCGCCGGTCAACGTCGCGACGTCGACAAGGTGCGTCGCACCGAGTTGTCGCGCGTACCAAAGACCATCGCCGAGAATCAAGCGGCCTTCGGCGTCGGTGTTGATCACTTCCACCGTCTTTCCGGCGGCGCTCTTGAGAATGTCGCCCGGCTTGATCGCGCGGCCGCCGGGCATGTTTTCGGTCGTCGGCACGACGCCGATGACGCGCATCGGCGCCTGCAGCTGCGCGATGGCGCGCATCGCACACGCCACGGCGGCGCCGCCGGTCATGTCGTCCTTCATCCGCTCCATGCCTTCGGCCGGTTTGATCGAGATGCCGCCCGTGTCGAACGTGATCCCCTTGCCGACCAGACCGAGCACCGGTTTGTCCGGCGCGCCGGGAGGGTCGTAGCGGAATACGATCAGGCGCGGCGGCTCGCTGCTGCCGCGGGCGACGCCAAGCAGCAGCCCCATGCCGAGCTCGGCGATCTTGTTCTCGTCGAGAATCTCGACACGGACGCCCGCCTCGCTCGCAATCGCGGCGGCGCGCTTCGCAAACTCGCGCGGCGTCAGCGTATTGCCCGGTTCGTTGGCGAGGTCGCGCGCGAGGTTGCTCGCTTCGCCGAGAATCCGGCCGCGCGCGGACGCGGCGGTGACGCGCGACAGCACATCCGGCGTGCTCGCCGGCGCCGCAATCGTCCACGCCGTCGGAGCCGGGGGCGGCGGATCGGTGGTCTTGTAGCTGCCGCCGTTGAATTCCGCGAGCGTCAACCCCTCGGCGGCCGCCTGCGCCAAATCCATCAGGTCGCCCTGACCGCGCAGCACGAACGCGAGGCGGCCGACGCGCTTCTGCCGTGCCCACAGGCCGGCGGTCGCGGCGAGCTTGCGCACGACGTCACTGCTGCACTCGGTCCGACGGCCGCCGCCGATCACCGCGACCCGCCTCGGCTTCCAGCCGCGTTCGGTAGTCGGCGTCACAAAAAGCTCGTAAGGCTTCGCCTGGAACTCCTTCGACGTCAGGGCGCGGGCCAATTCTCCGCCGCTCGCCTTGTCGAGGCTGGGCACGGCGTCAGGCCCTTCATCTTCGAACCACGGAACGACGACGAGGTCGGTGTCGATGCCGGGCAGGGAGTCGCGGGTGCACGCTATGGCCATCGATGTCGAAGCGGAAGGCATCTGCATATTATGGCTGATGCCGCTTGCCCGCGCCGAAATCGAGCGGTACAATCTCGTGCAGCCACTACCAGACGAGGGCCCTTGCCATGAACCGCATGCGGTGTTTTGCGTCGGTCGGCGCGTCGTGTCTCCTGTTGACCGTGGCGACCACTGCTGCACCGCAGAAAGACAACGCGAAGGATAACGATTCACGGCGTCCCAAGATCACGTTGAAGGCCCAGCCCACGATCAGCATGGCGCCGTCCCGCGTCGTGCTCACGGCTGAACTGGTTGGCGGTGCGAACGACTACGAAGAGTTTTACTGCCCGACCGTCGAATGGGACTGGGGCGACGGGACGCAATCCGAGTCGACGATCGACTGCGAGCCGTACCAGGAAGGCAAGAGCGAGATCAAGCGCCGCTACACCGTCCAGCACGTCTTTCGCACCGGCGCGTTCAAGGTCATGTTCCGCCTGAAGCGGCGCGACAAGGCGTTGGCCGCTGCGACCGTCAGCATTCAGGTGCGGCCCGGGTTGCGCGAAGGCGGGATGTAGGAATCCCACAAGCGAACAGGCGATGGGCCGCGCGCTCCGTGCGGCCCTTTTTCTTTAGAAAAACACGCCCCTGCAGATGGCCGATCCTGGCACGGGATTGGCCTGTTCGTCGGCGTGCCTCTTCGAAAATGGCTCGCCAGCGCGCTGACGACGGTGGTCGTCCTGTTCACCGCGTTCGTGTCGGTCGGCCTGACGGCGCCGGCTGACGGGCCGTTCTCAATCGTCATCACGCCAGTGTTCGTCCGACTCGATCGGTCGGCCATCGAGCAATCGCGCGCGCGAGTACTCGGGTTCGACGTCGATGTGAAGATAGGGTCGATGCGCATACACCTCGGCTGGTCGGCCGTGCCGATCTCGAGCCTGACAACCAAGACCGAGGCTGGCCTGCTCTAATCTCCGCATGGATTCATTGCTGCAAGACATTCGCTACGCCCTCCGCGTGTGCGTTCGGACGCCCGCCTTCACGGTGGTCGCCATCCTGGCCCTGGCGCTCGGCATCGGGGCGAACACCGCGATCTTCACCATCGTCAACGCGGTTCTCCTCGAACGGCTTCCCTTCCGCGATCCGAACGGCATCGTCGTCCTCTGGGAGGAAAACGCGCGCCGGCCCGGACGGAGCAACGTGCTGGGTCCGTCGCAGTTCCTGCGATGGGGCGATCGCGCGGCGTCGTTCGAACGGATGGCGGCGCTGGTGGACACGCGCGCCAACCTCACCGGCGGCGACAATCCCGAGGAAGTGATCGTTCAGAACGTCACGAAAGAGTTCTTTCCGATCCTGGGCGTCTCGCCGCTCATCGGCCGTCCGTTCAGCGAGGCTGAGAAGACCGACCCGCGATCGGGGGTGGTGATTCTGAGCGCCGATTTCTGGCAGCGGCGCTTCGGCGGCGATCCGAACCTGATCGGCCGGACGATTCAACTCAACGCGCGGCCGCAGACCGTCGTCGGCGTCATGCCGCCGGATTTCCGCCTGCTCATCAAGCAGGGATCGCAATCGGGCAAGCCAGCGGACCTGTGGGCGCCGTACGTCCTGCCGGCGGACGCGCGCGATTTCGGCGGCCGATATCTCGAAGCGATTGCACGGCTGAAGCCGGGCGTCACCGTTCGACAGGCGCAGACGGAGTTGACGGGCATCGCCAGGGCTCTCGCCGCCGAAACGCCGCAGCGCAATGCGAATTGGGGCGCGCGCGTCATCCCGCTGCACGACGAGCTTTCAGGTGAGTATCGACGCGCCCTCTTGATTCTCGCCGGCGCCGTCGCATTCGTCCTGCTGATTGCCTGCGCCAACGTCGCCAACCTCTTGCTCGCGCGCGGCGCGGTGCGTCAGCGTGAGATCGCGATCCGCGCGGCGCTCGGCGCGGCGCGCGGCCGCGTGATCCGTCAATTGCTGACGGAGAGCTTCGTGCTCGCAGTACTCGGCGGCGCGCTCGGGCTGCTCGTCGCGAAGTGGGGGCTCCAGGTGCTGCTGGCGATGAGCCCGGTGGATCTCACCACCACCGGTCACGTCACCTTGAGTTATCCGGTCCTCGCCTTTACCGCCGTCGTGTCGCTGATGACCGCGCTCGTCTGCGGCCTTGCGCCGGCGTTCGAGGGATCGCGCAGCGACGTGCAGGAAACGTTGAAGGACGGTGCGCGTCAGATCGGGGCGAGCATCCGTCATCGCCGCCTGCGCCAGACGTTCGTCGTATCGGAGATCGCGTTGGCGGTGGTTCTGCTCGTCGGCGCCGGGCTGATGCTGCGCAGTTTCAGCACGCTGCGCAACGTCAATCCCGGGTACTCGACGAGGAACATTCTCACCTTGCGCCTGCAGCTGCCCGGCGCGAAGTACCGGGACGACGCGCAGCGCATTCGCTTCTTCCGTGACGCGACGGCGCGCATCCAGGAGCTTCCGGGAGTTCAGGCGGTCGGCGCCATCAGCTATCTCCCGCTCACTGGCCTCGGCGCGGGCACGAACTTCACCATCGAAGGCCAGCCGCCGCCGCCACCCGGACAGGATCTGGTCACGAACGTCAGCGTCTGCGACAACGGCTTCTTGAAGACGATGAACGTGCCGTTGTTGAGCGGCAGGCTCTTCACCGAGCGCGAGATGCAGGAAAAGTCGAACGTCGTCCTGGTGAGCGAGGCGCTGGCGCGGACGTACTTTCCGAACGCGAACCCGATCGGCAAGCGGCTGACGATCAACATGACAGACCCCAACGTGCCAACCGAGATCGTCGGCGTCGTCGGCGACATCAAGTTCCAGGACTTCACCGCGGCGCCTCGGCCGACGACGTATTGGCCGCATCCGCAGCTTGCCTACGGGACGATGACGCTCGCCGTGCGCGCGGCGACCGACCCGCGGCCGCTCGCGCCGTCCATCGAACACGCGATTCGCACGCTGGACAAAGATCAACCCGTCGCGGACGTGCGCACGATGGATCAATGGGTTGCGAAATCGCTTGCGCAGGCGCGGTTCAGCTCGACGCTGCTCGCGATCTTCGCCGGCCTGGCGATGCTGCTCGCCGCCATCGGCATCTACGGCGTGATGTCGTACACGGTCGGTCAGCGAACGTCGGAAATCGGGATTCGCCTCGCGCTCGGCGCCGAAGCGCGCGACATCCTGACGATGATCGTCGGCAGCGCGATGCGTCTCGCGGCGGTCGGTCTCGGCGCCGGCGTCGTGCTCGCGCTGGCGTTGACGCGCACGCTCACGGCGCTGCTCTACGAAACACCCGGCACCGATCCGCTCACGTTCGTCGTGGTGATCCTCGGGCTCGGTGCCGTCGCACTCCTCGCCAGCTATCTGCCGGCGCGACGCGCCGCTCGCGTCGCTCCTGTTGAGGCGCTGCGCCATGAATGAGTGCCATGGTTGAGCGCATCCGGCAGGACCTTCGCTACGCGCTGCGCACGTTCGCGCGCGCCCCCGGCTTCACGTCCCTGGCGGTGCTGACGATTGCGATTGGCGTCGGCGCGAACACGGCGATCTTCAGCGTCGTGAACGCCACGCTGCTGCGGCCGCTGCCCTTCCCGCGCGCAACCGAGCTGGTGCTCGTCAGCAACTCGAATCGGCAAACGGGGCAATCCTTCAACAACACCAATCCCGCGACCTTCCTCGACTGGCGCGTTCGCAACCACAGCTTCGTCGGCCTCGCGGGTTTTCGTGAATCGAGCGTCACGCTGTCCGGCGGCGATCATCCCGAGCGGGTGCCGGCGGCGATGGTGAACGCGAACTTCTTCGACCTCCTCGAGGTGAAGCCCGCGCTCGGCCGCACGTTCAGACCCGCTGACGAAGTCCACGGCGCGGAGCGGGTCACGGTCATCAGCGACGCGCTGTGGCGCCAGCGGTTCGGCGGCCGGCCCGACGTCATCGGACAGACCGCGCGATTCGACGACGAGCTGTACACGATCGTCGGCGTGGCGCCGCCGCGCATCAACTATCCGGGCAAGGCGCAGCTGTGGATACCACCGCACTGGTCCGTTCCAGACGATCCGCTGTTGCCGCCGTCGCAGGACCCATCGACGGATCGCAGCCACGGATACTTCTTCACGCTCGCGCGCTTGAAGCCGGGTGTGCCCTTCAGGAGCGCCGCCGCCGACATGGACACGGTCGCGGCCAGCCTCGAGCGCGACTATCCGGCCGCGAATCGAAACATTGGCGCCACGATCATCGCGCTGCGCGACGACCTCGTCGTCGCCGATCTGCGGTCCACGACGCTGCTGCTCTTCGGTGCCGTCGGACTGCTGCTGCTCATCGCCACGGCGAACGTCTCCGGCTTGCTGATGGCCAGGGCGACGGCGCGGCACCAGGAGATGGCGGTTCGGATCGCGATCGGCGCCACGCGCGGACGCATTCTGGCGCAGCTCCTGACCGAGAGCGTCGTGCTCGCGATGGCGGGCGGCATTGCCGGTGTGTTGCTGGCGATGTGGATGGTGGCCGGCCTCGTTCAGTTCAGCCCGACCGATCTCACAGTGGCCGGGGATGTGACGGTTGATGTCACGGTCCTGCTCTTTGGCCTTGTCATGTCGACGATCACTGGCCTTTTGTTCGGGCTCGCTCCGGCGCGCCAGTTGAGCGCTCTCAACGTGAACGAAGACTTGAAGGCGTCGGCGCGGGGCAGATCGGGTGCGCGGCAGCGGCGTGTCCGCGCGGTGCTGGTCGCCGGCGAGATCGCCCTGTCCCTCGTCCTCCTCGTCGCCGCCGGACTCACGGTTCGAAGCTTCATTCAGCTGCAACGCGTCCCGGCCGGATTCAATCCCGACGGCGTGCTCACCGTCACCATCTCTCCGTCGCCGACTCGATACGGGACGCAGGCGCTGCGGGCCGAGTTCTGGGAGCGCACACGGCGCGCGCTCCGCGACACACCGGGGGTGCAGCTTGCGGGCGCAACCAGCCGGCTGCCGCTCCTTCCCGGCAACAGCACGCGCGGCCTCGCCATTCGCGGCCTTTCACCTTCAGTCCAGGCCGACGCCGACTATCGGACGGCGTCGCCCGACTACTTTGCGGTGATGGGCATCTCGCTGCTGCGCGGACGTGAATTCAACGACGCCGACCGCGAGGATCGTCCGCCCGTCGCCATCGTCAGCCACCTGGCGGCGGAGCGATTCTGGCCGGGGCGCGATCCGATCGGCCAGACCTTTCAGATCAACGTGCCCGGACCGGCATACGCCGTCGTCGGCGTCGCCGCCGACGTGCACTCTGCCTCGCTCGAAGCGGCGCCGCAGCCGACGGTCTACGTGCCATATCGGCAGGATGCATTTCCGTTCATGACGTTCGTGCTGAAGTCGCCGCTCGGTCCGTCGACGATGACCAACGCGGTACGCGCGGCGGTGTGGACGGTGGACAAGGATCAGCCGGTCGGCCCGCTGCTGACGATGGACGAGCGTCTCTCGAACTCGCTCGTGCGGCGACGGTACAGCGTGACGCTGTTGAGCGCCTTCGGCGCGACCGCCGTTCTGCTCGCCGCGGTCGGTTTGTACGGCGTGCTCGCGTTCGTCGTGTCGCAGCGCCGCCGCGAGATCGGCGTCCGCATCGCGCTGGGCGCCACAGCGCGCGACGTCATCGCCGACGTGCTCGGCCACGGTCTGCGTCTCGCCGCGCTCGGGATGATCATCGGCCTGGCGCTCGCGCTTGCGGTCACGCGTCTGATGTCGTCGCTGCTCTTCGGCATCAGTCCCACCGACATCGCGACGTTCGCCGGCTCGGCGCTCCTGCTCACCACGATCGCTGTCGTCGCGAGCCTCGTGCCAGCTCTACGCGCCAGCCGCGTCGATCCGCTGGTCGCCTTACGAGACGAGTGACATGACGATCGCAATCGGACACGACGGCCGGTAGATACGCGAGCGTATCGGCGGCGAATCGTCTACGGTTTCAAGAGATCGCCGCCGGGAATCTTCTTCCCGGTCGTCTCGGCCGAGACGCTTTGGAGGTAGTCGCTGACTTTGATGACCGTGCGGAACAGGCGGCGGCCGAGTACGCTGAGGCCGGTCGAATCCGATTCGCGGCCGAACACGGCATCGCCGACTTCCTCCGCGTCCTTCTCCGCCAGCGTGCCGAGCGTCGCCATCACGCGCAAATAGTACCTCGCCGACGCGGTGATGCGGTCGCGGTTGCCGAGCTCGATCGCAACCGGCATCGGATTCGGCGCGGCCGGATACGTTCGGGTCGATCCGGCTGAATCGCTGATCGCAATCTCGCCCCCGGAGACGGCGCGTGCAAAGCGAAACACCCGCACGATCGACGGATAGACAAGACGATCCCACACCGGCCGGCTCTCCCACAACTCGGCCTCGACGCGCAGGTGCACGGCTGTCCCGTCGTCGATCAATCTCTTGAAGCGATCCGACAGCACGTCGCGGACGTCGATGTTGGCCATGACCGCGGACGCAGGCGTCCGCAGATCCCTGATCACGAGCTCGAGCGCAGAGGCGGGCGCGGCTGAAAGCGCGACAAAGAGAGCGACGACAAGTTCACGACGAGCGGTGTATCGACCGTGTAACCTCACGCCCTAAAACGTCCGGCCAAGACGCAACGTGACCTGCAGCGAGCCGGGCACGTCGTCGAGCTTGTAGCCGAAATCGACGCGAGCGCCGGCGATCGCGAAGCCGAACCCGACGCCGCGCAGCCAGCCGGTGTCGCGCGGCGCCAGTTCGGGAATGAAGACCATGTTGCGGAACGACGCGTGACCGGCGTCGAAAAAGCCGACGACCTGAAAGGCGTTGCGCCAGCCGAGCGCGTATTCGAAGTTCATCAACGCCAGCGTGTTGCCGACCTGCTCCTTGAACTCGTAGCCATGAACCGAGCCAAGCCCGCCGATCGCGAACTGCCGTTGCGGCGGCAACAGGCCGTCCGACCATCCGCCGATGACGCGGACGCCGAAATCCTGATGGGGTGAGAGCGGCACGCGCGCGCGGCCGCTGACGAGATGCCGCTTGAAATCGAAGTCGCTGCCGAGCGCATCCGGCGCCGACAGCTCGGAGGTCCAGTCGATCCGCCAGCGCCGCGACGAATCGTGGCGATCGTCGAACTCCTCGAGCCGCTGACCGAACGGCTCTTCGAGGAGATGACGGCGGTAGGTCGTGTCGAGCGACTCGCGATCGAAGGCGTCGCCGTCGAGCGAGGCACCGATGACGAAGGCGTTCATCCGGCCGTCGACGATCGGCCGGTTCGGCCGAAACGCCTCGTCGCCGTTCCAGAAACTGAAGTCGCTTTCGACAACGAGGTTTTCCTGCCGCTCGCCGCGAAACGCGAACAGCAGCTCGGCATGCGGATGGACGCGAAACGCCGACGTGATCTGAACGCCGCGGCGGCGGTAGTAATCGCGGAAGCTCTTGCGCGGACCGATGGCCGCGAGACTCGCTTCCGTCGAAGAGACCTGCCATTGGTCGTCGCTGGCGGTGAGATCGTGCAGCTCGCCGCCGATGTACAGCTTGCGCGTGCGGAAAATCGGCCGCTCGAATCCGAGCGCGTAGCCGGCTCGCTGCGCCGCCGTCTTGAACGAGAGGTGCCCGGTGACGAACGCGTGATTGAACTCGTGATGATCGAAGACGGCCGCGTTGAAGCCGAGCGACGGCACGAACCCGTCCACCGACGTGAACCAGTCTTCGCGATCGCCGAGGTCCGGCACCAGCCGGAAACGACCCGCGGGCTCCCGAAGGCCGACCAGGAGGATGCGTTCCCCGTTGCGATCGATCAGATCGAACGTTCCACGGCGTTCGTGGAGATCGCGCGTGTCCCGGTAGTAGACCTTGTCCGGGCGCACGGCGCCGCGTGTCTCGCGCAGCAGCACCTCGAGCGCCTGCATCGCGTTCTTGCGATTGAAGACGTCGCCGGCGCGCAGCGCGAACTCGTCGGTGAACCGCTTCGCGAGCGCCGGATCGTCCACGCCCTGAAACTCGACCGCGTCGATGACCCCTTCGTCGATCTTGAGGGTCAGCGCGCCGGTGTTCGTGTCGAACGCTGCGTCGACGCGCGCGAACGTGTACCCCTCTTCCTCGTATCGCTTCTTCACCGCGTCGGCGATGAGGTCCGTCGAGACGGTCAACGGCAGGCCGACTTCGGCGGGAACGGCGTGGCGGATCGTGTCCGGGGAGAGCTCTTTCGCGCCGGTGATCAGGATGGTCCGGAGCGGAACCGTCTGAGTCTCCTGCGCGTGCGCGGGCGAGGCGATCGCGCACGAAAGCAGAGCTGTCGCTGCGGCCGCGATCGCGAGACCCCCGGACATTAGTCGACTGTGACGAACGGAAGTTCGAGAAAGTTCCCGTCTGTCAGTCTGAAACAGCGAATCTCGGGCGTGTCGCGCTCGAGTCCGACGATCACGTAAAGGTGATCGGGATAGGTCGCCTCTTCGACGTCGGTTTCAGAAGGAACCGGTGAGGAATGCGGATGTGAATGATAGAAACCGAGCACCGCGAGCCCACGTTCGCGCGCACGGCGAATCGCGTCGATGTGATTCTGCGGGTCGATGAGGAACCGCGTCGGCCGCTCGGCGATGTTCCGCGCCGCGGCCGCTTCCAGCACCGATGTGCCAGTGCCAATCAACATGCCGCAGCACTCGCGAGGCGCCTCAGCGCGCGCGTGCGTGACGATCGCCGCGATGCATCGCGCGCTGAGATTGACTTCGTACTTCAAACTTCAGACTTCAGACTTCAGACTTTACAGAGCTTCCACAGCCATCGCGATGCCCATCCCGCCGCCGATGCACAGCGAGGCGACGCCGAAACGCAGTTTGCGCGCGCGCAGCGCATGAATCAACGTCGTCAGGACTCGCGCGCCGCTGGCGCCAATCGGATGACCCAGCGCAATGGCGCCGCCGTTGACGTTGACCCGCGCGGCATCGAGCCCGAGCTCGCGTCCGACAGCCAGGGCCTGCGCCGCGAACGCTTCGTTGAGCTCGAAGAGATCGATGTCAGAGGCTTTCAATCCGGCACGCTCGAGGACCTTGCGCACCGCTGGAATCGGTCCAATCCCCATGATCGCCGGGTCCACGCCGGCGGAGACATAAGCAAGGATGCGCGCCAACGGTTTCTTGCCACTCGTCTTTGCCTTGTCGCCCGACATCACCACCAGCGCGGCGGCGCCGTCGTTGATGCCCGACGCATTGCCGGCCGTCACGGAGCCGTCCTTCTTGAAGGCCGGCTTCAACGCGGCCAGCTTGTCGGCCGTCGTGCCCGGACGCGGGTACTCGTCGGTGTCGACGCTGATCGGCGCGCCTTTCTTTTGCGGGATGGAGACCGCCACGATCTCTTCCTTGAATCGGCCTTCCTTGATCGCACGCTCGGCGCGCTGCTGACTTTCGGCGGCGAACGCATCCTGATCGGCGCGCGAGACCTTGTATCGGCTGGCGACCTCCTCAGCGGTGACGCCCATGTGGCACGCGCCCATCGCGCACGTGAGACCTTCGGCGAGCATCGAGTCGACGGCCTCCGCGTTTCCCATTCGGTAGCCCCAGCGCGCACCTTTCAAGAGATATGGCGCGTTGGACATCGACTCGGTGCCCCCAGCGACTATCGTGTCGACATAGCCCACTCGAATCGCCTCGACCGCGTGCACAACCGCCTGCAGTCCGGATCCGCACACTCGATTCACCGTCTCAGCCGGTACCTCGACCGGCACGCCCGCCTTCAATGCCGCCTGCCGCGCGACGTTCATTCCGGCGCCGGCTTGAAGCACGCAGCCCATCACGACGTCGCCGATATCGGACGGTTTCACCTCGGCTCGCGCGATTGCTTCGCGGATCGCGACCGCTCCGAGATCCGCAGCCGACACATCTTTGAACACGCCGCCGAACGCACCGATCGGCGTGCGGCATGCGCTGAGAATCACCGCTTCGAATTCATTCATGCTTCGATTATACGTGCTACGATTTTGTGACTTTGGAGGCCGAATGAGCTCCGCTTCGCACCGGCATCATCAGCACGAAATCACGAAGCCACGAAACCGCGAGACGGGATCATCGTTCGCGTTTTCGATCGTTCGTGTGTGCATGCTGGCGGTCCTGGCCCTCGGATCGTCCACGCTCGCGCAGTCGAAGCGTCCGATGACGATCGACGACGTGATCAATCTCGCGCAGGTGTCGGCGCCGCGCATTTCTCCCGACGGCCGCCGCGTCATCTACACCGTCTCCGAGCTCGGCACCTGGAAAGACAACAAGCGCGTCACCTCGATCTGGATCGCGGACGCCGACGGATCGAACGCCCGGCGTTTCCTCGGGAACGAGAAGGATCGCAATGCGGCATGGTCTCCCGACGGCAAGTCAATCGCCTTTCTCTCCTCTCGGGACGCGCCGGCCGGCGGTCGCGAGGGCGAAGGCGGCGCCGACAGCGGCGCGCAGATTTACGTGATTCCGGTCGACGGCGGCGAAGCGACGAAGCTCAGCGATCACAAAGGCAACATCAAGGCGTTCGACTGGACGAAAGACAGCGCGGCGATCGTCTTCTCCGCCGAGCGCGCGAAGAGCGATGCGGAGAAAGCGGCAGCGAAAGCCGGAGACGATGCGATTTTCGTCGATGAAGGAGCGAACGGTCAGGAGCGCGCGGAGTTCTCGGAGTTGTGGCAGATCGCAATCGCCGACAAGGCAGAGCGGCAGATCACCCACGACGGCAAGCTGCTGATCGAGAACTTCCGCGTCTCGCCTGATGCGAAGAAGATCGCGCTCACCTACCGCCCTGAGAATTCCCGCAACGGACAGTTCCACGCCGAAGTCGCCGTCGTCGACGTGGCGACCGGCGCGCTGAAGACGCTGACGCACAACAACGCGCCGGAAACAGCCGTGCAATGGTCGCCCGAGGGCAAAATGGTGTCGTTTCTCGCGCCGAGCGACACCGCATGGGAATTGGCTGAAGAAAAGCTGTGGGTGATCCCGGCCGAAGGCGGCGACGCGCGCAAGCTCACCGGCTCGTTCAACGGCAACATCGGGCAGTACGCATGGGCCCCCGACGGTCAATCGATCCTGTTCGGCGCGAGCACGCGCGCGCGCGGCGCCGCCTATCGCGTCGACGTCGCCACCGGCGCCGTCGCCACGATTGCCGGCGGCGGCAATTGGGCCGGACGGATGGAGTCGGTCTCGGCCGACGGCAAGCGTGGCGTCGCCGTCGTCAGCAAACCGGACTCGCCGGGCGAGGTTCAACTCATCGATCTCTCCACCGGCACGCTCACCGCCATCACGCATGTCAACGGGAAGGTCGGCGAATTCGCGTTGTCGCAGTTCCGCGCCGTGACGTGGAAGAGCAAAGACGGCCTCGACATCGAAGGCATGTTGTGGCTGCCGGCGGACTACAAGCCCGGTTCCAAGCTCCCGTTCATTCTCGCCGTCCACGGTGGTCCGGCCGGCGCCTGGGACACGTCGTTTCGCGGCATCAATCACGTGTACACGGGCCTCGGGTGGGCGGTGCTCGAGCCGAACGTCCGCGGCAGCAGTTCGTACGGCGATGCGCTGC
>DAIUKO010000052.1:28146-31755 GCA_036848175.1 Vicinamibacterales bacterium | reverse complement strand
TGTCGATGAAGAGCAGCACGTCCTGGTTCTTCTCGTCGCGGAAGTACTCGGTGATGGCCAGGCCCGACAACGCGACCCGCAGGCGCGCGCCCGGCGGCTCGTTCATCTGGCCGTAGACCAGCGCGATCTTCGACGCGCTGAGATCCTTCTCGTTGATGACCCCGGCCTGCGACATCTCGTGATAGAGGTCGTTGCCTTCGCGCGTCCTCTCGCCGACGCCGGCGAAGACCGACACGCCGCCGTGCAGCTTGGCGATGTTGTTGATGAGCTCCATGATCACGACGGTCTTGCCGACGCCGGCGCCGCCGAACGCGCCGATCTTCCCGCCCTTCAGGAACGGACAGATCAGGTCGATGACCTTGATGCCTGTCGAAAGCACCTGCGGCGACGTCGCCTGATCCACCAGCGCCGGCGGCGGACGATGAATCGGATAGTACTTGTCGGCGACCACCGGGCCGCGCTCGTCCACCGGTTGGCCCGTGACGTCGAGCACGCGGCCCATCACGCCGGGGCCGACCGGCATGCTGATCGGCGCGCCGCGGTCCTTCACCTCGTAGCCGCGTTTGAGGCCTTCGGTGCCCGACATCGAAATCGTGCGCACCCACCGGTCGCCGAGATGCTGCTGCACTTCGAGCGTGAGGGTCACCGGCTGATCCGCGACGGTGTAGTCCACGGTCAACGCGTTCGAGATGGCAGGCAGCGGACCCGGGAATACGACGTCCACCACGGGGCCGACGACCTGGACGATGGTGCCTGTGTTCATAGTGATAGCCTCGAGTGGCGGCTCAACTGGCCTGGCCGCCGGCGATTTCCAGCAGCTCCTGCGTGATATGCCCCTGACGGATCTTGTTGTAGGCGAGCGTCAGGTCTTTGATGAGCGCGTCCGCGTTGTCCGTCGCATTCTTCATCGATACCATGCGCGCGCTCTGTTCGCTGGCCTTGGCGTTGACCAGCACGAGATGGACGATGACGTTGAGATAATGTCCGAGCAGATAGCCGATCAGGTCCGCGGCGTTCGGTTCGAAGAGATAGTCGCGGCGGTCGGCGTCCGCGGCGTCCGGCGGCGGCGGCGCCTCCGGCACCTTCACGCTGCGGATGTCACCGACCGGCAGGAACTCGAAGACGACGGGACGCTGGACCAGCGTGTTGACGAACTGCGTCGCCGCAAAGACGACCTCGTCCACCTCGCCTTTGAGGAACAGGTCGCGGGCCATCGCCGCAATCGCGCGTGATTCGGCAAAGCGCACCGTATCGCCGTACGGGAACTCGGCGATCAGCTGCCGGCGCGTGCGGGCGACGAACTGCGCCGCCTTGCGTCCGGCGGCGATGAACGCGGTCGTCTTCGGGTCGTAGCGCCCAACCAGGCGGAACAGATTGCTGTTGAGGGCGCCGCAGAGGCCTTTATCCGACGCGACCAGAATGACCGCGCGCCTCTTGACCTCGCGCACTTCGAGCAGCGGATGCGTGAAGTCGATCTCCCGGGTCGTCGCCTTCCTCTGGATCCGATAGAGCATCCGCACGAACGGCTGGATCTCGATGGCCGCCTGCTGCGCCTTGCGCATCTTCGAGGCGGCGACCATCTGCATCGCCTTCGTAATCTGGGCGGTGCTGCTGATCGATCGGATGCGCCGGCGGATCTCGCGGGTACTGGCCATGGGTCATTTCCAAAGTTGCTTGAACTGATCGCCGGCGGCCTTCAGCTCCGCGGTCAAGGCATCGTTCAACGCTTTCTCCCGGCCGATGGTCTCGAGCAGCGCGGCGCGCGTGGTGAGGAACTCGGTGAGGCGCGTCTGGAACTCCTTGACCCGCGCCACCGGCACATCGTCCAGATACCCGTTCTGCACCATCCAGAGCGTCGCCACCTGGATTTCGACCGGAATCGGATTGTGTTGCGGCTGGTTGAACAGCTCGATGATGCGCTTGCCGCGGTCGATCTTCGCCTGCGTCGTCGCGTCGAGCTCCGATCCGAACTGCGCGAACGCGGCCAGCTCGCGGAACTGCGCGAGATCGCCCTTGAGGCGGCCGGCCACCTGCTTCATCGCCTTGAGCTGCGCCGCCGAACCGACGCGCGAGACCGAGATGCCGACCGAGATTGCCGGCCGCGTGCCCTGATAGAACAGGTCGGTCTCGAGAAAGATCTGTCCGTCGGTGATCGAGATGACGTTGGTTGGAATGTACGCCGAGACGTCTCCGGCCTGTGTCTCGATGATCGGCAGCGCCGTCAGCGAGCCGTTGCCGAACCGTTCTCCGACCCGTGCCGCGCGTTCGAGCAGGCGGCTGTGCAGATAGAACACGTCGCCGGGATACGCTTCGCGGCCGGACGGCCGTTTCAAGACCAGCGACACCTGGCGGTAGGCGACGGCGTGCTTCGACAGATCGTCGTAGACGATCAGCGCGTCCATGCCGTGGTCCATGAACCATTCGCCCATCGCCGCGCCGGCAAAGGGTGCGAGGTACTGATTGGTTGCTGAATCGGCGGCGGGCGAGGCCAGCACGATCGTGTACGGCATCGCCCCGGCCTCGTCGAGCACGCTGATCAGCCGCGCGATGGTCGATTGCTTCTGTCCGATCGCGACGTAGATGGAGTAGAGCGGCCGGTAGTCCGTGTCGCGGCGCGCCTCCGCCTCGCGGTTGAGCCGCGCCTGGCTGATGATGGTGTCGATGCAGATCGTCGTCTTGCCGGTCGATCGATCACCGATGATCAGCTCGCGCTGGCCACGGCCGATCGGAATCATGGCGTCGATGGCCATGATGCCGGTCTGCACCGGTTGGCTGATCGGACGGCGCCGCATGATGCCGGGAGCGATCTTTTCGACCGGATAGGCGGCGTCGCTGGCGATCGGCCCCTTGCCGTCCACCGGCTCGCCCAGCACGTTCACGACGCGGCCGAGCAGGCCTTTGCCGACCGGCACCTGCAGCAGCTTGCCGGTCGCGTGGACCTCGTCGCCTTCCTGAAGGGCCTCGTAGTCGCCGAGGATGATGACGCCGACGTCGGTTTCTTCGAGGCTCAACGCCAGGCCGGTGACGCCGCCGCCGAAATCGAGCATCTCGTTGAGCATCACGTCGCCGAGGCCTTCGACACGCGCGACGCCGTCGCCGATCTCGCGGATGACGCCGATGCTCCGCTTGATCGCGACGCTCTTCGCGCCGCTGATTTGCGCCTCGATCTCCTGTAACAGGCTGGCCATAGTCTGAATTCCTAGTTCCCCATCCCGAATTTCTTTTCGAGAGCAGCGAGACCGCCTTTGACGGTTCCGTCGTAGACGTCGCTTCCCGCCGTCAGTCGCACGCCGCCAATCAGGCTCGGGTCCTCCACGAATGACGTGATGAGGTCAGCCCCGTACTGTCGCGACAGGCTCGCTTCGATCTCGGCGCGGATGTGTGCGGGCAGGGGCACGGCGCTCGCGATTTCGGCCTGGTGTCGCGCGCGATCCTGCCGGACCAGGCGTTGGAAGTGCGACGCCACGGCCAGTCCGCCGGAGTGTGCGCCGGCGAGGATTCTCTCCACCACCAGCCGCGCGCGGTTCTCGTCGAGCGACCCGTCCACGAGGCACAGCCTGAACAGCTGCCTCGCCTCGCGCCGTGCCTGCCTGGCCGTTTTCATCGTCG
>DAIUKO010000052.1:5850-28046 GCA_036848175.1 Vicinamibacterales bacterium | reverse complement strand
GGTGATCGTCCGGCGTCACGACCCGGCCGATGACCGCCGACGTCGTCTGCACGACCAGCCGGCCCACCTCGCCGCGCAGCTCGGCGAGCATCCGCTGGTGTTCCTGCGCCGCCGCCTCGCGCGCCTTGACGACGATCTGTTCCGCGGCGGCAATCGCGCGCTGCGTCTCCTGTTCCTGCACGCGCTTGGCGATCGCGCGGGCGTCGGCGAGGAATTGCGCCGCCTGCGACTGTGCCTCGGCCATCGCCTGCTGGCGCTGCGCTTCGATGCCGGCGAGCGCGGCGTTGATCTTCTCGGTGTTCTCGAGACCCTGCGCGATCTGCTTGCGGCGTTCGTCGAGCAGGCGCAGCACGGGCCGGTAGGCAAAGCGGTAGAGAACGGCGCAGACAATGCCGAAGCTGATGATCTGCGAGACGAGATGCGGCCAGTCGACGCCGAAGGTCCGCGCGATTTCCTCGACCTGACCTCCGTGGCCGGCCTGCACTGACTGTAGTGCCAGGGCAACGACGTCCATGGCGCGTCCTTCTTTCTTTCTACTTCGCGAGGAACATCGCGTAGAACACGATCGCTTCGGCGAAGGCGATCGAGAGGATCGACTGGACCATCACCGGGGTCGCCGACTCGGGATTGCGGCCCACCGCTTCCGCCGCCTTCGAGCCGATCCAGCCGACCGCGAACGCCGCCCCGAGCGCCGCCATTCCGATATGCAGATTGCCGATCATGATTCTTCGTCCTTCTTTGATGTGAGTTCAGGTGTGCGCCGCGGCGGGCGCGTGTTCGTGGTGCTGGCAGATCAACAACGTGAAGACGGCGGTCAGCAGCATGAACACGAGCGCCTGCACCAGACCGACCAGCAGCTCCATGAAATAAAACGGGACTTGCACGAGCCAGGCGACGTACGGCACCTGCGCCATCGTCTCCAGCAGCGTTTCGCCGGCGAAGATGTTGCCGTAGAGTCGAAAGCTCAATGAGACGGGCCGGAACAGGATGGAGATGATCTCCAGACAGCCGGCGGCGAAGAAGACCACGATCAGCAGCAGCCGCAGCGCACCCGTGCTCTCGCCCTTGGGCGCGAACAGTTCCTTGAGCACGCCAAGCGGGCCCTGCTCGCGAATGCTCCACACGATCCATGCGGCGAAGAACACGAGAGCCATCGCGAGGGTCATGTTCACGTCGGCGTTGGCGCCGCGCAAGAGCGGCTGCTCGATCGCGAAGCCTTCGGCGGTGTGGTGTCCCCACCCGATTGTGCCGACGCCGGGAATCAGGCCGACCCAGTTGGCGCTGAGAATGAAAATGAAGACCGTGCCGAAGAACCAGAAGGTCCGATCGACGAGGTGGCGGCCCATGATGCCTTCGAGGAAGTCGTGAAGGCCGGCGATCAGCCACTCCAGGAAATTCTGAGCGCCGTAGGGCACCTGTTTCAGATTCCTGGTCACCACCTGAGCGAAGACGATGAGGCCGATGGCGACGATCCAGGTGACGACCATCGAGTTCGTGATCGGAAACCCGAACACCTGGCCGATTTCCACCGCCTTCTGCGAGAGGCCATGCTCCACGCCGCGCCTACTTCTTGACGACTTGCGTCAGCTGCACCGTCTCGCCGCTGTAGTCTTCGGTGACGATCGCGCCTTGCGCGTCGACCTTGACCTTCGCCGCCGGCACGAGCTCGCCCGTGCCCGGCCCGGATGCCGCGACGTCGAGAAGCACGAGCCCGAGGTCGTATCCGGCCGTCGGCTTGGCGTCCGGCAGGCCTGCGCCGAGAAGCACGATCGGGTCGGCGGTGATGAGTGTGATCAGGCGGCCAGCGCCCGTCTTTCGCGCGAAGGCGTACTTGACCGTCGCGGGGCGCGAGCCGAGCTGCAGTGTCCCGGCATCGGCCTTGGCGCGCAGCAGCGTGCGCGCCGCCGCCGTGCCGCCCTGTTTCACCGCTGCCAGCAGGGCATCACGTTCGGCGTCGGTCGCAAATCGATTGACCGTCAACGTCATGTTCGCGACGCCGGCGCCGATCTTGGCCCCTTTGGCCATCGCGACTGCGGTGTAGGACTCGGCCTGAGCCTCCGCAATGGACACGGCACAGATCAGGACAATCGGACAAAGCAGCAACGCACGCATGGACGCGATGGAGTTGTAGCGCATGACGCGCGGTTGAGCACGTCCTGTGCCACGACCGCGCGCGGGTCACCCGCCGTCTTTATCGCCGCAGTTCGTGCGCCGCTCCGGTCTCGCGTTGTGTGACCGGGACGCGTCGTTCGACGCGGCTCCGATAGTTCGGAGGGCCTCCGGTGTGACAGAGCAACATCAGCGCATTCCCGGCGCTCCGCTCGACAAACGCGTTGGCACACGCCGTGCGGGGAATGCAGACGCCATGACTCCACAGATCACTCGAAGCATGTTCGCGGCGGCGGCAATTGCGGCGGCGTTGAGTGCGAGCTGCGCGAAGCCGCCCCCTCCCGCGCCTCCGCCAACCGAGGTCTACGTCACCGACGTTGTCCAGAGGGACGTGCCCACCTACCTTGATCTCGTCGGGCAAACCGCCGGTTTCCAGGATGTCGAGATCCGGGCGCGCGTCGAGGGTTTCCTGGAGACGATGAACTTCCAGGAGGGCACGTTCGTGCGTCGGGGCGCACTCTTGTACACGATCGACAGAAAGCCGCTGGAAGCGATTCTTTCCCAGGCCAAAGCGGATCAGGCGACGGCCGAGGCGAAGCTGGCGAAGGCCAACAACGACGTGGCGCGCTACACACCGCTCGCCGCGAAACAGGCCGTCAGCCAGCAGGAGCTCGACGATGCGAGAGCGCAGCAGGATGCGGCGCGTTCCCAGGTCGAGGCCGCCAAGGCGGCGGTGGAAAAAGCGACCCTCGATCTCGGCTACACCCAGGTGACCGCGCCGATCAGCGGGCTTGCCGGCGTCACCCTGGTCAAGCCAGGCAATCTCGTGGGCCGCGGGCAGAACACGCTCCTGACGACGATTTCGCAGATCGATCCGATTCAGTTTCGCGTCGGCGTGACGGAAGCCGACTACCTCCGCGTCAGGAGGCGGGCGGCGGAAGGGGGCGGCGACGCGCGCGAGGGGATGGACATTCGGCTCACGCTGGCCGACAACAGTCAGTACTCGCACAAAGGGAAGCTCGGGCCGGTTGAGCGCGCGGTCGATCCGACCACCGGCACCCTGGGCATCCAGCTCGAATTCCCCAATCCCAATCAGCTGCTGCGGCCGGGACAGTACGGCCGCGCGCGAATCCTGCTCGAGACCAAGCCGGGGGCGATCCTCGTGCCGCAGCGCGCCGTGCAGGAACTGCAGAACCTGCGGAGCGTCGCCGTCGTGGACGCCTCGAACAAGGTGGGATTCCGCAACGTCAAGGTCGGCCAGCGCGTGGACGCGCTCTGGGTCGTCGACGAAGGTCTCAAGCCGGGCGACAAGGTCGTCGTCGAAGGGCTGCAGCGGATTCGCGACGGGATGACGGTCGTCTCGAAGCAGGCGCCGGAACCGGTCGGGACAACAGGTACTGCCGGCGAAGCCAAGCCGGGTGAGGCGAAGTAGATCATGGCTCGCTTCTTCGTCAACCGTCCGATCGTCGCGATGGTGATCTCGATCATCACGGTGATGCTTGGGGTGGTCGCCATGCAGGGGCTGCCGATCGCGCAGTATCCCGAGATCGTACCGCCGATGATCCAGGTGACCACGACCTTCATCGGCGCCAGCGCCACCGACGTCGAAGCCTCGGTCGCCACGCCGCTCGAGCAGCAGATCAACGGCGTCGAAAAAGGCATGTACATGAAGTCGACCAACGCCAACGACGGGACCCTCACGCTGAAGGTCTCGTTCGAGGTCGGGTCGAATCAGGACATGGACAACGTGCTCACGCAGAACCGCGTGTCGCAGGCGTTGCCGCAGATGCCGCAGTCGGTCAAGAACTACGGCGTCACCGTCAAGAAGGCGCTGGCGTTTCCGTTGCTCGTCATCTCGATCAAGTCGCCGAACGGAAGCTACGACAGCAACTTCCTGTCGAACTACACGACCATCAACATCAACGACGCGATCGCGCGCATTCCCGGTGTCGGCCAGATCAATCTCTTTGGCGGCAGCGACTATGCGATGCGGGTCTGGCTGCGGCCGGACGTGATCGGACGCCTCGGCGTCACGGTGCCGGACATCGTCAACGCCGTCAACCAGCAGAATCAGCTGACGCCGGCCGGCCAGATCGGCGGACCGCCGGCGGCGGCCGGCACCGAGTACACCTACACCGTCCGCACCCAGGGGCGTCTGCTGAACGAGGAGGAATTCGGCAACATCATCATCCGGACGAACCCGAACGGCTCGGAAGTACGGCTGAAGGACGTCGCCCGGCTCGAGCTCGGCACGATGCTCTACAACGCGATGGGGCGCCACGACAGCAAGCCGGCGGCGGTCATCGCCGTGTTCCAGATTCCCGGCACCAACGCGCTCGACGTCGCCAATCAAGTGAAGACGGCGATGGCCGATCTGTCGAAGCGGTTTCCGCGCGACATGGACTATCTGATCTCGCTCGACACCACGCTGCCGGTGTCCGAGGGCATCAACGAGATCGTGCACACGCTGTTCGAAGCGGTCGCGCTCGTGATCCTCGTCGTGTTCATCTTTCTCCAGAACTGGCGGGCGACGCTGATTCCGTTGATGACCGTGCCGGTGTCGCTGCTCGGCGCGTTCATCTTCTTCCCGATGCTCGGCTTCTCGATCAACGTGCTGTCGCTGCTCGGCCTCGTGCTCGCCATCGGCATCGTCGTCGACGATGCGATCGTGGTGGTCGAGGCGGTGATGCATCACATCGAGCACGGTATGTCACCCAAGGAGGCGACGATCAAGGCGATGGAGGAGGTGTCGGGCCCGGTCGTGGCGATCGGCCTGATTCTGGCCGCGGTGTTCGTGCCGGTGGGCTTCATGGGCGGCATCACCGGCCGGCTCTATCAACAGTTCGCCATCACCATCGCGCTGTCGGTGCTGCTGTCGGTGATCAACGCGCTGACGCTCAGTCCGGCGCTCGCCGCGCTGCTCCTGAAGGCGCCGACCGGCAAGAAGACGCTGCTGACGCCTTTCTACAACGGCTTCAACAAGGTCTTTGGCGTCACCACCGACGCCTACGTCAGCTTCGCCGGCATCCTGGCCCGGAAGATGTTCCGGAGCCTGGCGTTCATCGGCGTGCTCGTCTACGTGATCGTCGTGCTGGTGAGGCAGATTCCCGGCGGGTTCGTACCCGAAGAGGATCAGGGCTACATCATGGTGAACGCGCAGCTGCCCGACGCGGCGTCGCTCGAGCGCACCGACGCCGTGATGCGGAAGGCCGAGACCATCCTCCAAAACAACCATGCGATCGAAGGCTTCAACACGATCAGCGGCTACTCGCTCCTCACCTCCGCCTATTCCTCGAATATGGGCTTCTTCTTCGTGCAGCTCAAGCCGTGGCACGACCGCCACACGGAGGAGGAGCACGCGAACGGCGTGGTGGCGGCGTTGAACAAGGCGTTCCAGCAGCAGATTCCCGAAGCCGGCGTCATCGCGTTCGGCCCGCCGTCGATTCCGGGCCTTGGCACCGGCGCTGGGTTCACGATGCAGTTGCAGGATCGCAGCGGGGGCGCGCCGGACTATCTGGCCGCGCAGACCGCCCGCTTCATGGAGGCGGCGCGGAAGCGCCCGGAGATCGGTCGCATCGGCACGCTCTACCGCGCGTCGGTCCCGCAGATCTACGCCGACATCGATCGCAGCAAGGTGCTCAAGTCGGGCGTTCAGCTCAGCGACGTGAACACCACGCTCGGCGCGCTGCTGGGCAGCTCGTACGTGAACGACTTCAACCGGTTCGGACGGGTGTACAAGGTGTATCTCCAGGCCGAGTCCGATTTCCGGCGGGATCCGAAGCAGCTGGGACTCTTTTACGTGCGCAGCGCGGCCGGCGGGATGGTGCCGCTCGACTCGCTGCTCAGCACGCGATCGGCCTCCGGACCCGAGTTCACGAACCGGTTCAACCTGTTCCGCTCGGCCGAGCTGACCGGTGTGCCGGCGTCGGGCTATTCGTCGGCGCAGGCGCTCGATGCGCTGGAGCAGACCGCCACCGAGATTCTGCCGAACGACATGAGCTTCGACTGGGCCGACATGTCGTATCAGGAGCGCAAGGCGCCGGGCGTCGCGGTCGTCTTCCTGCTGGCGCTCTTTCTCGTGTTCCTGATCCTGGCGGCGCAGTACGAGAGCTGGGGTCTGCCGTTCAGCGTGCTGCTCGGCACGCCGTTCGCGGCCTTCGGCGCCTACCTCGGTCTGTGGCTCGCGCGCATGTTCCTCGGCGAAAGCTACGTGAACAACGTGTTCGCGCAGATCGGGCTGATCATGCTCATCGGCCTGGCCGCGAAAAACGCAATTCTCATCATCGAATTCGCGAAGATGGAGTTCGACAAGGGCACGCCGCTCATGGATTCGGCGCTGCTCGCGGCGAAGCTCCGCTTCCGTCCGATTCTGATGACGGCCTTCGCCTTCATCCTCGGCGTCGTGCCGCTCTTGACCGCAACGGGCGCCGGCGCCGAGTCGCGCAAGGTCATGGGCATGACCGTCTTCTCGGGCATGCTCGTCGCGACGATTCTCGGCGTTCTCCTGATCCCGATGCTCTACGTCGCGGTCGAAAAAGCGATCGGTGGCGCGAAGCACGCGCCGAAACCGACGCACACGCCCGAACCGGCGCTGGCCGGCGTCGGGCACGGAAGTCACTGACATGCGCCGACTCGCTGTTCGCTTCGCGTTCCTGCCGGTCCTGTGCCTGCTGGTCGGCTGTGCGGCCGTGGGGCCCAACTACAGCCGGCCGCAGATGCCGAGCCCGGCGCAGTACCGATTCATCGAGGGCGCCGCGCAGGCGGCGTCGCTTGCGGACGTGCCGTGGTTCCAGGTGTTCGACGATCCGGCGCTGCAGTCGCTCATCCGCGAGGCGATCGGCAGCAACCTCGATCTGAAGGCCGCGGCGGCGCGCGTCGAGGAAGCGCGCGCCCGCGCCGGCATCGCCAAGTCGTTCCTCTACCCGCAGGTCGACGGCGTCGCCAGCTACGCCGTGCGACAGGCGTCGAACGCCAAGGACGAGAACGGCAGCGACGACACGACGCACCAGAGCGGCGTCTACGGTTTTCAACTCTCGTGGGAGCTCGACCTGTTCGGCCGCCTGCGCCGCGAGCGGGAAGCGGCGCTGGCGCTGGCGCTGGCGAGCGAGCACGCGCGCCGCGGCGTCCTCGTCACGCTCATTGGTGACGTGGCGACGAACTATTTCCGCCTGCGCGAGCTCGACCTGCAGCTGCAAATCTCGCGCAACACGCTGCGCGTGAACGACGACACGGTGACGTATTTCCGAAACCGCCTCGAGGGCGGCGTGTCGAACCGGCTCGAGCTCGATCGCATCCAGGCCAACCGCGCGCGAACGGCGACCGCGATTCCCGACATCGAAAACGAGATCGGCATCGTCGAGAACGGGATTTCACTGCTGCTCGGCAAACCGCCGGGCGCGATTACCCGTCAAGCGCTCGGAGCTGACGAAGCGCTGCCGCCGCCGATACCGGCCGGCCTCCCGACGTCCCTGCTCGAGCGCCGTCCCGATGTCCTGCAGGCCGAGCAAGTGCTCGTCGCGTCGAACGCGGATATCGGCGCGGCGAAAGCGCTGTTCTTCCCGACGATCAGTCTGACCGGATTTCTCGGCGGCGTCAGCGGCGACCTGACGAAGTTTCTCGGCGGCGACGGCGCGGTGTGGTCGCTGAGTCCGGGACTGCTGCAGCCGATCTTCCAGGCGGGCCGGCTGCGCCGGAACCTCGAAGCGATGCAGGCGCGGTTCGACGCCGCACTCGCCGAGTATCAGCGGTCGGCGCTCAATGGCTACCGTGAGGTGGCCAACACGCTCCTGACGATCCAGAAACTCGCCCAGGTGCGCGTGGAGCGCCAGGCGAGCGTGACGGTGCTGCTCGACGCGTCTGACTTGTCGCGATCGCGCTATGACTCGGGCCTCGCCAGCTATCTCGAGATCCTCACCGCCGACGAACGGCTCTTCGAGGAACAACTGCTGCTGGCCCAGACGCGTGGCGCGGAGTTCCGTGCCCGCGCGGAGCTCTATCGAACGCTTGGCGGCGGCTGGCAGCAGCCGTAACGGGAAAGCGCCAGTGGAAAAACGATGTCCAAGAAGCTGAAGAAGCTGAAAAACAAGGAGTACGCCAAGGAGCTGACCAAGCTGCAGGAGAGGTTGTGCATCCTGCAGGATTGGGTGAAAGCCAAGGGGTTGCGCGTCATCGTGATCTTCGAAGGGCGCGACGCGGCGGGGAAGGGAGGCACCATCAAGGCGATTACCGAGCGCGTGAGCCCGCGCGTGTTTCGCCTGGTGGCGCTGCCGGCCCCTTCCGACCGCGAGAAGAGCCAGATGTACGTGCAGCGCTATCTGCAGCACTTCCCGGCCGCCGGCGAAATCGTCATCTTCGATCGCAGCTGGTACAACCGCGCCGGCGTCGAGCACGTGATGGGGTTCTGCTCCGAGGACCAGTACGAGCGGTTCCTCAAGCTCACGCCGATGTTCGAACGACATCTCATCGAAGGCGGGATTCGGCTCATCAAGTTCTGGCTCGAAGTCGGCAACAAGGAGCAGGAGCGGCGGTTCAAGGCGCGTATCAATGACCCGCTGCGGCAGTGGAAACTGAGCAACATGGATCTTCCGTCGCGCGCCAAGTGGTACCAGTATTCGCTCGCGCGCGACCAGATGTTCAGGGCCACCGACACCAAGGTCTCGCCGTGGTGGATCGTCAAATCGGACGACAAGAAGCGGGCGCGCCTGAACACCATCGCGCAGCTGCTGAAGCTGATTCCGCACAAGAAAATCGATCGGCCGAAGGTGAAGCTGCCCAACCGATCGAAGAAGCACGCGTACGACGACGAAGCGTCGCTGGCCCGGCGCAGATCCGTGCCGTCCGTCTACTGATCGAGTCGCCGACGCCGGCCGTATTAGAAGGAGCGAGAGGCGTGTGACCGACAGGTACAGCCGACGAGCGGCTCGGGCGCTGCTTGCCGTGTGGCTCATCGTCGGATGCGGCACGCTGGTCTTCGCGCAGACGCCACCCGCCGCGCCTCAGCCGCCGGTCATTGGACAGGGCCAGCCCGCCCCGCGTCTCCCCTTGACCGTGGCGGTCACCGCCGAGGCATCCGCACAGCCCGACACGCTCGTGTACTTCAATCGGCCGATCGTGACGCTGAAAGCGACGGTGCTCGGACGCCAGCCGCACGAACGAACGGAGGCGGCGGTCAAGGCGCTTGACGAGCTCGTGGTCAGTCGTCTGATCGGGCCGGTCGAACTGAGCCCGTTCGAAGGTGGATTCCTCGTTCGCGTGGGACCCCGCACTGTGTTCGGGCTGACGTCGCTGGATATCGACCAGTTGTCCGGCGAGACGCTCGAAGGCGTAGGCGCCCAGACCGTCACGCGCCTGCGTCAGGCGCTCGATGCCGCAGAGGAGGCGCGGGCACCCGCGGCGCTGCTTCGCGCCGTCGCCGCGGCGATAGCCGCGGTCGTACTGACGATCGGGTTGATATGGACGCTCGTGCGCTCCCATCGGCGCATCGTCGACACGCTCGTTCAGGCGTCGGAGCGGACGATCGAGCGGTCGAAGATCGCCGATCTCGACGTGCTGCGCGCCTCTCGTCTGATCGAGTTCCAGCGGCGCCTGGCCACGACTCTCTTCATCGCCGTCGGCCTGATCGTGAGCTACGTCAGCGTCACCTTCGTGCTGCGCCAGTTTCCCTACACGCAGCCGTGGGGCGAGTCGATGAAGGGATTCCTGCTGCTGACCGTCGAGCGTCTGTTCGCCAGCATGCTGAACGCGATTCCCGGGTTGTTCACCGTCGGCCTGATCGCGCTGCTCGCCCGCATGTTCGCGCGTCTGCTGCGGGCGTGGTTCGACGCGGTCGAGCGCGGACGGATCAAGGCCCGGCTGATCCATCCCGACACCGCTCAGCCGACTCGCCGTCTCTTGACGGCGTTGGTCTGGCTGTTCGCCGTCGTGATGGCCTATCCCTATCTGCCTGGCAGCGAGAGCGAGGCGTTCAAGGGCATGAGCGTCTTCCTCGGTTTGATGGTGACGTTCGGATCGACCGGCCTCGTCAATCAGATCATGGGCGGCTTCATGATCACCTACTCGCGGGCGCTCAGGCTCGGCGACTTCGTGCGCATCGGCGATGTCGACGGAACGGTGATCCACCTCGGCGTGCTCTCGACGAAGATCAAGACGGTGTTCAGCGAAGAGATCACCATTCCCAACGCGGTGGTCGTCGGGCAGACCATCACCGACTATACGCGGATGGGCGAGACCGAAGGGGTGCTGACGCCGACGTCGGTGACCATCGGCTACGACGCGCCATGGCGGCAGGTGCATGCGCTGCTGCTGCAGGCCGCGGAACGGACGCCGGGTCTGCGGCGGGAGCCGAAGCCGATGGTGGTCCAGACATCGCTCGACGATTTTTACGTCAAGTACACGCTCCTCGTCTCCCTGGAGCGGCAGGAGACGCGGCTGCGCACCTTCGACGCGCTGAACGCGAACATCCAGGATCAGTTCAACGAGTACGGCGTGCAGATCATGTCGCCGAACTACGTGCTCGATCCGGCGGCGCCCAAGGTGGTGGGGAAGAAGGACTGGTTCGCGGCGCCGGCCCGTCCCGATTCTGTCAGTACTGATCGAAGAGGCGCTGCACATCCGCCAACGGCCGCTGTTTGAGCAGCGCCAGGCGGAGCAGCACCCGCGCCTTCTGCGGGTTGTGCCCGAGCGACGCCACCAGCCCCAATTTGTTGTCGTCGACCTCGACGTTGCGGCCGACCTGGCCGGTCGTCACGCGCGACGAGCGGACGCAGACGATACCGTTCTGCGCGTGCTTCGCCAGCGTATCGAGGGCCGGTTTCGTCATGTTGCCGTTGCCGACGCCGGCGATCACAATCCCTTTGGCCCCGGCCGCAACCGCGGCGTCGATCAGCGCGCCGTCCATGTTCTCGTACGCCATGATGATGTCCACGCGCGGCAGCGTCGTCACGCCGTCGAGCGAGAATTCCGAATCGGCGGTATGGCGGCCGACCGGCAGCCGATAGAGCTCGATCTCGCCGTACGCGACGGTGCCGACCAGGCCCGAGAGCGGAGAGAGGAACGTCTGCACCGCTGTCGTGCTCGTCTTGGTCAGCGACGATGCGCCGTGGATCCAGTCGTTGACGACGACCAGCACGCCGTGTCCGACGGCGTTCTTGTTCGCCGCCACCGCGACGGCGTTGTAGAAGTTGAGCGGGCCGTCGGCCGAGAGCGCCGTGGAGGGCCGCATCGCCGCGGTCAGGACCACCGGCTTCCGCGACTTGACCACGAGATTGAGGAAGTACGCCGTCTCCTCGATCGTGTCGGTGCCGTGCGTGATGACCACGCCGTCGACGTTGGACATCGCGGTCAGCTCGTTGACGCGCTTGGCCAGCTTCAACCAGACCTCGTCGTTCATGTCCTGCGATCCGATGTTCGAGATCTGCTCGCCGCGCATCGTGGCGAGTTTCTTCGCCTGCGGCACCGCCGCCAGCAGCTGGTCGACACCGACCTGACCCGACGTGTATCCGGCCTGGACGTCGCTGGCGGCGGCGCCGGCAATCGTGCCGCCGGTGGCGAGCACGACCACGCTTTGAAGCGCACCGCCGGCCGCGGTCTGACCCGCGACGTTGACCGTCGCGGTGACGGCGAGTGTGAAACACGCCGCGAGCACGAACACCAACGGACGAACGCACCGATGCCGCATAACAGACCTCCAGATCACCGCCAGATGAACATCAGCCACGGCGTGCCGACGACCAGATACACCACCATGTGGCACGCGGTCGCCAGGCCGCCAATTCGGTACAGGTCTCGCTGCGACACCAGGCCGCTGCCCGCGAACAGCAGGTTCGCGCTCGAGCCTTGCGGCGTGATCGCGGAGAAGTAATTCGTCGCGAACAACAGCTGAAACGCGAGCGGCGCCGCCGGCACACCCAGCCGGATGCCGACGTCGAGAAAGACGCCGAAGAGCGCGAGCAGGTGTGCGGTCTGACTGACGAAGACGTAGTGCATCAGGACGTACGCGACCACGAGCGCGAGGCCCGCGACGATCGGTGACAGGCCCCCCAGCGATCCGGCGAGCTTCTGTCCGAGATAGCCCATGAAGCCCAGCTCGTTCAGCTGGTTGCTCAGCGTGAAGAGCACCGCGAACCAGATGAACGTCGCGAGGACGTCGCCTTCTTTCGAGATGTCCTCGAGCGTCAGGACGCCCGACACCAGCAGCGCGCCGAGACCGAGAAACGCCACCGCCGTCGAATCGAGCTTGAACGTCGCGGCCGAGGCCCACAGCGCGACCATCCCGACAAAGGCGATGAGGACGATCCACTCGTCGCGTCCGAGCGGTCCGAGCGCCGCGAGGGCGCGCCGCGCCGCGGCCGGCGCTTCGGGTGTGGCGTCGATCTCGGGCGCGATGAGCGACCGCAGGACGAGCGGCATCAGCGCGATGGCGGCCAGCGTTGGAACCGATGCGGCAACGAGCCACGACCCGAACGCGATGTCGACCCCGAACGCCCTCGCCACCTCCGTTCCGAGCGGGTTCGCGGCCATCGCCGTGAGCCACAGCGCCGACGACAGACTGAGGCTGACGATGCCCGAGAACATCAGGAAGGTGCCGACGCGCTGCCGGCCGCCGTCGCCGCCTGTCGCCCCGCTCGCAGTGGCCAGCGAGTAGGCGAGCGGATAGAGGACGCCGGAACGTGCGGTGTTGCTGGGAAAGGCGGGAGCGATGAGGCCGTCCACGAGGAAGATGCTGTATGACAGGCCCAGCGTCGATCGGCCGAACAGGCTGATCACAACGTGTCCCAGCCGCGCGCCGAGGCCGCATTTCACCACCGCACGCGCGACGAGAAACGCCAGGACGATCAGCAGAATCGTGCTGTTCGCGAAGCCCGCGTACGCTTTCGCCGGCGAGAGGATGCCGGTGAGCACCGCCGTCGCCACCGAAATCACCGAGGCGGTGAGGATGGGAACGGCGTTGACGACGACCGATCCGATGGCGGCGGCGAAGATCGTGAAGAGCCGCCACGCCGGGACAGTGAGCCCCTCGGGCACCGGCATGAACCACATCGCGACGGCGATGACGCCGATCGCCGTCGGCGCGAGCCACCTCCGGCGTGGCGCCGCTGGCGGCGTCATCGTCATCGTCATCGCCGTGTCTCAGCGCGGCGGAATCGTCCTCTGAGGTCCGCGGCGCGCCCCTGCACTTCGCCCTCTTCCGTCTCGACGACGAACTGCCAGGTGAGCTCCCAGTCGCCGGTCAGGCCGGCATACCGTCCCGTGCCGCCGGTGATCGTGCCGGCGATGCGGCGGCCGGTGGCGAGCCGTTCGCCTTTCAGCACGCTGAACACCACGTCGCCGCGCGCGTCGGTCCACATCGCGCGTCCGGCGCTGACCTGATCGCCATCGTCGAAGCCGATCGCTTCAGCCTGGAAGGCGCTGGATAACTCTCCCGACCTTCCAGGACCTCTGGACCCCGCAGGACTGGTGAGGACGACTGCGCCGGCGAGCTGGATGGTGGCTGCCGGGCGGTCACCTTCGGTCCGAAGCGTCTGCCGTCGTCCGACCGCGGACCAGGTGCCGCCGAATGTATTCCACGTGTCCTGGGCCTGGACCGTCGCGCCGGTGCCGGTCCACATGAGCGTCCACACGCTCACGGCGAGAACGGACGCGCGCATCAGGCCGGGCGGCCCTGGCCCGTCATCGCCATCGGATCGAGCACGTCGGCGATCTGCTGATCGGACAGGATGCCTTTCTCACGAATGAGCTCGAGAATGCCGCGGCCCGTCTTCGCGGCTTCGGCGGCCAGCTCGGTCGAGCGGTCGTAGCCGATGACCGGGTTCAGCGCCGTCACCGTGCCGATGGAGTGATTGACGTAGTGGCCGCAGACTTCGGGGTTGGCGGTGATGCCGTCAACGCACTCTGTCCTGAGCGTCCGCGCGGCGTTGATGAACATCGTCTGCGCCTCGAAGATGCAGGCCGCGATCACCGGCTCGAAGACATTCAGCTGCAGCTGTCCTCCTTCGGCGGCCATCGACACCGTCAGGTCGCTGCCGATGACGCGGAAGCAGACCATGTTCACGACCTCTGGAATGACCGGATTCACCTTGCCCGGCATGATCGACGAGCCCGGCTGCCTGGGCGGCAGGTTGATCTCGTGGAGCCCGCATCGCGGACCGGACGAGAGCAGCCGAAGGTCGTTGCACACCTTCGACAGCTTGATGGCCAGGCTCTTCATGCACGACGAGTAGAGGACGAACGCCTGTGTGTCCTGCGTCGCTTCGATCAGGTTGGCCGCCAGGTAGATGTCGAGCCCGCTGATCTCCGCGAGGTGCAGCGTGCATTTCTTGGCATAGCCGATCGGTGCGTTCAGGCCGGTGCCGATCGCGGTCGCGCCCATGTTGATCTCGCACAGCACCCGCTGAATCGACTGGAGCGCCCGCACTTCGCCAATCAGCGTTTCGGCGAATGCCTGGAACTCCTGTCCGAGCGTCATCGGGACCGCGTCCTGCAGCTGCGTCCGCCCCATCTTGAGAATGGGCGCGAAGTCGTGGGCCTTCGCGCGGAACGCGGCGATCAGCCGGTTCATCTCCTCGACGAGCCGCATGTTGCCGAGCGCCATGCCGACGTGGAGCGCGGTCGGGTAGGCGTCGTTGGTGGACTGCGACGCGTTGACATGATCGTGAGGGTCGCAGTGGCGGTACTCGCCCTTCGTGTGCCCCATCAGTTCGAGCGCGCGATTCGCAATCACTTCGTTGGCGTTCATGTTGGTCGACGTGCCCGCGCCGCCCTGGAACACGTCGAGACGGAACTGGTCGTGGAGCCTGCCGTCGATGATTTCCCGACACGCGCCTTCGATGCCCTTGAGGATGTTCCGGTCGAATACCTCGCAGTCGGCGTTGGCGCGGGCCGCCGCCATCTTCACCATCGCGAACGCTTTGATCAGATCGGGATACAGCCGGAGCTCGATACCGGAAATGTGGAAGTTCTCCAGGCCACGCGCCGTCTGGACGCCGTAGTAGGCGTCGGCCGGCACGACTTTGTCGCCGAGCAGGTCGTGTTCGAGCCGAATCGCTTGATTGTTCATGGCTGCACCGTGACGGCGGCGCTCAAGTTGAATTGCAGACGTGTCTCAGCGGGGAGCGACAGATGCTCGGTGCCCTGGCTGGACATGATCGCCCCGGTCGCGGCGCCGGCGGCCGCGCCAATCGCCGCGCCGGTTCCACCGCCTGCGATGCCGCCGACGATCGCGCCGAGTCCGGCGCCGCCGCCAACTTTGCGCGCCGTCTTCTTGCCTTCGCCCTTGCCCTTCTGCTCGACGTAGCTCGTGACGATGTCGTAGCGGCGTCCGCCGAAGGAGATCGCGTTCGCTTTGAGGGTGATCTTGTCGGCGCCCTTCATCTTTCCAGCCTGTTCGACGGCGGCGGCCTGCAGTTCGACCGGCGCGCCTCGCGGGACGATGACCTTGCCGCCAATCATCACCGGATCGTCGAGCAGCGATTTGAACTTCATCCCCGCCTGCGCGGCGTCGACCTCGATGGCTTGCGCGAGGCGGACGCTCAGGACGGTGTTCGCCGGCAGGGTGATGGGCGCCGGCGCCTTCGCCGGATCGGGCGCGGGCGGAGGCGGCGCCTTGCGCGGTGAGAACTCCAGCGCGGCGACGTTGTCGACCGGGAACTCCGCGATCCGCCCGTTGGCGAGGAGCACGCGCACGACCTTGACGTCGGCGCTCATGAAGGACCCTTCGACCGCCTGGCCGCTGCGCAGCTTCACGCGATCGGCAGAGAGTGCGGCGCTGCCGGCGACGACGAGAACAGTGACGGTCGGGAAGAAGAGCGACTTCGTTCGCATGAATGTCACCTGCTGCGTCACTCGACGATCGGCAGCGACGACGCGATCTGCAGATCGAGGAGAAGAAGAATCTGGTTTTCAACCTGGAGGAACCGGGCTGCGGTCTTCGCGGAGAGAGCGGTCTTCAACTTGTTGTAGACGTCCAGCTTGAGGGCGTGCCGCCGCTCCTCGAGACCGAGCGCGCCTTTCACCAGGCGGTCGGCGAGCTCGTCCGTGATCTTGTCGAAGTTGTCGGCGTATTCCTTGATGCCCTTGAGGCGATCGTCGTTGATCTTCGCGAGCTGCATTTCGTACTCGCGATAGATCGGCCAGAACTTGGCGTCCTCTTCCTCGGTAAACGCCATCACCTCGGTGATGATCGCGACTTTCTCCGTGCGAAGGTCCGAACGGAGCAGCTCGACGTAGGCGCGGAGATTCGTGTCGCGCGTGTCATCCGCGGCCTTTGATTTGGCGGTTGACTGAGCGGACGCGAAAGGCGCGCCGGCCAGCAGGGTCAGCACCGCCAGGATGCTGCAGGTAGGATGCTTCAAGGACGGCATGGCTCGCACACTCCGTTTTCGTCGATCGGTTCTATCGCCGGCGTCCGCCGCCGCCTCGCGGCATCGACCGCGTGCCGCCGCCGCTCGGCCGGTAGCTGCCAGAGCTGCCAGAGCTGCTCGAGCGCGACGTGCTGCTGTAGTCGCGCGTCCGCTGCGCGCCTTCCACGCGCGCCGCCGAATCGCGATTGAGCTGTCCCATCGTGGATGAATCCGTCGTCGATCGCGTCGCCCCCTGGGCGCGGGCGTCGTTCGCGCGTTGCTGCGCCTGCTGACGCTGCTCGGGTGTGGCCACCGAGTTCCAGCCGCCGTTGTCGTACTTCTGCCAGCCGCTGCCCTCATTCTTGTAGACGTTGCCGTCGCGGCCGGCATAGACGTCGCCGCTGCCGGTGCGCGCCACGCCACTGGTGCCCTGCGACCCCCGTCGCGTGACCGCTTCTCCGCCGCCACTGCCTTGCGTCGCACGGGTCGTCGTGCCAGTCACGCGGTTCGTCGCGCGCGAGGTGGTCGCCCACTGATTACCGCGCTGCACGGCGGTCTGTCCCCAGCTGCCGTAGACACCCGAACCTTGACGCGTCGCGGCGGACGTTCCGGTTCGCGGGTTGTAGGCGCGGGCGGCGCCCCGCGCGCCGTAGGGCCCGTACGCCGCGGCGCCACGCGCATACGTACCGGTGCGCGGGTTGTAGCGGGCGCCGACGCCCGCGCCCCCGTACGGACCGTACGCCGCCATGCCGCGGCTGTACGTGCCCGTCCACGGGTTGTACGACGCGTGGTAGCCGTAGGTCGGATAGAACGGGTAATACGCGGGGTAGAAGCCGCCGTAGTAAACGTAGGGTGGGTAATACCAACCGGTGCCCCACACTGCGCATCCCCACCCGACCATCATCCCCGTGTAGGCCGCGGTAGTCGCGAACACTACCGCGTCGCTGTTGTCCTCGACGACGGTGACCTGGGTGACGGGATAGGCTGGCGAACTCACAGGGATTTCGTAAATCTCGCCCGGCACCGAGCCGGTGACCTCCCACGGACCGTTCGGACTGCGCCCCATGAACCAGACGCCGTCGACGCACATGTAATAAAGGTCGCCGACTTTGATGATGTCTTTGTCCGTGTTCGTGGCGCGCGCGACCTTCGTCTGATCGATCGGCTGGAACTGCGGATCGCCCTGGTACTGAACCTCGGGCGCTTTGATCTCTTTCTTGCTGACGCGCGCCGTCTCGGGGATCTGTGCGAGCAACACCGCTTCAGCCGCCTGGTCGGTGCCCGGCACCGACGCGAGGACGCGCGAGCGCGCGTGAGAGAGCGGGATCTTCTTGAAGTCCTCGGGAAGCGTCGGCGTGGCGAACGTCCACGGCCCGCTGAACTCCGGCGCACTGAACCAGCGGCCCGATATCAGGAAGAAGATCGGTCCGGTCTTCCCTTGCCTGAACACGTCGCTCTCGGTGTTGCTCACCCACAGCAAGGTGGTGCCGGTGATCGCCAGATAGTTGGGTGCGCCCTGCAGAAGAATCAATTCCGACGGTGTCGTGCTGACGAAGACCTGAGGCATGGCCTTCGCGTCGAGGGTGCGGCCGGGCACCGCCGCTTTCACGTCCTTCCAGTTCTCGTCGGCCGGCAGCTTGGCGAAGCCGTCGGGCAGCTTCCCCGCCGGCTTCCACGGTCCCTTGATATCCGCGGCCGAGAGCCAGCTGTCGTTGTCGCGGAGATAGAACGTCTTGTTCACGGCGTGCTGGAACAGATCCCAGTTCGTGTTGACCGCGAACTTGAGATCGTTGTCTTTGATCGGACTCCAGATCGGATCGCCGTCGAGGTTGACGAGCACGGCTCGGGACGCGCTGTAGAAAATTGCCGGCGGTTCGGCTTTCACGCCATTGACGTTTCTCGGGATGATCTGGCTCTTGTCGAGCCGTGCCAGCACGCGATCGAGGCCAAGCACGAGCCCACCCTGTGGCACGGCGTCGGCGAGGGTGGCGACAACCGCTTTGAGTTGCTCGTTCGGCAGCCCCGGGAAGTTCGATTCGGTCAGCCTGACCTGGCTGAAATTCACGAGCCGTTCGTCGATGGCGACGCTCGAATCAGCTTCGATCTTCACGGTCCCGAGCGCTGGTTTCTGGGCGCCCTTCGCGCTGTATGAAACCGCGGAGTACATCACGATGCGCTTCTGCCCGTCCCATGAGGCGATCTGCGGCTGAAACACGCGGATGGCACCGCCGTCTTTCATGCCGAGGTCACGAGGCCATCCGCCATCCACCTCGCGCGGCGCCGCGCCGGCTGTGGTTCTGGCCGGCGCCGCGGCGGCGGTGGTGGGTTTCGCCGGCGCGGCCGGCTTCGCCGGCGTCGAACCGGTTTGTGCGAAGAGGGACGGCGCAGTCGCCAGGGCGGCGAACGCCGCGGCCTGACCGAAGAGCAGCGCGCCCCTCAAGCATGTCAGGGTCGCGGGCAAGAACCGGCGATCAGTGGGACTGTTCATGTGCCCGCGCTCCCCTGGCTTCCTCGATGTATTCGACGCCCTTGGTGCCTCGAGCCAGGACGAACTCGATTTGCGGCGGCTGGGATGCGTCTTCCATCAGCGTGACGAGTTGCCTGAACGTGTCGCCCGCCACCCGCTGACGCAAGTCGCCCTCGGTCTGCCATTCCTCGATGTATCGCACGACATTCCGATTGGCGAGGTCGGTGGACACCGAGCAGCTGACGCAGCCACGCGTGGGGCGGACATCCGCCGCGAGGGAGTGAAGGGCGGATGTGAGCGGCCGCGTTTGACCGATCGGCACCGACCACTCGATGGACATCCTCACGTGCGTGGAAGCCATATACCCTCGAATTGAGTGAGGCGATCGTGAAGCACCGACATGCTGGATGTGGCGAGGAGGGAGCAGGTCGCATGCCATCCGGTGCAGCGGGCGAAAACCGCGGCCCCGGCCAGCTTACGGGTCACTAACGACCATTCCTTCGAGCGGGCGGTCGCCTGCCGGTATTGCCGACTCCAGCAGGCTGGAGTGACTCCGAAATCTCGGGTCATGAGCTTGTCGGTGCCAGACTGAACAGGCATTGGCAGGAGAACCGAACCCGGTCAGGGGACTGACTTGCGCGTGATGCCGAGCCTGGCCATGCGGCTTTCGAGCGTGGTCGGCTTGAGGCCCAGGCGTTCGGCGGCGCCGCCCAGTCCCCGTATGCGCCAGTTGGTGCTTTCGAGCACGCTGCGAATGTGCTCGATTTCCAGGGCGTTCAAGGTCATGGCCATCGCCGGCACGCGCGTCTGCGAGCGCGGCGCGGCGACGACGAGCTGGGGCGTGGTCGAAATGATGACGGCACGTTCAATGACGTTGCGCAGCTCGCGGACGTTGCCCGGCCAGGCGTAGCGCTGCAGATCGCGCATGCTCTCCTTTGAAATCGATTCGATCGACCTGCGGAACGTCTTCGAGAACTCGTCGATGAAACTCCACACCAGGCCGGGGATGTCGTCCACGCGCTCCCGCAGCGGCGGCACGACGATCGGGAATACGTTGAGGCGATAGAACAAATCCTCGCGGAAGGTCTTGTCGTGCACGGCCTCGTCGAGGTTTCGATTGGTGGCGGCGATGATGCGCACGTCCACCTTGATCGACTGAGTGCTTCCCAACCGCTCGATGACGCGCTCCTGCAGCACGCGGAGCAGCTTCACCTGCAGTTCCGCCGGCAGCTCGCCGATTTCATCGAGAAACAACGTCGACTGGCTGGCCGCTTCGAAGCGTCCGATCTGGCGGGAGAGCGCCCCGGTATAAGCGCCACGCTCGCGGCCGAACAGCTCGCTCTCGATGAGCGCGGTCGGAATCGCCGCGCAGCTCACGCGAATCATCTGCCGCTGATGTCGCGGACTCAGATCGTGTATGGCCTGCGCCATCACCTCTTTCCCGGTGCCGGTTTCGCCGAGCAGCAGCACCGTGGCCGGCGTCGGGGCGACTTGTTCGATCTGAGTCAGGACGTGCTTCATGGCGGGGCTGTCGGACACCACGACGCCGGGCGTTCTGAGCACACGCACCTCGCGCCGGAGCTCGACGTTCTCGGCATTGACGCGATCGCGGAGGAACGTGACCGCCTCGAGCGCCTGCTGCAGCGCGAGGTGGCTGCGTGTGCGAGCGATCGCCTGACTGATGACGCCGGCGACGAGCCGCAGCCGCTCCACGATCTCAGGCGCCCACGTGATGTGACGCGTGGTCGAGGCGAAGGCGAGGGCGCCCAGCTCTTCGTCCTCGGGGACGGCGAGGGGAATAACGGCCCCGGAACGCGCCTCTCGAACTCCGAAGATGCCGTGATCGACCGCGTCGCCCATATCCTCGGGTCGGCTGAAGGTGAACACCTGCCCGGCCCTGATCGTCGCGGTGAGATGCGGGATCGACGCCAGCCTCAGAGGCGCCGGAGGCGCGCTCGGTTCCCTCGACCAGACGTGCGTCGCGGACGCCGTCGCTTCGTCGGCGCGCCGCCGCCAGACGATCGCGCGATCGAGCTCCAGCAGTACTCCGATCTGCCGCAGACTGTCCCGGACGGTCTGATCGAGTGCGTCCGGTTCGACGCCGCCGAACCGCGCCGCGATCTCGGCGACCAGCCGGTGGAACGCCATGTACTCGTCGGCGGCGGCGGCCGCTCGCGCGTCGAAATCGCGCCGCTCGGTCGGATCGACGATCGAAACGACGATGTACCGCGACGGACCGGCGTCGAGGACGTTGACGCCGATCACGAGGGGTAGATGCGCCCCGCTCTTATGGATCCCGTCGACGCCACGCGCGAGAGCGGTTCGCGGGCTGCCGTCCAGAGCCCCCGGCGCCACGCGCGCGACCGGCTGGCCGATCAATTCGCCCGGGCCGAACCCGAACGTCGCGTGCGCGATGTCGTTCGCGAAGACGATTGTCCCGTCTTCACGCGCCACCACGACGCCGTACGGCGCCGCCGCGAACATCGGACCGAGCGTGCCGAAAGGATCGTGTTGACCGTTCGCAGTCATCGCGCGCAGATCGACCGTGCTGTTCAAGCGTCACCGCTTCGTTGTCAGTCACGTGAAGACGAGAAAGACGGCGGCGTTTGTGCAAAACATTGACCGATCGCGCGCGAGCGGATCTTCGGCCGCGTACGGCCGCGCCCAACGAGCACGATCACCCACGGGATTGGGGTAACTCCGAAATATCGGACGGGCGAATGCGCGGCGGCTCCGGTTCCGCGAGGCGTCTGACCGCGGATTCGGCCGTTTCCTGCCGTTGGCACTCTCAATGCTCGCCACGCATCAGCGTGTTTCACCAAATTGAGGAGTGTGTGTCATGCGGAAACTAATGGTGGGGGCGTTCTGGATCCTCGTCGCGGCGCCTGTGGCTGCGCAAGACCAGAAGCCGGTGGACATCAACATCGGCTTCGGCGTGGCGCTCCCCGAGGGGAACTTCAAGGACAGCTTCGACACCGGCTGGAACGGACAGTTCGCAGCGACGTTCAACATCAGTCCGACGTTCGGCGTGCAGGGCGAGTACATGTATGCCCGTATGAACGGCCCCGAGCGCGTCATCCCCGTCAGCGTGACGCCGAGCGGACCGACGTCTAACCAGCTGCTCGAGAGCAACCATCAAATGCACGCCTTCACCGGAAACGCGGTCTACAAGAGCATGAGCCCAGACAGAGCCCTCGGTGGCTACGTCCTCGGCGGTATGGGCCTCTATCACCGCATCGTCCAGATCACGTCGCCCGCGCTCGGATACACGACGTTCTGCGATC
>DAIUKO010000052.1:0-5750 GCA_036848175.1 Vicinamibacterales bacterium | reverse complement strand
CACCGCATCGTCCAGATCACGTCGCCCGCGCTCGGATACACGACGTTCTGCGATCCGTATTGGTACGTCTGCTATCCGGCGGTGGTATCGGTGGACAACATCCTCGGCGACCGATCGTCGAATGACTTCGGCATCAACTTCGGCGGCGGGGTGACCTTCGGCAAGGAAGTGAAGTTCTACGTCGAGGCGCGCTTTCACTACGTGTGGGGTCCGACGATCAACCCGCCCGCCGGAGCGACGACAACGACGAACCTTTCCACCAACGCGCAGTACTTCCCGATTACGTTTGGCGTCCGCTTCTGAGGTGCTTGCCTGATCGAGCGGCGGCTGGCGGCGGCGATGTTCCGCCGGCCAGCCGCGAGCGTCAGTAACTCCAGCCGATCGACGCCACGACGCCGAAATCGTTTCTCAGAGCCTCCGGGTTCGGCGGGCGGCTGTCGAACGTGTCGTAGACATTGATCGCGATGAAGAGGTCCTTCCAGAATTCGCGCGTGATCCCGCTGTCGAACTGGAGGCGCTGGCGTCCGATGTTGCTCAAGCTCGGATAGTACTGCGCGCTCAGATCGATGTTCGTCTTCGGGCGATCGTAGGTGTAGTACGACGAGCGGAACATGAAGAGCGCCTCGACGTTCTGGGTCGCGGGCACGTCCACGCCCTGCTCGTCGTTGAAGGCGAGACCGGCGCCGATCGTCATCTGCGCGCGATTGCTGTTGACCAGGCGCGGGCCGACCGCGGCGCCCACCTGCGACCGTAGCACGAGTCCCAGGCTTTCGTTGGTTTCAAACCGTCCCGCCCCGGTCACGAACCAGCGCTGCCACGGATAGCGGAGGTACGAGATTTCGAGCGTTCCGCGATCGTCGCGGTTCTCATCATCCTCCTTCTGGGTCAGGGTCAGCGACGCGCTGACGCGTGCCGAGAACGCCGGCCTGCGGTACACCGTTTCCGAATTCAGGTTCAGCTGCGCCACGCCACTCGACCGCGTGTAGCTGAAGCCGGCGTCGATTCCGCCGTCGAGCTGCCGCCAGAATTTCTCTCCGATCGGCGTGATCAACGTCACGTCGATCATCGGCAGCGACACCGGCCCCTGATCTGTGATCACGCTGATCGAGCGGTTCGGCGCCGGCCCGAGACTGCCGAGAAACCGCCGGCCGTCGCTCGCCAGCACTTCGACCCGTCGAGTGAGCGCGACGACGCTGAGAAGCTTGTCCCACTCCAGGTAGAGCGTTCCCGCGTCGTCTGTCTTCAACTCGAGCTTGCCTCGCTCCAGCCGCACCACCTCGCCAGTGATGCGATCGCCGTTGGCCAGCGACACGACGTCGGTTTTGGGCTGCGCCGCGGCGGCCGGAGTCAGGCAGACAGTCAGGACGACCGACGCGGCGATCCGCGCGCGCCAGGAGACGCTCGGCCGACGTCGTTGCGCTCCGTCATCGACGCACATGCGGTGCCGCCCGCGTTTGGTGCTACCGCTTTGCCGCGTACGGATTGCCGCCGAGCGCGTTCGAAATGTCGGCGATCGCACGCTGCGCGCGGATGCTGTTGCCGGCGTCGTCGAGCGGAGGCGATATGACCGCGATCCCGAACTTGCCGGGCGACACCGCCAGGATTCCTCCGCCCACGCCGCTCTTGGCCGGAAGCCCCGTGTGATAGAGCCACTTGCCTGAATCGTCGTACAGGCCGGCGGTGGCCATCACCGCCAGCACGCCGGGGACCTTGCCCGCATCGATGACTTGCTTGCCGGAAACCGGGTTCTTGCCGCCGGCCGCGAGCGTCGCCGCCATCATCGCGAGATCTTTTGCGTTGACGCCGATCGAGCACTGGCGCGTGTACAGATCGACCGCCTGCTGCCAGTTGCTCTTGATATAGCCGTAGGCCAGCATCAGCGCGCCAATCGCCTGGTTGCGCTGATTGGTGTCGGACTCCGACTTGTACACGTCCTGAAGCACCTTGAGCTGACGGCCCGCGGCGTCGTTGTGGAAGCCGATGATCTTGCCCCACACCTCGTCGGCGTTCCTTCCCCGCACCATGCTGGTCGCAGAAATCGCGCCAGGATTCACCAGCGCGTTCATCTCGGGCGCGCCGGTGCCGACGACGGTTTTGACTGCCTCGACCGCGATGATCGAATTGAAGCGCGCGCCGGTGGCGTCCACGCCGATCTGTTTCTCGATCGATTCCAGCCCCTGTTCCTGGATGACCTGCGCCATCGTGAACACTTTCGAGATCGACTGGATCGACACCTCAGTCGTGACGTCGCCGGCGATGTACGCCTTGCCGTCCACCGTCACCACGGCGATGCCGAACAGGTTCGGATCGACCTTGGCGAGGGCGGGAATGTAATCGGCATTCTTGCCCTCTTTGAGAGTCTTGAACTTATTGAACGCCGCGTTGACCGCGGTCTGTGCGTCACCCTGGGCGCCGAGCGGCATGCACGCCACCACCGTCACGGCTGCGGCGGCGATCGCCGCCGGCCATCCGCGCGTCACGTATCGAAGAACTCGATTCATCGCTGACCTCCCACGTTCGTCGCTCACGACGTCTCTTTGACATTGGCACGTTCCCAGGCGCGAACCCGCTGCCTCGCCTGGTCGAACAGACGCTCGTAGTTACCGATGCGGACTTTCCGGCTCGCCTCCGGCGTCAGCTGCGCGAACAGCGGCGCGTACTGCGTGTAGACCTTGAGATACCCGGCCTGATTCGATGGTGCGACTTCGTCGGTTCCGAACAGAAACCGATCCGGGTACCGGTTGATCAGATCGGCCGTGGCCTTGACCGCTTCGGGCGTGGCAACCAGATATTTCGCGACCTCGTCCCACGAGATGTCGAAGTTGAGATGCGACAGCGCCGGCGCCGAGAGCGCCTTCTCGACGATGGCGAGCTGGTTCCTCACCGGATGAATCACCCGGCCGAGGCCGACGTGCGCCCAGATGATCGTCGTCTTCGGGTGGCGCAGGAACAGGTCGCGCAGCTGCACGAGCTGATACGGCTCCTGATCCGGCTTCGGGAATGGCATGTCGATGTCGTTGTGGATGAGCGCGACCAGACCGGCTTCGCCGCAGAAATCGAGCAGGCGATCGAGCGCGCGATTGGTCAGGCTCGCAGTCTCGCCGGCGACCTTCGACGAGACGAACTCTTTGTGGATGGTGAACTCGCCGATGCCGGAGAACACGCCCGGGAACGTCGTCAGCACGCGCCGGATGTGATCGGCGGCGTACATGTCGGCCGGGTTGAAGCCGGTGATCATCGGATCGAAGCGCGCCCGGTCGGCCGCCGGCAGCGACCGATACGCCATCGCGATGAACGCGTCGGTGAACGAGTAGTAGTAAAGCGGTGCGTCCGTCTGCAGGTAGTAGGTGGGCGCGAAATCGCCGCTGTTGCCGTACGACCACTGCTGCTGCAGCGGGATGCCGAAGAGGGCGACGCGGCCGACCTTGGTGCCCATGATCTTCAGGAAGTCGCGGATGTTCGTCCCTTCCTGGATGTAGTTGGTGAGGTGGAAGTGGGTGTCGTTCACTTCGTACGCGTCGCGTGGCTGCGCCGCAACGATGCGCGAGGCCGGCGTCGATCCGATCACCACGCACGCCGCCACGATCGGCGGCAGCGCGCTGCGCAGGACTCTGTGGCCGATCATGCGTTCTCCCTCATCGCTCAGAAGTTCATCTCGAGGTTGACGTGGAGGATGTTGCCGTTCGCGCCGACGGGCATCGGATAGGCGGTGTAGCCGACCGGGCTCTTGTTGACGTGAATGAACTCGGTGTTGAGCCGCAGGCCGCGTTCCTTCATGAAGTACCAGTTCTCGCCGATACGGATTTCCGACGAATCGCCGTACTGGCCGAAGATCTGCGAGCCGCTCAGATAGACCTGCAGGATCTTCGGCACCACCATCGCCGACGACTGCAGCTGATAGCCGGTGTCGAAGACATCGGGAATGCCGCCGGTGTTGACGCCGGTGAAGTCGGTCAGCCATCGCCAGTAGTACTCGCCCTCGAGCGACAGGCCGTGGTATTTGATGCCGCCGTCAACGCTCGTCATCTTGTAGTCGACGGTGTTGACGGTGATGCCTGGACCGAACAGATCCGGAGTGAAGACGACGCTGCCGTCGCTGAGGCGGATCTGAGTGTTCTCGATCGCGTTCGTGCCGGGCTGGCTCTGTTTGTCCTCGACACTGTGCGTGAAGTGCACGCCGAGGCGTGTGGCGACCTTCTCGTGGTAGTCGTAGTCGCCGAACGTTCCGTACAGCCCGAACTCGCCCGTCGTCGGCAGCCAGCGCAGCATGTAGGACTGCGTATCGATGTTGTTGTCCAACTGCGCGGCGCTGACGCCGAGGATGCTCAGGTTCGTGGCGAACATCGCCTGGTAACCGAGTTTGTTCGGAAGCTCGCCACGGACCCAGACGCCGTTCGTATAGGAGCCCCTGAAGAACTCGTCGGCGATCAACCGATCGTCGACGCCGATCCAGTACGGAAACTGCCCTTCAGTGCTTCGCACGGCGGGCAGCGAGGTGATGCCGGCGCCGACGTTGACAAAGCGATTGAAGTTGTAGGCGAGGTTGCCGGCTCCGACGACTTGCGCGGGATCGCCCTGCGACGCGTTCGACGACCAGACGTACAAGTAATAGCGGAACTTCGGCGTGAGAAACCATCCGCTGAACGGAGCGAAGAACTTGGCCAGCTGGATGTCCTGCCGCTCTTTTACGGTCTGGGTGTGGCCGAATGCGTCCGTGTAGCGATCGTCGATCCCGAGCTGATTCAGATAACGCGCGTAACTGAACAATCGGAAATAGATCTGGCCCTTGTCGCCGTCATAGAGCAGGAACCCGACGTTGGGGACGTGCTCGAGCGGTTTCGTCCGCTCCGGCGGGACCGGCTGCGTGCCCTGGCCGACGACGAACTCGCCGCTGCAGCCGTCCGACACCCAGATGCCCGTGTCGTCGTAGCCCCACGTCTTTCCCAGCAGACATGGAGCGCTGCCAGTCGATTGCGCGATCACCACGCCGGCCGATGTGTCCGCGGCGCAATGCTCGCGTGTTCCCGGCGCAGACTCGCACGTCACGCGCGGCGGCTGCGCCACGCGCGGCGGCTGCGCCAGCTCCGAGGCTGGTTCGATCGTTTGCGCGCGGGCGGCCGATGGAAGTCCCATGACACGGAGAATGACGAAGGCGGCAACAGCCGCCCAGGGTCGCGACAACGTCATGTGGCCGGATGCACGGCACGCACTGTGCCATGTGGCCTCTCAATCTGGACGATGCGAATCAAACGGGCGCGCTGGCGAAACGCGGCGCCAACGGAAACGACATGCCGGTCCCACGATCACGGACGCCCCACATGACCGGAGCAACTCCGAAACTTCGGAGTGCCGGGCCCTCAGTGGGCGAAGTACCTCGAGCCGGGGGACATCTCGACGCGTCGCAGGGCGATTTCAACTGGCAGCGCCGCTTCGTGCAGGTGCAGCGAAACCTCGTTCGTGGCGTCCTGACGACGCCGAAGAACCATCAGCGTCGACGCATAGACCTCTCGGATCAGCTGACCGCCGCGCCGCGGCTGTGGCGACGCCAACAGCGCGCCGCCTGGCTCGCGGTCGGCCGTCCGTTTCCCGAGTGGGTGTTTTCGTCGGTCACCGGAACGGCGCTCGACGAATCGAACGTCCGCAAGGCGCTCAATCGCATCCTCGACGGCGCCGGCGCGCACGTCGTGGACCGCATCAGATGCGCCACACGTTTGCGTCGTTGCTGCTGCAGGAGGGCGCGCCGATCACGC
>DAIUKO010000051.1:21913-31974 GCA_036848175.1 Vicinamibacterales bacterium | reverse complement strand
GATCAGCGGCGGCAATTACTCCGGCGAGTACGTCGCGTTCAGATTGCCAGGCTAGTTGTCACTGACCCAGGCGCGCGAGTCCGGCTTGCGCGCACTCGTCGACGACGGTCAGGTAGCGCTGAACGCCATCCTTGCCGATGACGTATGGATTCGGATCGCCCGGCTTGCGCCGCTCGAGCGCGGGAATCTTCGTCTTCGATCCGTCGAAGATCGTGTGATTGGAGATGAGCACGTCGGCGCCGGCTTTCGCCGCGAGATCCTTGAAGCGGCGCGCCGACGCGCTGTAGGTTTCGAACCAGAAGCGAGCCGGCCGATCGGGCGTGATGTAGGGCGCCGGGTTGCCCATCCAGTTGAACGCCGTGCCGCCCCACGAGGCGGCGACGTGCGGCGTGCCGTGATCCTTGACGGGAAACAGTGTGGACACCGTGCCGAGCGTGTGTCCCGGGGTCTTGTAGATCGTGATCGTCGTGTCACCGAGCGTAAGCTTCTGACCATCGGTGGCAACGACGTCGCGCTTCGGCTTCGTGCCGTTGCTGCGATCGAGCAGGTCCCAGTCCTCCGCGCCGAGCAGCACCTTCGCGTTGAAGCGATCCTGAAGGTACTTCGCGCCGCCTGAATGATCGCTGTGGCCGTGGCTGACGATCACGTACTTGATCGTCGCCGGATCGAGTCCGAGCTTTTTCATCCCGCCGACCACCTCATCGTCCACCGAGTAGTCGAAGATCGAATCGATGAGGATCACCCCGGCCGACGTCGTCACTGCCCACACCGAATATTCGGTCTGGCCCAGGAAGTAGAGATTGTCGAAGACCTTCACTGGCTCCGCGTGCCACGTCTCGCGCGGGGGCGGGCCCGGCGGGCGAGGCGCATTGCCGCGGCCCGCGCGGCCAGCGGCGGGCGTCGCGGGAGGGACTGCTTCCGCGCAGATCCGGTCGAACACCCCGGCGAAGTCGGTGCCGGCGGCTGCCTTCGCGGCGGCGACATGCACGTCGACTTGACTGGATTGCGACGTCGTGACGGCAACGCTCATCCCGAACGCGAGAAGCAGGGCCGGAAGCATGTGTTTCATGGGCGAGATTATGGCGCAATCTCGCGAAAGAGATTGCGCAGATCGAGTCCGGCCAGCGCCGCGGCCTGATTGATGACATCAGCTGCGGTCCAACCCTTCGCGCGCAGATCGCGGACGCCGGAGGCGCCGTCCGACTTACTGAGCTTTTGCGTGGGCGATTTCATGATCAGCGGATGGTGAAGAAATACCGGCGGCTCGACCCGCCCGAGGAGGCGCGCGAGCAGGATCTGGCGGCCGGTCGACGCGAGAAGATCGTCGCCGCGGATGACGTGCGTCACGCCTTGCACGTAGTCGTCAACCGTCGCGACGAACTGATACGTCCAGTTGCCGGCACGATCGCGGACGAGGAGATCGCCGCATTGCTCCGACGGCCGCTGCTCCTGCGGTCCGTGGCGCAGATCCACGAATCGCTCGACGGTCGGTTCGAGCCGGACGCGCAAGCCGAGGCCGGGCGCTTCGGCGACGCCGCGATCGCGGCATGTTCCCGGATACCAGAGCTCGTCGGAGCGGGCAGCTGCGGCGATCTTCGTCCTCGAACACGCACACGCGTAGACCAGTCCCTGTGCGCGAAGCGTGTCGAGCGCGTGTGAATAAATGTCTCCGCGATCGCTCTGGCGCACCATCGGGCCGTCAGCTCGGAATCCGAGCCACTCCAGGTCCTCGACGATTGCCGCCTCGAACGTCGGGCGGCTGCGCTGCCGATCGTGGTCTTCGATCCGCAAGAGCACCCGGCCGCCGCGCGCCCGCGTGAACCCCCACACGTAAATCGCGTTGACGACGTGCCCGAGATGCAGAAAGCCGGTGGGTGCCGGCGCGTACCGCGATATCATCTCGCGCATTATGCGAAAGCTTGCCGTCCTGCTGCTCGCGTGCGCACTCGTCTCGATGAACGCCGGCGTTCAGGGTCAGGCGAAACCGAAGCTTGGCGAATGGCCGACCTACGGCGCCGACCTGGCGAGCACGCGCTATTCACCGCTCGACCAGATCAACAAAGATAACTTCAACAAGCTCGAAGTGGCGTGGCGGTTCAAGACCGACGCGCTCGGTCCGCGTCCCGAGTTCCAACTTCAGTCGACGCCGCTGATGGTGGACGGCGTCGTCTACTCCACCGCCGGCACGCGCCGCGCCGTCGTCGCGCTCGACGCCGGCACCGGCGAGCTGATGTGGGTGCACAGCGAGAACGAGGGCAAGCGCGGCGAATCGGCGCCGCGGCAGCTCTCGGGGCGCGGACTCTCGTACTGGCCGGGTGCCGGCGGCGACGGTGCCCGCGTCGTTTATGTCACGCCCGGCTACCGGATGATCGCGCTCGACGCGAAGACCGGCGTTCCCGTCGCGGGCTTCGGCAAGAACGGCGTCGTCGATCTGAAGGACGAGGACGATCAGCCGGTCGATCCGATCACCGGCGACATCGGGCTGCACGCCACGCCGATCATCTCGAAAGACGTCATCGTTGTCGGCGCCGCACACCTGCCCGGCGGCGCGCCGAAGAGCCGGATTCACGAGAAGGGCTTCGTTCGCGGCTACGACGCGCGCACCGGCAAGCGGCTGTGGATCTTCCACACGATCCCGCTCGCCGGCGAGTACGGCAACGATACATGGGAGCGCGATTCGTGGTCGTACACCGGTAACACGGGCGTCTGGGGGCAGATGACGATCGACGAAGAGACCGACACGCTGTTCCTTCCGGTGGAGATGCCGACCGGCGACTACTACGGCGGTCATCGTCCCGGCGTTGGCCTCTTCGGCAACAGCCTCGTCGCGCTCAATCTGAAAACCGGTCAGCGCAAATGGCATTACCAGTTCATCCACCATGACATCTGGGACTGGGATATCCCGTGCGCGCCGATCCTGATGGATCTCACGGTCGACGGCCGAGCAGTGAAAGCGATCGCGCAGCCCACGAAACAAGGATGGCTCTACGTGTTCGATCGCAATACCGGCAAGCCGGTGTGGCCGATCGAAGAGCGGCCGGTCGAGAAAGGCACCGTGGCGGGCGAGTGGTACTCGCCGACGCAGCCGTTCGTCACCAAGCCGCCGGCATTCGACCGGCAAGGCGTGTCGCTCGACGATCTGATCGACTTCACGCCGGAGCTGAAAGCTGAAGGTGCGAAGCTCGCGTCGCGCTACAAGCTCGGACCGATCTACACGGCGCCGGTCGAGAGCAAGTGGCCCGGACCCCTCGCGACGCTCATGCTCCCGGCGGCCACGGGCGGCGCGAACTGGCAGGGCGGCGCGTACGATCCGGAAACGAAGATGTTCTACATCTTCACGAACACGGCGATCACCGCACTCGGCCTCATCAACGATCCGCAGCGATCGGACATGAACTTCATTCAGGGCACGGCGCGCGATCCGAATGCGCCGGTGCCGTCGGCAGGCGGCGGCCGCGGCGGCGGCGGTCGTGGCCAATCGCCGGGCTCGGCGGCGGGACCGGCGTTGACCGAAGCGGGCTCGCCGATTCCGGGCGGCGGTGGCGGCGGTCGCGGCGGCGGCGAAGGCGGCGGCGGCCTCACCGTGCAGGGCCTGCCGCTCGTGAAGCCGCCGTACGGACGCATCACGGCGATCGACATGAACAAGGGCACGATCGCCTGGCAGATCGCGCACGGCGAGACGCCGGACAACATCAAGAATCACCCGGCGCTCAAAGGCCTCAACATCCCGCGCACGGGACGACAAGGCCGGATCGGCGTGCTGATCACCAAGACGCTCGCGATTGCCGGCGAAGGCGGGTTCTTCACGACGCCGAACGGGCGTGGAGCGATGCTGCGCGCGTACGACAAAGCGACGGGCGCGGAAGTGGGCGCCGTGTACATGCCGGCGCCGCAGACCGGATCGCCGATGACGTACCTCTACAACGGCAAGCAGTACCTCATCGTCCCGATCGCGGGTCAGGGCTACAGCGCGGAGTTCGTGGCGTTCAGATTGCCGAACAGCTAGTTGCTTGTCAGAGCGGGTGCCGTTCCACGCTCGCCCTGAGCCTGTCGAAGGGCGAGCGCTCATCCTTCGACAAGCTCAGGATGAGCGTAGGTCGAGGTGCACGGCGAAAACGGCGTAGACTCGATCCGTGCGGCCGTTGCTGTGCGTGGTCGTCACGCTGCTGGTTGCGGGCTGCGGGTCGTCGCCGTCACCGGCGCCGGCTCCGCCTGCGAACAGTCCGACGCAACCGTCTCCGACACCGATTCCCACGCCGACACCGTCGCCGATCCGCGTGTTCATGGTCACCGCCACGTTCGGCTTTCGACACGATTCGATTCCGACGGCGAGGCAAGTCGTCGCCGCGCTGGCGTCGCGGTCCGGCGCGTTCACCGTGACAGCGACCGAGAACATGAGCGAGCTGACCGCCGACCGCTTCGCGAACATCGACGTCCTGATGTTCGCGCTGACGACCGGCGAGCTGCCGCTCGACGCAAGTCAGAAGTCCGCGTTGATCGCCTTCGTGAGCAACGGCGGCGGCTTCATCGGCGTCCACAGCGCCACCGACACGCTATACGACTGGCCCGACTACGGCCGCCTCGTCGGCGCGTACTTCAAGGAACATCCGTGGACGCAGGAAGCGACGGTCAACGTCGAAGACCCGGCGCATCCGACGTCGAGCGGCCTCGGTGCGAGCTTCCGTCTCCTCGAGGAGTACTACACGTTCCGCCAGAACCCGCGGCCGTCGGTCCACGTGCTGCTGACGCTCAACGCCGCGTCGGTCGGCGCGAGCGGCGACTACCCGCTCGCCTGGACGCAGAACATCGGCCGCGGCCGCTCGTACTACAATGCCCTCGGACACTTTTCCGAAACGTGGAACGACGTGCGATTCCAGAATCAGATCACGAACGCGATCCGCTGGGTCAGCGGACGATGACCGCTGCCGTGAGAAACGGGACCACTTCCGACGAAGCGGCGAAGCGGCTCGAGCACTGCAGCAGCTACTGGAACGGCGTCGGGCAGCGCAATCCCTACGGCGCGATTCTGACCGGGCGCACCGGCAATCTGCCCGAGTGGGACCTCGAGGCGTTTTTCGAAACCGGCAAGGCGGACGCGGCCCGCTTCGTGGCGGAGCTGGAACGCATCGCCCCAGCGATCCGCCGCCATCGTCTCCTCGATTTCGGATGCGGCGTCGGCCGGGTCTCGCGCGCGCTCGCGCAGTATTTCGAGGCAGTCGTCGGCGTCGACGCGGCGGAGGCGATGATCGTGCGCGCCCGCGAGCTCAACGCATCGTGCCGCAACTGCGAGTTCGTGGTGAACGGCGACACTGATCTTCGCCGCTTCGACGCCGGCACGTTCGACGTCGTCTACAGCCGCCTCGTCCTGCAACACATTCCTCCGGAGCTCGTGCGCCGCTACATTCCGGCGCTGGTGCGCGTGCTGGCACCCGGAGGCGTGCTGATGTTTCAACTGCCCGACGCGATGCCCGACGCGAGGACCGCGTACGTGCGTGCGCCCGTCGTCGGCCACGGGTTGAAGCAGCGGTTGCCGCGCGTCCTCGTGCGCATGTATCGGCACATCAAGTACCCATTCATCGTCGACGCGTCGGTCAGGAAGATGCCGATGTTCGGCATGGTGCACGACGAAGTGTTGACGCTCGTACGCGACGCCGGCGCCCGAGTCCTCGCCATCGCACCGGACCAGAGTCACGGCCCGACGCCGGGTGGCTACGAATACTGGTTGAGCCGATGACCGTGATGTTCGTCTGCTACGGCAACATCTGCCGCAGCCCGATGGCGGAAGCGCTGCTGCGCCGCGCCATCGACGGTTGCCCCGAGCTGCGCGACGTTCACGTCGTCTCGGCGGGCGTCGCCGCGATCGACGGCAACCGCGCGACGCCGTTGGCCTGCGACGCGGTGCGCGACGCCTTCGACCTGGATCTCAGCGCGCATCGCGCGCGTCAGCTGCTGCCGACCGACGACGCGGACGTGATTCTTGCGCTCGACGACGAGACGCTGCGTGCGGCGCGGCGTCTTCGCTTGAAGGCTCGCCCCGAGCTGCTTGGCGACTATGCGGGAACCGGCGAAGAAGTCGAGGATCCGTTCGGCGGCACCCGAGCCGAGTACGATGCTTGCGCCCGCCAGATCGATCGCCTCGTGCAGGCTCTCGTCGGGAGACTAACTTTTCGCTAGCGTATATTCACAACCGGAGGGTTCTCGCGTGGGGGAAGGGTTTTGTCGCCGAGATGCTCGCGCAGCCGTGCGAGCGCCGAATCAGAGCTGCCCGATGACGATGATCGTGGGTGCCACGATGCACGCCATCTCGATGAGCCAGCCAATGACATCCATGCGTTCTGACCTCCACCACAGGTGAACGCATCAAGCATTCCGTCCGCTCTCCTGCGCCGGCACCGTTACGACACTCGCGCATCGAGCTGGTCGAACGCCAAGCAGATGTGTCTCTTATGGGAATCGAGCGCGCAATGACGCGATGAACCTTCCTACGCCGATCCGTCCGTCATTGTCACGTCCGATCACAAATTTGCCGAGTGTGCTGACGACAATGTCCCTGAGCGCGAGCGGCGTGGTGATGGCGACGTTGTTTGCACGAAAAGCACATCGGATCGTGTAACACCGATACACGTGGGGCCATATGTTCACGCGCCCGGCATCCTTCGCAGTCCGGCGACGGCGTGGCCGCGGCGAACAAGGGTGGCTAGCATGACCTCAAAAGAGGCAATCCCGCAGTTCTCGGTGCCCGTCCAGGGGCTGCACACGCGCCCGCCCCTTGACGAATGCGATCTGCCGGGCTATGTCCGCGGTGTCACGCTGGTGTTGCTGCTCGACCTCCAGAAAGACGTCGATCGCGTCGTCGATTATTTGATCCCGCTCTGGGACCTGCTGAAGAATCATCGGCTGAAGCTCGATCACGAAGCGCTCGCTCGGCAGATCGAGCAAGACCATGGCGTGAACATCAGCGGTCAGTACCGCAAGGCTGTGACGCGCTGGCGTGATTACCGGAAAGACGTGGCCAGGCGAAACCGTCCCAATTGACGGACGATCGCTCCGTCGGCGGGCTCACTCGACGCTGATTGTCGTCGTCGCGCCCTTGACCTCGACGTCTTTCTGCAATCGCCGGGCGCCGGCGTAAACCGTCACCGTATACGCGCCCGCCGGCACGTCGTCGAACGCGAAGCCTCCCTCACCATCCGCCATCGTCACGTACGGACTCGTCGACGCGAAGATTTCCGCCGACATCGCCGGATGGATATCGCAGCCGACGTGGTAGAAGCCCTCGCGCTTGAACGTGTACTCGTAGGTCTCGCCGGTTGGAATCGCGACGTTGAACTGCCCCTCGCGCGTCTCCTCGTGCGTGACGTGCACGTTGTGAAGCGTATCGTCGCTGTTGCGAAACTCGGTCGGCTGTCCGGTCCGGACGAACAGCATCGCCGGCCCGAACGTCGCGCTGACCTGATCCATCGCCGGTTTTTCGGTCTGCGGCGGAAACTCCCGCGGCATCTTCGGGTCGAGGACGATGACCACCGGCGCGGCAGCGTCGGCGCGCGGCACGGTGCCGACGATCCGTCCGGCTGACGACGAAGACGGCGCCGGCGCCGGCGCGGCCGTCTCCTTCGGCGCCGGTGCATCCTTCGAGCAGCTCCCGGACACGCAGCCGCCGACGAGACCGAGCGCGCCGAGCCACGACAAGAGTTTGACGCGCGATCGCGTCATCGATACCGCACCGGTACGAGCGCGGCCTCGATCTCCGCGCGATGGGGTTCCTCCCACGGCGGGAGCTTCAATGCCGAGCCGAGATCGGCGACGTCTTCATCGGCGGTGAATCCCGGCTGCACGGTCGCGATCTCGAAGAGCGTTCCCCCGGGCTCGCGAAAATAAATCGACGTGAAGTAACAGCGGTCGCGGACTTCGGTCACCGTGCAGCCGTAGCGGATCAGCTCTTCGCGCAGCTGCAGCTGCTCGGCCGGCGTGGACACCGCCATCGCCACGTGATGGACGGTGCCGATGCCGTTTTGTGCGGAATCGGCGTCCGCTTGGTGGGCGACGTCGATCATCCGGCCCGCACCGCCGCCGTTCACCGCGAGGCGAACGCGCCGTTCGCTGCGATCGACCACCTCGTAGCCGAGAAGTCCGGTCATGAGGTCGAGGGTCTTCGCCGGATCGCGGACCACCATGGTGACGCTGTGGAGTCCGCGAATCGCGGCGCCGGCATCGAAGGCGGCGCCGCCGGGATGAATCCACGGCGGACGGTCGTCTCCGCGCGTCGCGATCAGCTCGAACACGAGACCGGACAGATCGGAGAATCGAATCGCCGGCTCGCCGAAACGCGACTCGATGTCGGTGGACGCGATGCCACGAGCCGCGAGATGGACGCGCCAGAAATCCAACGCGCCAATCGGCACCGAGAACGACGTCACCGTCACCTGTCCGGCGCCCTTGGCGCCGGACGGCACGCCGCGGCCGCTGTAGGGAAACGTCGTCCAGATCGTCCCCGGCGTGCCGCGTTGATCGCCGTAATAGAAGTGGTAGACGTGATGGTTGTCGAAGTTGACGGTTTTCTTGACCAGCCGCAGACCCAGCCCATCCAGACAAAAATCGAGATCGTCCTGCGCGTCGTCGACGGTTGCGGTAACGTGATGCAGGCCTAGGATCGACATGGACAACGACCGATGAAAGTGCTGGGCATCGCCGGCAGCCTCAGACGAGCATCATACAACCGCGCGCTCGTCGAAGCCGCCCGCACGCTGGCGCCCGCCGGCATGGTCATCGAGGTCTTCGATCTCGACGACATTCCGCTCTACAACGCCGACCTCGACGTGGATGGCGTGCGGCCGCCGGAGGTCGAGCGGTTGAAGCAGGCGATCGCCGCCGCGGACGCGCTGCTCGTCGCGACACCGGAGTACAACTACGGCGTCTCGGGCGTGCTCAAGAACGCGATCGATTGGGCGTCGCGGCCGGCGATGAAATCAGTTCTGGCCGGCAAGCCGGTGGCGATCATGGGAGCGTCGACGAGCACGACCGGGACGGCGCGCGCGCAGCAGGAGCTCAAGCTCGTGCTGATGGGGTGTCTGTCGCTGGTCATGCCGCACGCCGGCGTGCTCGTCGGGATGGCACGCGAGAAGTTCAGCGAATCGGGCGCGCTCACGCACGAACCGACGCGCAGATTCCTCGCGTCGTTTCTGCACGATCTGCAGACGTGGGTGTATCGGCTGGGTGCGGTGCGGACGACCTGACGAGCGCCTTTACGCGACGCCGGAATTCAGCATAATTGCTGCCGTGGCTCGATGGCTTCGGCTCCTCGGCCTCGCGCTGGTCACTGCGACCTCGGCGTCGGCGCAGTTCGACGCGCCGGGCTCGGGCCATTACCGCACCGACATCACCTACGACGGCCGGTTCACGTTCGTCCGCCTGCGCTGGCAATCCGATTTCGGCTACGCGCGCCGCGGCATGTGGAGCTCCGCGTGGAACCATGATTACCCGCGCGCCGAACAGAACCTCGGCCTGATCATTCAGGAACTGACCTCCCTCGACGTGCGCACCGACGGCAGCCGCATCCTGACGCTCGACGATCCGGATCTGTTCAAGTATCCGATCGCGCTGATGTGGGAGCCCGGGTTCTGGAATCTCACCGATCGCGAAGCGGAAGCGTTCCGCGCCTACCTCCAGAAGGGCGGCTTCGCGATCTTCGAGGACTTCGACGGCGCGCAGCAATGGAGCGTCTTCGAAGCGCAGATGCGCCGCGTCCTGCCCGACGCGCGCTTCGTCAAACTCGACAACACGCACCGCATCTTCGACTCGTTCTTCCACATCAACGACATCGACTCGATCGTCCACCCGATGTCGCGCATCCGACCGAGCTACTACGGCGTCTACGAGAACAACGATCCGTCGAAGCGCCTGATGGTCGTCGCCAACTTCGACAACGACGTCCCCGAGTACTGGGAGTGGTCCGGCCAGGGACTGTTTCCCTTCGACTCCACGAACGAAGCCTACAAGCTCGGCGTGAACTACATGATCTACGGGCTGACCCACTGAATCGGCGTGTGGATCGTTGTCGTTCA
>DAIUKO010000051.1:19297-21813 GCA_036848175.1 Vicinamibacterales bacterium | reverse complement strand
CGCCAGATGTCCGGTCGCAACGGCTCCGGCTGGGTGGTGCTCGCGCCGCTCCTCGTCGTCCGCTTCTTCTTCGACGTCAGCTCGGCGAGGTCCGCGGCGAAACGGGCGGCGCGATGAAGAGCCGTTCGGTGTCCTTCGAGAACAGCACCCAGATGCCGTAGACGCCGAGCACGGTCCCGAACGGGATTCCCGTCAGCATCAGGATCGACACGACGATCCCGGCGATGCGCGCCCATGGACGCAGCTTGAGCAATCCGAATCCGATGATGATCCCGGGAATCGAGAGGGTCAGCAGAAACGTGACGAGCGCAACTCCCGTCAGACCGATGATCGGCACGGCAATCGCGGCATCCGCGTCGGCGTCGGCGGTGATGATGCCGGCGGCGCCGCCGAGTATCAGCGCGAGCACAATCGCGCCGAAGATGCCGATCGTCCCGAAGGCGATGTTCAAGGCGCCGAGGACCTTGACGTGGGTTTCCATATCGACGGTGAAATCTTACACGGCCCGGCACATCAATCGTTGACTCGCTCGAGCGTCAGCCGTCGCGTAAGGGCTTCGTTGCCGCTGCGGCCGGAATTCGGCGCCGGACCGAACAGCAGCTTGCCGTTGTCGAAGCGGAAGAAGCGCTTCTGCTCGGTGCCCACGTAGTTCGGCCGCCACGCGGCCTGGACCTTCAACGTCACGCTGCCTTCGGCTTCGTTGATCGTGCACGGCCCCGAGTAGGCGATGTAGGTCGTGAGCAGGGCGGCATTCATCTGCTCGACGACCGGCGTCGCGCCGTCAGCGAACGAGGGCACGTCGCTCGACATGATCTGCAGGTAGCACGCGCCGCCGCTGACGACGATCGATCCGACCGGATGCCGGCCCCAGGGGTACCGTCCGACCGTACCGTCCGCCCGCAGATCTTCCGCGGCGATCAATTTCCATCGGCCCTGGATTGTTTCGGCTGAGATCGACGCCGAGAGAACCAACAACAGGAACACGATTCTGGTGGCCATAAGTTTCTCGCAAGCCTCGCGACAGCCTCACTTCAGTCCGCAGTGCCCACACTGCTACGCCGCAGGAGGGCGACGCCGGCCGAAACCGGTCGCCTGTTCGAACGCGTGACCGAGTTGCAGCACGCCGAGATCGTCGCGGCGCCGGCCGACGATTTGAATGCCGACCGGCAGCCCGTCATCGGTGAAGCCCGCCGGGACCGAGAGCGCAGGGCACAGCGTCGTCGAGATCCAGTACGTCGACTTCATCCACGCGATGTAATGCTCCATGTGGACGCCGTCGATCGCGTTGGGCCATGGAATCGACGCGTCGAACGGCGGGACTTGATTCACCGTGCAGACGATGAACTCGTAGTCGTCCTGAAACCGTCGCACGCGTTGCAGCAGCTCACCGTGCTGTGCGAGAGCCGCGGCGACGTCGCGCGCCGACAGTTTCAGCCCGCCTTCGATCTCCCACACCGCTTCCGGCTTCAGCTTGTCGCGATGGGTTTCGAGAAGCGGCCCGTGATTGTAGCTCGACATCCACAATCGGATGTCGACGAAGATCTTGTCCGCGGCTGCGAGCTCGGGGCACGCCGGCTCGACGATGCAGCCGAGGTCCTCGAAGGTTTTGCGGTGACGCTCGATCACCGTGCGCACGCGTGGATCGAGCGGCAGGCCGCCAAGGTCCGGACACCACGCGACGCGGACGTTGTTGAAGTCGCGACCGAGCGGTCGCGTGAACGCCGAGGGATCGGAGGGATAGCTGCTCGGATCGCGCGCGCTCGATCCGGCGATCGTACTGAGAAGGAACGCGGCGTCCTCCACCGATCGCGCGATCGATCCCTTGACGGCAAAGCCGACGAACGGCAGCGGCGCCGGCGCAACCGGCACGAGGCCGAACGACGGCCGGAAGCCGATGACGTTGTTGAAGCTGCCGGGATTGCGCAGCGAGCCGCCGAGATCGCTGCCGTCGGCGCACGGCAGCATGCCGCTTGCGACGGCGGCGGCCGCGCCTCCGCTCGATCCGCCGGCGCTCCTGGTCTGATCGTACGGATTCAGCGTCGTGCCGTACACCTTGTTATAGGTGTGCGAGCCCATGGCGAACTCGGGGATGTTCGTCTTGCCGATCGGGATCGCGCCGGCCAGTCGGAGCCGCTCGACGAGCAGCGTATCTTCGGCGGGCATCTCGTTGGCAAAGATCGGTGACCCGCGCGTCCACGGAAATCCGACCGCCGCCTCGAGATCTTTGAACGCGATCGGCAGGCCGTGCAGCGGACCGACATCTGCACCGCTGGCCAGGCGTCGGTCCGCGTCGTCCGCGAGCGCCAGACACCGATCGTCATCCAGCTTCGCGACGATCGCGTTGAGCGTCGGGTTCAGACGGTCGATCTGCAGCAGGTGCGCGGCCATCACCTCGCGCGCCGACACGTTGCGCGCGCGAATCAGTCCGGCCAGCTCACGCGCGCCTGCGAAACAGAGATTCACCGCCGTTTCCAATCAGTGCCTCCAGACGTCGCTGAGTCGCCGAAACGGCTGAT
>DAIUKO010000051.1:17867-19197 GCA_036848175.1 Vicinamibacterales bacterium | reverse complement strand
GGCGTTTCGTCTCCGTTTCGGCTCACCCACTCTCGAAACGCCACCCGCAGATCCAAGCCGGCCACGAAGACGCGAAGGCACGGAGTTTTGGTTTTCGTGGTTTCGTGGTTTCGTGCTTTCGTGGTTTCGTGGTTTCGTGGTTCATCCTTCGTGCCTTCGCGGCGCGTCACGGACATCGATCCCCGCATTTGGCCGCGACCAGCATGCGCAGCACGGCGTCGTACTGTGCTGCCGTCACGGCCTTCGGCCGCTGACTCGCCGTAGCCGCTGCCGCGGATCCGGTTGCCTGGCCGAAACCGGTGTCCGTCTTGTGCGCGATCACCATATCGAGTCGCGGGACCACGGTGATGTACTGACCGCCGACACCCCACGCGGTATAGGCGCCTTTCAATGGATCCGAGGGATTGTCGGCGTCCCAGACCCAGAAGAGATAGCCGTAGCCCCAGCGATCGACGCTCGGCGGCGAATCGGGGAAGGCGGCGTTCGTGTCGCGGTGCGGTGTCACGAGACTGGTCGCGCGGCGCACCCAGTCGCGCGGGATCACCTGACGATCGCCCCACAGGCCTTCGCGCAGCGTCAGCAACCCGACGCGCGCCATGTCGCGCGTGGACAGCCACACGTGATACGCCGGGTACTGCGACACGGTCGCGTTGCCCGACTTGCGCTGGCGCGCGCGATCGAAGTCCTCCATACCGATCGGACCTGCGAGATCGGTCTCGAGCGCGTCGTAGATCTCGCGGCCGGTGAGCTTCTCGAAAACGGCGCCGGCGGCGTTGAAGTCCCAATTGTTGTAGACGAACCGCTGGCCAGGCGTCACGGTCCCGCGCGCCGGCGCGTTGGCCGTGTCGTCACCGCCATTGGACGGCGGATGATAGACGCCCGAACGCGCCGTCAGCAGATGCTCAACGGTCGCATCCAGTTCCCGCGGCATCAAGCCGCCGACGTCGGTGAATTGAAGATCGGACAGCTTCCGATCGAGCTTGATCGTGCCGTTCTCGACGTACTTGCCGTACAGCAGCGACAGCACGCTCTTGCGCCCGGACGCGAGATAGCTGACATGGGTCACGTCGCCGTGCGCGAGCAGCGTCTTGCCGCCGACGACGACCATCATCGCCGTCGTATCGAGCGAGGCCATCCACGCGCGAATCGCGTCGAGGCGCTTCGAGGAGAAGCCAACCGACTCGGCGCGATCGATCACTTGCCACTGTTTCTGCGGGAAGACGGCCGATGCCTCGTGCGTCTGGAGCGCCGGCAACGAAACGGGAAGGACCAGCGCCGCGACCACGAGCGCACCAAGCCTCGAGACGAGAACGGACGCGGTCTCGTGGCT
>DAIUKO010000051.1:9175-17767 GCA_036848175.1 Vicinamibacterales bacterium | reverse complement strand
CTCGCGTTGATGCCGCGCAGCCCGAGCTCGCGGCCGACCGGCGAGTTCACGAACTTCATCGCGTCCGCGCCGAACCGGCTGACGAACTTTCCGCAACCGGTGTGCGGCTCCTCGGACACCTCGACGATCGCTGCGCCGATGGCGAGCCGCGTGCCGGGCGGCACGTTGGCGGCGCTCAAATCGAGGTCGATGAAGAGCTGATCGCCGGCGAGCGGCCAGCGCGTTCGCTCCTGCGCGACGAGCGCCGCTGCGCGCGCGCTCATGATGTTCAGCTGCATGCCGGGATGAGGCGACCCGTCCGCGGTGCGCGAGCTGGCGCGCAACTTCCACGTGTCGCCGACGAGGCCCTCGCCCACGTCGAGCATGCCTGCGTCAAGGATCTCCCGCTCGCCCACCTGCGGCCGCCGCACGATCATTTCGAGCACGCCCTCGCTCTTTGGCGCCTGCCGAATCGTCTCCAGTCCTTCTTCGAGCTCCGCCGTCGTCAGATGTCGGGACATATCCGAGCGGGAGTTTAAACGACTTCAGACTGCCGACTTCAAACTTCAGGCGGTCAGCGCGCGGGCGCACGAACCGCGCGGCCCGGCGTGACGCCATCGACCAGTTTGCCGTCGCGCACGACGGCGACGCCGTTGACGAGGACGTCCTTGATGCCGGTGGACGGTCGCGCCGCCTGCTCATAGGTGGACTGGTCGGCGATGCGCAGCGGATCGAACACCACGAGATCCGCGTCGGCGCCGACCTGCACGCGCCCTTTGCGCTGCATCGACGGCACGCGGCGCTCGAGCCGCTGGGCGGGCATGATCGTCATCTTCCGCAGCGCATCGGCGAGCGGCAGGACGCCGTCGCGCACGTACGGTCCGAGAATGTGGGAATAGGTGCCCGCGGTGCGCGGATGCGTGGGCGCCTGACCGCCGTCGCTCGCGATCATGGTCAGCGGGTGGGCGGCGGCGGCGCGCACGACTTCTTCGGTGTTCGAGAACATGATGATCGAGCCGCCGATTTTGCGGTACTTCGCGAAGGTCTCGCGCGTCAGCCGCTCACCGGTCGCGGGCCACAGGTAGGTGCGGAACCGATCGTCCGGGTACGATTCCCATCCGTCGAACAGCGCCGATTCGATCCGCGTCTGGCCGGCGATGTAGGGATACATCTCGGTCGTCACGTCGACGCCGCGGCCGCGCGCCTCGCTGATGACCGACAGGACGCGGGCGGTCTGCGCACCGCCGCTGCTCTGCACGTGAACGATGTGGAGCGGCGCGCCGGCTTCGGTGGCGAGGCCAATGACTTCGTTCGCACTCGCCACCGGATCGCCGCCCCGCATGTGCACGTGCGCCGACGCGCCCGCCCGCGCCGCAGCCTTGAATGCCTCGAGCAGCTCGGCGCGCGCGGCTTCCGGCGTATACGCGAACCCGAATCCGACCGCCACGGCGCCGCGGCTGAGACCACGTTCGATGCGCCCGCTGATGTCGGCGATCTCGCCGGCGGTGGCCGCGCGATGGGCGGCCGGTCCGCTCGGCAGAAAGTCGCCGGGATCCTTCATCACCGCGATTCGCGTCGGAATGTGGCCGATGCTGACGCCGTAGTTGACGAGCGATTTGCCGGCGCGCGCGTCGTACCACCGGTCGATGTCGTCGGTCCCGACCTCGAGCTCCAGCGCCGTCGTCACGCCGTCCATCACCTTCAGCTTGTCGACCGCGGGATTGACGGTCGGCTGCGCGTGCTGATGAAGATCGATGAAACCGGGCGCGACGACCATGCCGGATGCGTCGATGGTCGTCCGGCCGTTCAAGCGCTCCGCACCGATCGCACGGATGACGCCGTCACTGATCCCGACGTTCCGCACCTGGTCGAGTCCCGACGCGGGATCGATCACGCGTCCCCCGGCGATGACGACGTCGTAGGTGTCAGACTGTTGTCCGCTGATGAGCGCGACGCTGCCGGCGACGAGCGCGGCGAGAAGGATCGATCGCATCCGTGGATTCTGCCACGGACGCTCTACGATCCGCGCCTGGCGTTGGGCCAGTTGGACAGAATATGAATCGGCGTCGACGTGACGTCGTGCGTCGGGACCTTGACGAGGAAGCGCTCGCCGTCGGCGGTCACGTCGTAATTGCTCAAGAACGGATCGCCCGGCGGCGCGATGTGGACCTCGAACAGACGCTTCGGCGCAGCGGGATACGCGTCGGCAAAACCGACCGACATCAGCCAGGAGTCGGCTGAAATGTAGAACAACTCATGGGTGTCGCGGCGCCAGCGCGGATCGGTTCCGCCGCCGGCCGAGACCTGCCACCGCGCGCTCGGGTCGGAAAAGCTTCGGATGTAGACCTCGGGACGACCGGTCTCCATCGACGTGTAGGCCACCCAGCGGCCGTCCGGCGACACCTGGCCCTGCATCTCGCTGAACGGCGTCTGCACCAGCGGTGTCGTCTGCGATCCGTCGGCCGCGACCATCCAGATGTCGGATCCGTTCTCGTGCTGGTCGGTGTAGACGATGCTCCGCCCGTCGGGCGTCCAGTCAGTCGGGTACTTGCCATCCTGCGTCCGCAGCAGCGCGATGCTGCGCGCCGCGCCGTTCGACGGCTTCAAATACAGATCGTGCAGGCCGTTGGGATTCGAGCGGAAGACGATCTGCCGTCCATCCGGCGACCAGACCGGCGACGCATCCGTCGCGGCATCGGAGGTGAGCCGCAGCTTGGTGCCGCGCACGAGGTCGAGCACTCGAATATCGGGCCGATGGGTCTGCGAATCCACTTCGGCCAGCGCGAGTTGCTGATCGTCGGGCGACAGCCGAAAGTCCACGTACTCCGCCGACGGCCCGACCGATCCGGTACGCCGGCCGCCGCGATCGAACCACACGAGCTCGGCGCTCGCGGCGCCGCTGGTGTAGGCGAGCAGTCCCGTCTGCGACGCCGAGAACGCTGCGTGGAAGTTGCTCGAGCCGGCGACGCTCGACACGATCGTCGACCGTTCGCCGGCCAGCTTCGCGCCGGCGAGATCGAACCGCGCGACATTCAGCGCATCGTCGGCAACGAACAGCACGCGATCGGGCGGCACGAACGACGCGCTCAGCGGAGACGCGAACAGCTTCCGCGGCGCCGACCCGTCGAGGTCGCCGAGATACACGACGTGTTCCTGGGGCGACGTCGTCTGCACGAAATAGATGAAGTGGTGATCGTCGTCGAGAAACTGCGGCCAACGGTGCGACGCTTCGTGGCGGCTCGCATCGACGCGGGTGAGCGGCGTCGCCTCGCCGCCAGAAGCGGGCACGCGAGACAATCCGGTCTGCGTATCCGGACCGAAGATGATCAATCCGCTGCGGCTCCACGCGCCGCCGCGTCCGTGCGGCGCCGTCGCCAGCGCGCGCGGCGGTCCGCCGGCGAGGTCGACGCGCTTGAGCATGCCGTTCGCGAAGAAGCCGATCGATTCGCTGTCGGGCGACCAGAATGGATACTCGGCGTCGTGCGTCCCCGGCACCGGCTCCGCGGTGAGTGAATCGAGCGGCCGGATCCAGAGATGCGGCAAATCGTGTTCGACGGCGGCGACGTACGCGAGACGCCGTCCGTCGGGCGAGAGCGCGAACTGGGCGGTGGCGACCGACGAAGGCGTCGGCGTGAAGCCGCCGCCCGGCGGCGGCAGAATCGAGAAGGTCAACGTCGGCATCGCCGCCGGCGTGATTCGGAATCCGCGTGAGAAGGCCAGGAAGAGGCCCGCCGCCATGATCAGCATGACGAGTCCGGCGATGGCCGTGGGGACGAGACGGCGGCGCGGCGCCGCCACTTCCGGCGGCACGCGCTCGGGAGTTCGCGCGATCCAGCGCAGCACCTCGACGATGTCGCCTGCCGCGCGCCATCGCGCGTCGGGTTTCTTCGCGAGCGCCTTTTCGATCGTCCAGTCGAGCGCCGGCGGGATGTCCGGCTGAATCGTCGACGGCGGCGGCGGATCGTGGTGCAGCACGGCGGCGATCACGCCGGCGGGACTGTTGCTGTCGAACGGTCGCGTCCCCGTCGCCATCTCGTACATGATCGCGCCGAGCGAGAACAAGTCGGACGCCGCGCCGGCGTCGCCGTCTTCGAGCCGCTCGGGCGCGATGTAGTGGATCGACCCGAGCAGCGTTCCGTCGGAGACGAGCGGACGGGTGACGATCGGCGTGCCGTCGAGCGGGATTTGCAGCGGCGCCGCCGCGCGCAGCGTCGCGAGGCCGAAGTCGAGGACCTTGACGCCCGACTTGGTCAACATCACGTTGGCCGGCTTCAAGTCGCGGTGCACGACGCCGTTGCGATGCGCGTGATCGAGCGCCTCGGCAATCTGGATGGCAATCCTGATCAGCTCGCGCACGGGGATCGGGCCGCGCGTCAACCGCGCCGCCAGCGTCTCCCCTTTCACGTATTCCATGATCAGGAACGGCGTGTTCTGATCGCGGCCGACGTCGTGCAGCGCACAGATGTGCGGATGATTGAGCGCCGCAATCGCGCGCGCTTCCCGCTCCAGCCGATCGCCCGGATCGACCGCGGCGACGGCGCCGCCCATGATCTTGATCGCGACCGTCCGATCGAGCCGCGTGTCGTGCGCTTTGTAGACCTCGCCCATCCCGCCGCGCCCGAGCGAAGCGGTGATTTCGTAGGGACCCAGCCGCACGCCGGTGACAAGCGTCATGAGAGCCGCGCGAGCTATTCCCGAGACACGGTGACGTCCCGCAGCTGCAGGTTCTTGACGAGGCGGTGGAGATACGTCGGGTTGATGCCGAGCAGCCGCGCGGCGGCCGTATAGTTGCCGCCCGATCGCTCGATCGCGTCGAGGATGAGGCGGCGCTTGGTGTCGACGACGGCGCGATGGTACGCGGGGACGGTTGCGTCCGCCACCGGCGCCGACGAACCGAGCACCGCTTCGGGCAGATCGTCGGCGACAATTCGATCGGCGCCGCCGAGGACGACGGCGTGCTCGATGGCGTTCTCGAGCTCGCGCACGTTGCCGGGCCAGTCGTACACCCGCAGCGCCTCGAGTGCTTCGTGGGAGAGGTGCACGGGGCGGCCGCGCGCGTACTTCGCGGCGAAGTATTCGGCGAGCAGCGTGATGTCGGCTCGCCTCGCGCGCAGCGGCGGCATGGTCACGCTGACGACGTCGAGGCGATACCAGAGGTCCTGTCGAAAGCGCCCGGCGGCCACCGCAGCCTGCAGATCCTGATTGGTCGCGGCAATGACGCGTACGTCGGTCTTCATCGGCCGCGTGCCGCCGACGCGCTCGAACTCGTGCTGCTGCAGCACGCGGAGGAACTTCGCCTGCAGCGCCGGCGCGAGCTCGCCGATCTCGTCGAGGAAGATCGTGCCGCCGTCGGCGACTTCGAACTTGCCCTTCTTGGACGCGATCGCGCCCGTGAACGCGCCGCGCTCGTGGCCGAACAGCTCGCTTTCGAGGAGCGGCTCGGTGAGGACGGCGCAGTTGACCGGGACGAACGGCCGCCGCGCCCGCGGGCTGTTCTGATGAATCGCGCGCGCCGCCAGCTCCTTGCCAGTGCCGGTCTCGCCGCAGATCAGGACGGTCGCGTCCGACGGCGCGACTTTGCGAATGCGCTCGTAGACCGCCCGCATCGGCGCGCTGTCGCCGACCATGTCATGCGCCTGCAGCGTCACGCGGCCGGCGAGCACTTCCGCGACGATCGCGCCCTGCGCATCCGGCAGCCGCGGGGCGCGTTCGCCATCGCCGCCTCTGATCAGCTGCGTGAGATCGTCGACGACCGCCGCCTCGCGATTCTCTATTCCCGCCGCCTCGCGATCCGGTTCGGGTTGTTGCAGGAACAGCAGGACCGTATCGCCGGCGCGGACGCGATCGCCATGCGCCAACACGCGCTCGCGCACCGGAATGCTGTTCACGTAGGTTCCGTTCGAACTGCCGAGGTCGCGCAGCGTGAAGCACCCGTTCGAGAGCTCGAGCGCGCAGTGGCGTCGCGACATCAGGTGATCGGGAATGTTGAGGTGGCTTCCCGCATCGCGGCCGACTGTCGTGGTCGGACCGTCGACGACAAACGTTTCTCCGCAGCGTGGACCAGCGAGGACGACGAGTTTCGCAGTCATGGACACAACAACATTGGTAAAAAAGCAAGAGCGAGTAAGCAAAACGACTGCCGAGCTCTGCACGGCCGTCTACCCGATCGGCGACACTGAATCTCGCCCGACAGGAGGAACGCGCGTGCCCTCTTTATGGCTCTGCGGAACGCGACGCTGACTGAAGCGCAGCGACGTCAATCACGACGCGGCTGTCTCGGCTGTCGACTTATGAGCGGCGGAATGCGGCGGCAACTTCGCGCTCGAACGCGCCAACGTCCTGAAAATAGCGGAGCGCTCGATCGTGGTGCTCGGGGTTCGTATAGATCTCGGCAACCGGGTTCTCGATCAGCTCGGCGATCTTGTCGGCGACTTGCTCTGGCGTTTGTGCTTCTCGAGCGATGGCGGGCGGCAAGGCCGGCGACCCGCCAACCGCGTGGCGCGCGAACTCTGTCGTGACCAGGCCGGGTATCACCAGCGACACCTGAATGCCGGGATGCTGGGCCGACAGATCGACACGCATGTTCGCCGTCAGCGCGTTCAGCGCCGCCTTGGCCGCGTTGTAGGCGGAGCGATAGGTCGCCGCCGGCACGCGGCTCAGCATCGACGAGACGTTGATCAGGTGGCCGCTGCCGCGCTCGATGAAGTGCGGCACGATCGCCTGCATCCCGTAGAGCGCCGACTTCACGTTCACGGCCATCATCTCGTCGAACTCGGCATCGGTGAGATCGATGACGGTTCGCGTGATGCCTCGTCCGGCGTTGTTGATCCAGACATCGACGGAACCGAATTTCGCGATCGCGGCGTCGCGGAGGCGCTCGACGTCGGCGCGGCGCGTCACGTCGGCCGGAACTGCCAGCGCGTTCGCGCCGGCGCGCTTGGCCACCTCCTTCAACTCGGACTCCCGCCGCGCCGCGAGCGCGACGCGATGACCGTCAGCCGTCGCGCGCAGCGCGAGCGCCGCGCCGATGCCGCCGCTGGCTCCGGTGATGACAATGTTTTTCATGGCGTCACACGTCGAGTCGCCGATCGTGGAAAGTCCTGAAGGATGTCAGCCACGGCATTCACCCCTCCAGCGAACGATACATGACGTAGGCATCGACGAGGCCGAGCGTCCGGTGATCGAACGCGGCCGGCACGGTGCCGATGATTTCGAAGCCAAGTTTCTTCCAGAGCGCGACCGCGGCTGTGTTCGTGGACACGACGAAATTGAACTGCATGGAGCGAAAGCCGAGACGGCGCGCTTCGGCGAGGCAGTGCTCGCCCATCAGCCGCCCGACGCCGTGTCCCTGCGCCGAGGGCGACACCATGAACGCCGCGTTCGACACGTGCGATCCCCGTCCGGGCTGGTTCGCCTTGAGCACGTAGGTGCCGACGATCGCGCCGTCTTCGACCGCCACGTAGGTGTGGGCGGTTGGCGCCATCCAGTAACCGAGCGCGTCGCGGCGGCTCATCTCGGCCGGAAACGCGTAGGTGTCGCCGGGCTCGACGACTGCGTGAAAGATGCGCCAAATCGCGTCTTCGTCGCGGCTCTCGGCAAGTCGAATCGCAATCATGTCGCGGCGGACTCGAGCTTCAACAGCGCCGACGCGTTGCGCCAATAGACCTTCTCGCGGTCGGCGTCGCTGATCTCCAAACGATCGACGATCTTGATCGTTTCGCGAATATACATCGGGCCCTTCTCGGGATCGAACGGCGCGTCGGAGGCGAAGAGCACGTGATCGACGCCGAAGAACTTCAGCCCGCAGACAGTCGCATCGTAGGCGCCGAAGAGCGCCGTGTCGGCATAGAACATCTTGAAGTAGTCGAGCGGCCGCCGGGCCAGCGATTTCAGTACAACAGAATAATCGACGTCCGACGTGCGCGACCCGAGCTGATCCCAGCCCGGCCCGACGCGCCCCTCGAAATACGGAATCATCGCGCCCATGTGGTGCGCGATGATCTTCAGGTTCGGAAAGCGATCGAAATAGCCGGCGAACACCAGCCGCGCCATCGCGACGCTCGTGTCGTACGGCCAGCCGAACGTCCACCAGATCTCGAACTGCGAGCGATCCTCGGTCTGGTAGTCCGGGAAATCGGCGCCGCGGAACGGATGCATCCAGATCGGCAGATCGTAGTCAGCCATCGTCTCGAACAACGGCAGGAATTCCGGCGCCGTGATCGGCTTGCCGACGATGTTCGACGTGATCTGAAACCCGCGGGCGCCAAGATCGTCGACCGCGCGCCGCAGCTCGCCCACCGCAGCCTCCGGATCGTCGAGCGGCAGCGCCGCCACGAATCCGGGAAATCGATCCGGATAGCGCCGCACGAGCTCGGCCATGCCGTCGTTCGCCGCGCGCGCCAGGTCGAGTGCGACGCGGCGATCGAAGTTGCGCGCGAACACCTCGATCGGCGGCGTGGGCAGCGAGAACACCTGCTGATAGTCGTCGCCGAACGCGTCCATGACGCGGAAGCGGACGTCGAGATCGGCGAGCATCGGGATGTTGCGCATCCGCTTGCCGATGTCCTTGTAGGTCGGCGCGACCTTCATGAACAGGTCGTAGAACTGGGTTGG
>DAIUKO010000051.1:0-9075 GCA_036848175.1 Vicinamibacterales bacterium | reverse complement strand
CGACAGGCTCAGGATGAGCGTTTATGGTGAGCTTCATCTCAGATCGAGCGACAGGCTCAGGATGAGCGTTCATGGTGAGCTTCATCTCAGATCGAGCGCGAGCAGTTGATCGTGGCCGTTGGTGTCGCTGTTGCGCACGTACAGGAATCCGTCGGCGATTGCGGGATAGCCGCGAAGCGTCGGCGGGAGAATCTGCGCACGGGCGATCGGGCGAAATGCCTGCGGCGACGCCTCAGCCAGCACCAGTTCGCCGGTCTCCCGCAGGATGACGAGCTTGTCTCCGGCGAGCGTCACCGTCCCCGCGCGGAACCGGTCTTCGCTCCACCGGACCTTGCCGCTATTCAGATCGACGGCGCGAAAGCTCGGATTGAATTCCTGGCGCCCGTGAAATCCGTAGAGGATGCCGTTGTGCAGAACGCTCGTCGCGTAGTGATTCGACATCGATTCATCCGACGACCATACCTCGGTGAGCGCATCGTCTTTGACGCGCAGAAGCGCCGCGCCGGTCTCGTAGGTCGCCGACACGAAAATCAGATCGCCGGCGACGAGCGGAGTGGCGGCGTTGACCGACGCCTGCGATCGCGATCGCCACGACTTCTGAAACCGGACGGCGCCGGTCGCCGGGTCCAGCGCGACGAGACCTTGCCGCGTGAAGAAGAGCACGGCCTTCCTGCCGCCGAATGTCGCGCTCACCGCCGACGAGTAGCTGGCTTCGTGATTCGTGGCGTTCCACAGCACGGCGCCGGTCTCGGCGTTGAAGGCGACGATGCCGGCGTTGTTGTCGCCGCCGACGTTGGCGATGACGCGCCCATCCTCGACGAGCGGCGAGCCGGCTGCGCCGAAGAATCCCTTGCGGACGTGAAACCGCCGCATCGTGTCGACGGCCCAGAGCTCCTTGCCCGTCGCGAGATCGAGCGCGCGCAACTGTCCTTCAGCGCCGAAGGTGTAGATGCGGTTCTGCGCGACGACCGGCACCGCGCGCGGCCCTTCGTCGAATCCGAAATCGTCCCGATAGCTCGTCTTGTAGGCGTAGTGCCAGCGCGGCGCGCCGGTTCGCGCATCGAGCGCATCGACGACTTCTTCGTTGTTCACCCGATGAAAGAGGATCAGGCGATCGCCGGCGACGACCGGACCGGCGAATCCCGTACCGATCGCTTTCTGCCAGAGCTTCTTCGGTCCGCTCGCCGGAAACGACGTCGTCAGCGGCGGTCCGGTGTAGATACCGTTGCGCTGCGGACCAAGAAACTGCGGCCAGTCGTGTGCGGAAACGGACAGGCCGAACAGCAGGCAACCACAGAGAACGCGCAGCACCCGGCTCATTTTTTCGAAACGATACCATGAGCGCGTTGCAGAATGGTTCTTCCGGTGTCTAACCAGTGTTCAAGGGGACGTGACGTTGAACCGAATGCTTGCGTCGCTGGCAATTGGAATCGCGCTCTGCGCGACAGGCGGCCACCTCGCCGCCGACGGCGCCGCCGCCGTGCCCGGCTCGACGTGGACACAGTGGGGCGGACCGACGCGCAATTTCATGTCGGAGTCGAAAGGGCTCGCGTCAGCGTGGCCGGCGGGCGGACCGAAGAAGCTCTGGTCGCGCGTCCTTGGTGAGGGGCACTCGTCGATCCTCGTCGAAGGCGATCGTCTCTACACGATGTACCGGCCTGCCGGGATGCTGACCGCCATCCGCCGCAGTCAGGAAGAGGTCATCACCGCGCTGGACGCCTCGACCGGCAAGACAGCCTGGGAATACCGGTACGCCGCGCCGACCGACGGCGTCGATTTCTCGCAGGGCGCCGGACCGCATTCGACGCCGCTCATCATCGGCAACAAGCTCTACGCGACGAGCTCGCGCCGCGAGCTGTTCGCGCTCGACAAGTCAACCGGCAAGCTGCTGTGGTCGCACGATTTCATCAAAGAATACGGCGCACCCAGTCCCGGCCGCGGCTACAGCTGCAGCCCGCTCGCGTACGGCGACACGGTCATCGTCACCGTCGGCGGCACCGATCAGGCGGCGGCGGCGTTCAACCAGCAGACTGGGGCCATGGTGTGGCACGGCGGCAACGGCGAAACGTCGCCGGCATCGCCGATTCTGATCGACGTCGACGGTCAGCCGCAGCTCGTCATCTTCGGCGGCGACCGCATCGTCGGGTTGAATCCATCGAACGGGCGCTACCTGTGGAGTCATCCGCACAAGACCGACTGGGGACTCAACATCAGCACGCCGGTCTGGTCGCCGTCGGATCACCTGCTCTTCGCGTCCGCCGCGTACAGCAGCGGCAGCCGCGCGCTGGAGCTGCGGCAGGCAAGCGGCAAGACGCAGGTCGCCGAGAAGTGGTACACGAACCGGATGCGTGTGCACATCGGCACGGTCATCCGTCTCGGGGATTACGCGTACGGATCGAGCGGCGATTTCGGTCCGGCGTTTCTCAGCGCGATCGATATGAAGACGGGAAAGATCGTGTGGCAGGACCGCAGCTTCTCGCGAACCCAGCTACTGTATGCGGACGGGAAGCTGATTCTGCTCGACGAGGACGGGAACCTCGGTCTCGCAGAAATCTCGCCGGGAGGCATCAAAGTCCTGGCGCGTGCGCCGGTGTTGCAGAATCTCGCGTGGACCCCGCCGACGCTGGCCGGCACCACGCTCTACGTCCGCGATCGAAAAACGATCGCCGCCTTCAACATCGGCGCATGAGCGCGCCTCAATTGACTCGGATGTCGTACGCCGCCAAGGTCGTCTGGTTGCGGATGTAGAGGCGGCCGCCGCTGACGACCGGATGCGCCCAACTGGGCAGACCCTGGTCGGCAATCTTGAAGCGGCCCTTCTCGCGATAGCCGGCTGGCGACGCGGCCGCCAGACCGACCACGTTGTCTTCACTCAGGATGTACAGGTTGCCGTCGGCGTAGGTCAGCGACCCCTTGCCGACACTGCGATCGCGCCACTGCGTCTTCCCCGTCGCGAAGTCCAGACACGTGAGAATCGAGTTGTGGAAACCGTACACGTATCCATCGACGAGGATGACGCCGCCGTGATGGTTCTGCATCTCGCGCGTGAAATAAATCTGCTGCGCTCTCACTTCACCATTCTGTGCCGACAGTCCGAGGAGCGCCGCGCCAGTGCCGTAGTCCGACGTGTAGAAGACGCGGTTGTCGTGGAAGACCGGCGTCGCGACGTTCGCCGTTCCGTTGGCCACTTGCTGAAAGCGCCACATCAACTTGCCGTCCGACGCGCGCACGCCGACGCCGGCGCTCGACGTCAGCGTCATGTACACCCGCACGCCCTCGACGTCGGCGGCAATCGGCGAGGCGTATCCAGCCTCGTCGCTCAACTGCTGACTGGTCCACACCGTCTTCCCGGTCATCTTGTCGAGCGCGGCCATGCCGGCCCGCGGACCGCCTGGCGTGACGATCACGTTGGCGCCGTCGATGAGCGGCGATTCGCTGATGAGCCAGGGAATCTGCCGTCCGTTGAACTCTCTGAGAATGTTTCGCTGCCACACTTCGGCGCCGTCGGCGGCCTTCAAACAGGCAAGCTGACCGTTCTCGGTCAGGACGTAAACGCGATCGCCATCGATCGTCGGTGTGCCGCGCGGACCCGATCCGCGATCGTTCGTGCCGGCCGATCCCAGCGCTTTCGACCAGAGACTTCTCCCGTCGGCGCGGTTCAACGCGTAGACGATGCTCTGTCCGCCTTTCGCGCCCTGGACGAAGATCCGATCGCTCTTGATCGCAACCGACCCGTATCCGCCGCCGAGCGTCGAAACAGTCCAGGCAAGAGGCGGCCCCGATGCGGGCCACTGCTGTAACAGCCCGGTCTCCTTTGACAATCCGTTACGATCGGGACCCTGCCACTGTGGCCAATCGGTCGCAGGTGTTTGTCCCGCGAGTGCACCGAGCGGGGGCGGGGCCCCGCGAGCATAAAGAGACGTGTCCGCGCGCGGGCAGATCAGGCCCGCGAGCGCGATCCCAAATGAGAACAGCAGCGTCAAAGGGTTACGCGTCATAACAGCACCAGAATATATGGGAGAATTCGCGGATGCCGAAGAGAACCCTGAGCGCGGCTGTCTGGTGCGGGTTGCTCGCGTCGCTCGTCGCGCCGGCGCGTGCCGCCGCGCAACTGACGACGTCGCTGCCGCCGATCACCGTGACCGCGCAAAAAGAGCCGGAGGATCCGGGCAATCTCCCTGTCAGCGTGACGGCCGTGGTGAACGACACGTTAACCGCGGACGCGCTGACCGGCGTCAGCCAGGCGGGCTGGTTTTCGCCCAACACCTTCTTCAACGAGTTCACGGCGCGCAAGCTGAGTAATCCGCGGTTCCGGGGCATCGGGTCGAGCCCGGCCAACCCCGGCATCACCAGCTACATCGACGGCGTCCCGCAGCTCAACGCGAACTCCTCGAGCATCGAGTTTTTAGACGTCGAACAGGTGGAATTCGTCCGCGGTCCGCAAAGCGCGCTCTTCGGCCGAAACGCCCTCGGCGGGATCATCAACATCACGAGCGCGCGGCCGTCGCTCACGAAATGGACCGGCAGCGTCGCCGCGCCGTTCGGCAACTTCAGCAGCGCGGACGTCCGCGGCAACGCATCGGGGCCGATCGTCGGCGACACCGTCGGCGCCAGCGTCGGGTTCGGGTATACGAGGCGCGCCGGCTTCACCGTCAACGACATCACCGGCAACGATCTCGATTCGCGATCGGCCTGGTTCGGCCGCGGTCAGGTTCTGTGGAAGCCGAACGCACGATGGGAAACGCGCGCGCTGTTCAGCGCCGAGCGCGCGCGCGACGGCGACTACGCGCTGAACGACCTCGCGTCGCTACGCGCGAATCCCTATCACGCGGCGCGGGATTTCGAGGGGTTCACCCATCGCGACATCATCGCGCCGACCGTGCACGTGAACTACCTCGGTCCGACAATCCAGGTCACGTCGACGAGCGGCTTCCTGAAGTGGAAGACCGACGATCTCACCGACCTCGATTACACGCCTTTCCCCGCCGCCACCCGCAGCAATCATGAAGAGGATTTCCAGTTCACCGAAGAACTGCGCGTGTCGACAGCCAAGGGCGTGGCGTCGGCGCTGCGCGGCGGCATGACGCTGCGCTGGCAGGCGGGCCTGTTCCTCTTCACGCAGAACTACGACCAGCACGCCGTCAACACGTATTCGCCGTTCGTGCTGGCGCAGACGCTCGGGCTCAGGGTCGCACAGACGACGCCCGATGCGGCGCTCGACGATCGCGGGTTCGGCGTCTACGGGCAGGGCACGCTCACCGTCACGAAGAACCTCGACGTGGTCGTCGGCCTGCGCGGCGATCGCGAGCACAAGAAGGCGAACGTCAGCACCTTCTTCACGCCGGTCATCGCGCCGCCGCAGGTGGTCGACGCGGAGAAAGATTTCGGCGACGTGTCGCCGCAGTTCGCCGCCAACTATCGTGTGACGCCGAAGGCGACCGTGTACGGCACCGTGGCGCGCGGATTCAAGGCCGGCGGCTTCAATCCGACGGCGCCGCCCGGTGGTGATTCGTACGAGCAGGAGCACAACTGGAACTACGAAGGCGGCGTGAAAGGGTCCGCGTACAACGATCGGCTGTCGGCGAGCTTTGCCGTCTTCCACATCGACTGGCGCGACATGCAGATGAACGTGCCGAATCCATTCGTGCCGGCGCAGTTCTACATCGCCAACGCGGCGGGCGCGACGAGCAACGGCGTGGAGTTCGAGCTACACGCGCGTCCGGAGCGCAACATCGATCTGTTCGGCGGCGCCGGGTTCACGCACGCGCGCTACAAGGACGGCAGCGTCGCGAGCGGCGTCCACATCGCCGGCAACACACTGGCCAACGCGCCGAGCTACACGGCGGACTTCGGCGTTCAATACGGGCGCGCGCTGCGCGGCTCGCTGGCGCTGTTCGCACGAGCCGAAGCGATCTGCTACGGCAGTTATCAGTACGACGAGGCGAACACCGCCAGCCAGGACGCGTATACGCTGACGAACCTGCGCCTCGGCGTGCGCGGCAAGCGGGCGTACGGTGAATTCTGGGTGCGGAACGCCTTCGACACGACTTACATTCCGATCGCGTTTCAGTTCCCCGGCGCGCCGTCAGGGTTCCTCGGCGAGAACGGCGCGCCACGAACCTTTGGTGTCCGTTTCGGAGTCGGGTTTTAGCGACGTGAAACAAGCAATGATCGGTCGGCGTAACAGCGAGTAAAAGCAATGCAGAAGCTAAAGAAATCGTTATTCGCCGCGATCGTCGTGAGTGCCAGCTTGATCGCCTCGGCGCGCTTCGACGCCGCTCAGAACGGGCCGGCGCCGGCCGGCGGCCGCCGAGTCGCGCTCGGCGACTGGCCCGAGGCGCGCGGACCCAATCGCGACGGCGTCTCGCAGGAGACCGGCCTCCCCGACAAGTGGGCGCTGAATGGCCAGAACATGCTCTGGCGCGTGCCCTACGGCGGACGCTCGGCGCCGATCGTCATGGGCAATCGCGTGTACGTGCAGAACCCGGCCGGCCGCGGCGCCGAGATGCAGGAACGCGTGATGGCCCTCGACGCCGACACCGGCAAGGTCGTCTGGGAATACAAGTTCAACATCTTTCAAAGCGACGTGCCACCGCACCGCGTCGGCTGGGCCTCGCCCGCCGCCGATCCCGAGACCGGCAACATCTACGCGCTCGGCGTCGGCGCCGAAGCGGTCGCGCTCAGCAAAGAGGGAAAGCTCCTCTGGAGCCGGTCGATCGGCGAAGAGTTCGCCGCGTTCACCACGCACGGCGGCCGGACGATGTCGCCGATCATCGACGGCGATCTCGTGATCGTCAGCGCCGCGATCTCGAGCTGGGGCACGCAGGGCAACCGCGCGCACCGGTTCCTCGCGCTCGACAAGCGCACCGGCGACATCGTCTGGGTGGCGAGCCCCGGCGGCCGGCCCTACGATACCGCCTACGCACTGCCGACGATCGCGACGATCAACGGACTGCGGCTCCTGATCGCCGGCACCGGCGACGGCGCGGTGCACGCGATGAAGCCGCAGACCGGCGAGAAAGTCTGGAGCTTCGTCGCCGCCAAACGCGCCGTCAACACCGGCGTCGTCGTCAAGGGCACGAACGTGATCGTGTCGCACGGCGACGAGAACCTCGACACCAGCGAGCTGGGGATGATCGGCGTCATCGACGGATCGCAGACCGGCGACATCAAGACGACGAAGTGGGTGATGAAAGGCGATCAGTTCGGCTTCTCGTCGCCGGTCATCGACGGCACGCGCGTCTATCAGGTGGAAAACGGATCCCGCTTGAAGGCCTTCGACCTCGAGAGCGGCCGCGAGCTGTGGCGGCAGCCGCTCGGTACCGTGCAGAAGGCGCCCCTCGTCCTCGCCGACGGCAAGCTCTACGTCGGCACCGAGAGCGGCAAGTTCTTCATCGTCCGGCCGCGTGCCGACAAGGCCGAAGTACTGAGCGAGGTGGAGCTGCCTATAAGTAAGGATAGCGTCCAGCAGCAGGAAGGCACGCCCGAGCCGATTCTCGCCGGCGCCGCGGTGTCGCGCGGGCGCGTGTTCTTCGTCTCGAGCGACGCCGTCTACGCAATCGGCCCGAAGACCGCGAAAGCGTTGACCGGCACCGCCGTGGACGTACCGGCGGAAAAAGGCGACGGCCCGCCAACGTTCGTCCAGGTGGAACCAACCGAGCTCGTGCTGAAGCCGGGACAGACCGTCAAGCTGCACGCGCGGCTGTTCGACGCGAAGGGACGGTTTCTGCGCGAGGAACCGAGCGCGACCTGGGCGCTGACCGGGCTGAAAGGCACCGTCACCGACGGATCGTTCACGGTCGCCAGCGATCCCGTCGAGCAGGCGGGCACGATCAAGGCGACTGTCGGCTCGACGAGCGGCGAAGCGCGCGCGCGCGTCGTGCATCCGCTGCCGTGGACCGAAACGTTCGAGCAGTACGCCGACGGCGCCGTTCCGGCAGGCTGGATCAACGCGACGGCGGGCAAGTTCTCGATCGTGACCCTCGACGGCCAGAAGGTTCTGCAGAAGGCGCCCGACGTCACGATCTTCAAGCGGCTGCGCGCGTTCATCGGGCCGCCCGACTGGTCGAACTACACGTTCGAGGCGGACGTGCGCGCGACGACGAGGCGGCGGCAGATGTCGGACATCGGGATCACGGCGCAGCGCTACTCGCTCGTGCTCTACGGCAACTCGCAACAGCTCAAACTCGAGCCCTGGGAGCCGGAAACCCAGCGGACGGTCACCGTGCCATTCACCTGGAAGGCGGACACCTGGTACCACTTGAAGCTGCGCGTCGAGAACACGGCCGACGGAAAAGTTCGCGCGCGCGGCAAAGTCTGGCCGACCGGCGAGCCGGAGCCGGCGCAGTGGATGATCGACAAGACCGATCCGATCGGCAACAAGCAGGGCGCGCCGGGCCTGTTCGTCGACGCGGAGTTCGGCGCCTACATCGACAACCTGAAGCTCGTGGCAAACCAATGAGAACTTTTTTCATCGCGCTCACCCTCGTCGTCTCGACCGCACCTTATCGGGCCGCGTCCGATCCCGGCACCGGCGACTGGCCGATGTGGGGCGGCACCCCCGATCGCAACATGGTCTCGAACATGAAAGGGCTGCCGCTCGACTGGGACATCAAGACGAAGAAGAACGTGAAGTGGGTGGCGGAGCTCGGATCGCAGAGCTACGGCAATCCGGTCGTCGCCGGCGGCATGGTCTTCGTCGGCACGAACAATGAGGCGCCGCGGGATCCGAAGCAGGGCGGCGACCGCGGCGTCCTGATGGCGTTCAAGGAAGACACCGGCGAGTTCATGTGGCAGCAGACGCACGAGAAGCTCTCGTCGGGACGCGCCAACGACTGGCCGTACCAGGGCGTCGCCTCTTCCCCGCTCGTCCAGGGCAACCGCCTGTACTACACGAGCAATCGCGGCGTCGTCTGGTGCCTCGACATCAACGGGTTCCGCGACGGCAAGAACGACGGCCCGGTCACCGACGAGAAGCTGACGGGTCAGTTCGACGCCGACGTCATCTGGTCGTTCGACATGATGGAGGAAGTCGGATCGTATCCGCACAACATGTCGAACTCGTCGCCGGTGATC
>DAIUKO010000050.1:0-32041 GCA_036848175.1 Vicinamibacterales bacterium | reverse complement strand
GGCCGTTCGGCGGAATCCAGTCGAGCCCCCAGTCGAACGGACGGACCACGCGATCAGTGGTCGCCGACGCCAGCCGGCGCTCCCAGGCGTGGAACAAAGCTTGAAGCATGAGGACCCATGGTATACTGCGTGGCTCATGACGTTCACGTCCGACACTCGAAAGCGCCTGAAGCGGGGCCAGTGTGTCGGAGGACGTCTGCTCGAACGCTGATCGTCAGTCACAAATCGAGCGACCACTCAGCCGACACGGTTCATACCGCGTCGGCTTTTTTGTTGTTGGGAGACGTTCATGCCTGCGATTGAAGTGGGGATTCTCGGCGCCACCGGAATGGTCGGCCAGCAGTTCATCGCGCTGCTGGCGAACCATCCGTGGTTCAAAGTCACGTGGCTGGGCGCGAGCCAGCGATCCGAGGGCAAGCCGTATCGCGACGCGAGCGCGTGGCGTCTGGCCGCGCCGCTTCCCGACGAGGTCGCCAGGCTGACGGTCGAGGCGGCGACGCCGGGACGCGCGCCCAAGCTCGTCTTCTCGGGTCTCGACTCGTCGGTCGCCGGTGAAATCGAAGCCGCGTTCGCCGCGGCCGGCCACACCATCGTCAGCAACTCACGCAACTACCGGATGGAAGCCGACGTCCCGCTGCTGATTCCTGAGATCAACGCCGATCATCTCGCGCTGCTGAAGGATCAGAGCGCTCGCGGCTGGAAAGGACGCATCGTCACGAACCCGAACTGCGCGGTCGTCGTGCACGCGATGGCGCTGGCGCCGCTCCGTCAGTTCGGATTGAAGACGACGACCATCACGACGCTGCAGGCGATTTCCGGCGCCGGTTATCCGGGCGTGGCGTCGTGGGACATTCTCGGCAACATCATCCCCTACATCGGCGGCGGCGAAGAGGAGAAGGTCGAGACGGAGACGAAGAAAATCCTCGGCTGTCTGTCCGGCAACCGCGTCGAGCCGCATCCGATCGTCATCAGCGCGCAGACGACGCGCGTCGGCGTCCAGAACGGACACACCGGATCGATCTCCGTCGGCTTCGAGCACGCCCCCGACGCCGGCGCGATTCTCGACGCGTGGCGCACGTTCAAAGGCAAGCCGCAGGAATTCGATCTGCCATCGGCGCCGCCCAATCCGATCGTGTATCTCACCGAACAGAATCGCCCGCAGCCGGCGCTCGACGCGAATCGCGACCACGGGATGACCGTCACCATCGGCCGTCTGCGTCCGTGCCCGGTGCTCGATTTCAAATTCATCGCGCTCGGCCACAACACGATCCGCGGCGCTGCCGGCGCGGCGATCCTGAACGCCGAATTGATGCACCGGGAGGGATGGCTGTGAGATGGCGCGGCAAACGGCTCGGACCGGCGAACCTGGTTCACCGATGCGAGCCACCCATGACTGGAGACACTCCGTGAATGTGGTGATGAAATTCGGCGGCACATCTGTCGCCGACGCCGCTGCAATCGCGAGGCTGATTGGAATCGTGTCGAAAGCGACGGCGCCGGTCGTCGTCGTGTCGGCGCTCTCCGGCGTGACCGACGAGCTGATCGAAGTGACGCGGCTCGCACAGGACGGCGACGGCGAGAAGGCGGCGACGGCGCTGCGCGCGCTGCGCGAGCGGCACGCGAGCGTCGCGTCGGCGGTGACGAAGCAGGGTCAGGATGCGCTTCTGGCGTCGATTCGCGGGGAGTTCGACGAGTTGATCGGTCTCGTCCACGCGCTCGCGGTGCTGCGCGAGGTGTCGCCGCGATCGCTCGACACCGTGGTCGCGGTCGGCGAGATTCTCAGCAGCCGCATCGTGGCCGCCGCGCTCGCCGATCATGGCATCCCGAGCACGTGGGTCGATGCGCGACAGGTGCTGGTCACCGATGCAGAACATATGGGTGCAGCGCCGGAGATGATCGCCACGTGCGAGCGCGCCCGCGATCACATCGCGCCGGTGACGAGAGCCGGACATGTGGCGGTCCTGGCCGGATTCATCGGCGCGACCGCCAACGGCGTGACGACGACGCTCGGACGCGGCGGCTCGGACTACTCGGCGGCGATCTTCGGCGCGTGCCTCGGCGTCGGCGAGATTCAGATCTGGACCGACGTCGACGGCATGCTGACGGCGGATCCGCGCGTCGTGCCCGGGCCGCGGCTCGTCCCGCAGCTGTCGTTCGCCGAAGCGTCGGAGCTCGCGTACTTCGGCGCGAAAGTGCTGCACCCGAGCACGATTCTGCCGGCGGTCGCCAAGAATATCCCGGTGAGAATTCTCAATTCGCGCCGGCCGGGGAGTCGCGGGACAGTGATCACGGCCGAGGGCAACCCCTCGAATGGGGATCTGACGGCGATCGCCTGCAAGCGCAACGTGACCGTCGTCGACATCACCTCGACGCGGATGCTGATGGCGCACGGCTTCCTGCGCCGGCTGTTCGAGGTGTTCGAGCGGTTCAAGACCGCGGTTGACGTGGTCACGACCTCCGAAGTCAGCGTGTCGGTGACCGTCGACGATACGCGGCGGCTGGATGCCGTCGTCGACAACCTGCGCAACTTCGCCGAGGTGAGCTGCGAGCCGGAGATGGCAATCATCTCCGCGGTGGGAGAGAATCTGCGAACGGATCCGACGTTGTTCGGCCGCGCGGTCACGGCGCTGCAGCGCATTCCGCTGCGCCTCGTATCGCAGGCGGCCGGCCGCCGCAACATCACGTTCGTCATGCGGGACGCCGACGTGCCGCAGGCGATGCAGAGTCTGCACGAGACCTTTTTCGAACGCGAAGCGATGCACGCCGGTCTCGAATGATGCGAATCGTCCTCGTCGGTCACGGGAAGATGGGACGCATGATCGAGTCGCTCGCGAAGGAGTACGAGCTCGAGGTGGCGGGCGTCATCGATCCTCTGTCGCCGGCGCATCGCGCCGGGCCCGAGGCGGATTGCTGGACGGGCGTCGACGTCGCGGTCGACTTCACGACGCCCGACGCGGTGATGACCAATGCGCCGGTGCTGGCCAGACGCGGCATCAACCTCGTCATCGGCACGACCGGCTGGAATCAGCACGAGAAGGAGCTGCGCCAGATCGGCGCGGACGCCGGCGTCGGCGTCGTCGCCGCACCGAACTTTTCGATCGGGGTGGTCCTGTTCGAAGCGCTCGTCGCGCAGGCGGCGACGCTCTTCGCGCCGCACAAGGATTTCGGCGCGTTCGTGCACGAAGCGCATCATGCGACGAAGAAAGACGCGCCGTCAGGCACCGCGCTGTTGCTGAAGCGCACGATGGAGCAGGCTGGGTTTTCGCGGACCATCGATGTCTCGTCGACGCGTGCCGGCTTCATCCCCGGCACGCATACCGTCGGGTTCGACGGCCCCGCGGAAACGATCACGCTGTCGCACACGGCCCGCGACCGCACCGCCTTCGCCCGCGGCGCGCTGACCGCAGCGAAATGGATCAAGGGGCGCCGCGGCTGGTTCACAATGAAGGACGTGCTGGGTCTGACGGACGGTCAGCGGTAGCGCAGGCCTTCAGGCCTGTCGGGAGATCACATGCGCACACCATTTACCGGAGTCGGCACCGCGCTGGTCACGCCGTTCACCAAGAGCGGCGCGCTCGATGAAGCGGCCGTGCGGCGCCTCGTCCGCCGGCAGGTCGACGCCGGCGTCCACTTTCTGGCGCCGTGCGGCACCACCGGCGAGAGCCCGACGCTCTCCGAACAGGAACGCCTCCGCGTTGTCGAGATCGTGACGGATGAAGCGCGCGGTGTGCCGGTGCTTGCCGGCGCCGGCGGTTACGACACGCGGGAAGTCATTCATCTCGCCGGCGAAATGGCCAGGCGCGGCGCGGCCGGCCTGCTGTCGGTGACGCCGTACTACAACAAGCCGACGCAGGAAGGTCTGTATCAGCACTACAAGGCGATTGCGGAGAGCACGCCGCTGCCGATCGTCGTCTACAACGTGCCGGGGCGCACCGGCGTCAATGTCGAGGTCGCGACCCTCGTCCGCCTCGCCGCGATTCGGAACATCGTCGGCGTCAAGGAAGCGTCGGGCAACGTGACGCAGATGTGCGAGATCTGCCGCGCCGTGCCGCCGGACTTCATCGTGTTGTCGGGAGACGATGCGCTGACGCTGCCGCTGATGGCGGTGGGCGGGCGCGGGATCATCTCGGTCGCATCGAACGAGATTCCGGCGGAGATGGTGCAGATGGTCGAGTTGGCGGAACGGAACGACTTCGCCGCGGCGCGACACATCCACACGCGCATCCTGCCGCTGATGCAGATCAACTTCGTCGAAGCGAACCCGATTCCGGTCAAGGCGGCGATGGCGGCGATGGGTCTCCTCGAAGAGGCGTATCGCCTGCCCATGGTCCCGCCGCAGCCCGCATCGCGCGAGAAGATTCAACACGTGCTCAAACAGCTCAATCTCCTCAAAGCGGCGCTCGTCTAGATGCTGCAGTCAGACATCGAAGCGCTGGCTGCCGCGGGCGCCGGCGCGGATCGCGAGTCGGCCCGCGCAGCCTTTGCGAAACTGCGCGAAGCGTTGTCGACGGGCCAGGTGCGCGCGGCCGAGCCGGACGCATCGAGTCCAGGCGGCTGGCGCGTGAACACGTGGGTGAAGCAGGGGATCCTCCTCGGCTTCAGGTTCGGCGACCTCGCCGACGTCTCGATGGATCACGGACGCGTGCCGTTCTACGACAAGGACACGCTGCCGCTCAAGAAACCGGGACTCGCGGCTGGCGTCCGCATCGTGCCGGGCGGGTCGGCGGTTCGCGACGGCGCCTACCTCGCGGCCGGCGTGATCTGCATGCCGCCGATGTACGTGAACATCGGCGCGTGGATCGGCGAGCAGTCGCTCGTCGACTCGCATGCGCTCGTCGGCTCGTGCGCGCAGATTGGCGCGCGGGTGCACATCAGCGCGGCGGCGCAGATCGGCGGCGTCATCGAGCCGGTTGGCGCGATGCCGGTCATCATCGAAGACGACGTGCTCGTCGGCGGCAACACCGGCATCTACGAAGGTGCGATCGTCAAGACGCGCGCGGTCATCGCGGCGGGGACGATTCTCACCGGATCGACGCCGGTGTACGACCTCGTCCGCGGGGAGATCATCAAGCCGGCCGCCGACCGTCCGCTGGTCGTGCCCGAAGGCGCCGTCGTCGTCCCTGGCGCGCGGGCGGTGACGGCGGGCAAGGGGAGCGACTGGGGCCTTTCGCTCGCCACGCCGGTCATCGTCAAGTACCGCGATTCGCGCACCGACACCCGCACCGAGCTCGAGAAGTGGATCCGGTAGACATTCCGGCCCTGACGCGCGCGCTCGTCGACATCGACTCGACGACCGGCCGCGAGGGCGACGCCGGCCGCTGGCTTGCCGGCTACCTTCGCGACCGCGGCTACGCGGTCATCGAACAACCGGTCGACGACTCGCGCTTCAACATCATCGCTACCGCAAAGTCTGAAGTTGGCAGTCCGAAGTCTGACGTGATCTTCTCCACCCACTTCGACTGCGTGCCGCCGTTCTTTCCGAGCCGCGTCGAGGGCGATCGTCTGTACGGGCGCGGCGCCTGCGATGCCAAAGGGATCCTCGCGGCGCAGGTCGCGGCGGCGGATCGATTGCGGCGCGACGGTGAGCCGCGCGTCGGCCTGCTGTTCGTCGTCGGCGAAGAACGCGGCAGCGACGGCGCGCGCAAGGCCAACGAGGCGGCGACAGGATCGCGGTATCTGATCGACGGCGAGCCGACGGACAACCGCCTCGGCCTGGCGACGCGCGGGATTCTGCGCGTGAAGCTGCGCGCGACCGGCCGGGCGGCGCACTCGTCATTTCCCGAACACGGCGAATCCGCGATCGACAAGCTGATCGACACGCTCGTGGAGCTCCGATCGGTGGCCCTCCCGGGCGACGAGATGCTCGGGCGCACGCACTACAGCATCGGCCTGATCGCCGGCGGCGTGGCGCCGAACGTCGTGTCGCCGGCGGCGGAGGCCGAGATCATGTTCCGGACGGTGAGCGACGGCGCCGTGATCCGGAAGGCGATCGCGCGCCTCGAGGATCGTGTGACGATCGAGCACGTGCTCGAAGTGCCGCCGGTGAAATTGACGACCGTGCCCGGCTTCGACGCGGCGGTGTTTCCGTACACGACCGACATCCCGTTCCTCACCGCGTGGGGGGCGCCGCTGCTCTTCGGACCGGGATCGATCCACGCCGCGCACACCGCCGACGAGCACGTGTCGATCGCCGAATTGCACGCCGCTGCCGATCACTACGTCACGCTGGCGCGCGGGCTCTTGCGGTCCTGACGTTCCGTCATGAGGGACCCGCGCGGGGAGTACGGAAGCCGACTCAAGCGCTGGCGCGAGCGGATCGCCGATCTCGATCGCCGTCACCTCCTGCTCTCCAACACGCGCCTCGGCGCGGCGGCGATCATCGCCATCGTGCTGTGGCTCGTGGTGTTCCGCGAGTCGCTATCGGCGTGGTGGCTCGTCGTCGGCGCCGTCGGGTTTACCGCGCTCGCGACCGCGCACGCGCGCGTCCTGCAGCGCATCGAGCGCGGCCGGCGCGCTGCCGCCCTGTATGAGCGCGCACTCGAGCGGCTGAGCGGGCGATGGCAGGGCGCGGGCCGCAACGGCGAGCACTTTCTCACCAATCATTCTTACGCGCGGGATCTCGATCTCTACGGCCATGCCTCGCTGTTCGAGTTGCTGAACACCGCGCGAACGGAGGCAGGCGAAGGGACGCTGGCGGGCTGGCTCGGCAACGGCGCGACGCTCGACGAAGTGCTCGCACGGCAAATCGCCGTGGAGGAGCTGAGACCGAAGCTCGATTTCCGGGAAGACCTTTCGGTCCTCGCGGCTGAAGGCCAGGTGAGCCGTACGGGTGCGCTCGCACAGTGGGCCGCATCGCCGGCGGTTGGATTCTCGCGTGCGCTGCCGGTGATTCTCGCGGCTCTTGCTGCCGTGACGGCTGCTCTTGCCGTGCTGGCCTACGAGGAGGTCGTGCCGCCGGGGATTGCTGTCGCCTGGTTGTTCGTCCAATACGGGATCGTGCGCGCCTGGCGGCGGAAGCTCGAGCTGGTCATCACGCGCGTTGGACAACCGGTCGAGGATCTGGCAGTCGTCGCCGAGCTGCTGGCGCGTATCGAACGCGAGCCGGCCGTGGCGCCGCGGCTCGCCGCGCTCGAGGCTGCGCTCTCCACGCACGGCCTGGTGGCCTCGCGCGCGATCGCGAAATTGACGCAGCTCGTCTCGCTGCGCGAATCGTGTACGCACAACCTCCTGTTCTCGCCGTTCACCGCCGCGCTCCTCGTCCCCGACCAGCTGACGATCGCGATCGATGGCTGGCACGCCGCCCACGGACACGCCGTGGAAGGGTGGCTCCGCGCCGTCGGCGAACTCGAAGCCCTGTCGGCGCTCGCGACCCACGCCTACGAGCACCCCGGCGATCCGTTTCCTGTCCTCGAGCCGAACGGTCCCCTCTTCCGCGCCGACGCGCTGGCTCATCCGCTCCTCGCCGAAGACGCGGCGGTGCGGAACGATGTGACGCTCGGCGCCGACGGCACGCGCGTCATCGTGCTGAGCGGCTCGAACATGTCGGGCAAGAGCACGCTGCTGCGCGCGGTCGGCGTGAACGTCGTCCTCGCGCTCGCCGGCGCCCCGGTACGGGCGACAAAGGTCGTGGTCTCGCCGCTCGTGATCGGCGCGACGCTTCGCATCAACGACTCGCTCGAGGAAGGACAGTCGCGTTTCTACGCGGAGATCCTCCGCATCCGGACGATCGTCGAGGCCGCGCGCGGGTCGGTGCCGCTGCTGTTCCTGCTCGACGAGATCCTGCACGGCACCAACTCGCACGATCGCCGCATCGGCGCCGAAGCGATCGTGCGCACGCTGGTCGACGCCGGCGCGATCGGGTTCATCACGACGCACGATCTCGCGCTCACCGAGCTGCCCTCACGCCTCGGCGCCGCCGCGGTCAACAAACACTTCGCGGATCGCATCGAGGACGGACGGATCGTCTTCGATTACCGGATGCGGCCGGGGGTCGTCGAGCACAGCAACGCGCTTGCGTTGATGAGGGCAGTGGGGCTGGATGTGTGAAAAGTCGGCTCCGTTCTTGCAGCCAACGTCTCCATGATCGAGCAACCCTCGAGGCCTGACATCATTCGTCCGCCGGATCCCATCGATAAGCCGCCGCCGGACATCAAGCCGGTGCCGCCGCCGGATATTCCGCCGCCGGCCGGTCCGCCCGATATTCAGCCGCCGATCCCTGAACGGGGCAACGGTACGCCTGTGATGTAGGGTTCGCAGGCGAGGGCGACGCGAAGCAGCGCGTCGGTCTGCATCCGGCACCCGACGAGCTGAACACTACACGGCAGGCCCGCGCTCGTCGTCCCACACGGCACGGCCAGCGCGGGATGGCCCGTCACATTGAAGAGCTGCGTCAGTCGCAGCATCATCCCCCGCACCGGCTGCTCGGATCCGGCGACCATCACGGTGGTTGCGCCAATTGGCGGCGCAGCAATCGGCATCGTCGGCAGCAGCAGCGCATCGTGCTGTGCCAGCGCCGCGTCCACTTCGCGTCTCAGCACTTCGCGGCCGGCCAATGCACGGACGTAGTCCTGTGCCTGAATGTAGAGTCCCGCCTCCAACCGCGAGCGAACCGACTCCGTGTAGCGGTCGCCCATGGTCGCGAGCGTGGCCGCGTGATAGGTGGCCGCGTCCGCAAAACTGATGTGGAAATAGATCGGCACGATGTCTGCCGCGTGGTGGATCTCGATCTCGTCGACGCGCACGCCGGCCGTGCGCAGCCGGTCGAGTGACGCCTCGAACCGCGCGCGCACGTCGACGTCGAGGATGTCGCAGAAATATTCTCGCGCGAGGGCCAATCGCAGTCCGCTGACCGGCATCGGCGCCGGCGGCATCGTGACTGGATCGCCGAGCAGCGCGTGATAGACGAGCGCCGCGTCGGTGACGGTCTGCGTCAACGGACCGATGTGGTCGAGCGTCCGCGACATCGGCACGACGCCTTCGAGGGACACCTCGCCGTGCGACGGCTTCAAGCCGACCGTTCCGCACGCAGCGGCCGGGATCCGAATCGATCCGCCGGTATCGCTGCCGATGCTGGCGAGCGCCATGCCGGCGACGATGCTCGCGGCGGAGCCGCCGCTCGATCCACCGGGCGAGCGCGAAGGATCGTGCGGATTTCGTGCGGGACCGAACGCCGAATCCTCGCTCGTGGTGCCGAACGCGAACTCGTGAAGGTTGGTCTTGCCGATCAGCACCGCGCCGGCCTGGCGGAGGTGCACGATCGACGGCGCGTCGCGCTCGGCGACGTGGCCCTCGCGCACGCGCGATGCCGCCGTCGTCGGGATGCCGCGGATGTCGATCAAGTCTTTGATCGAGATCGGCACGCCGTGCAGCGGGCCGCGGTCATGTCCGGCGGCCAGTTCGCGATCGGCTTCGCGTGCCTGCCGTCTGGCCTCATCCGCCATGACGGTGATGAACGCATTCAGCCGCGGGTTGTCGGCATCGATTCGGTGCAGACACTCCTCGGTCAACTGTTCGGCGGTGATTTTTCGCGTGCGCAGTTTGCGCCCGAATTCTTCGATCGTGAGCTGGGTCAGCGCCGTGTCCATACCTTTATCTACTGGCGTCCTCGTTGAAATCGGCGGCGCGGAGCGCCTTCGTCGCCTTGGCCAGCGCCTCGAGGATCGGCTTGAGCGCTGGCAGCCCGCGCCGATCGGCGTCGGCAAGCGCCGACTGCAGCCACTCTTCTACGGTCATCAGTGATTCACCACGACAGATGTTGTTGTTGCTCACGTTCGCTTGACAGAAATCGACACACCGTCGCGCAGCGGGACGACGGCTGTGATCAGCTCGGGATGGGCGGCGACGCGCTGGTTGTACTCGGCAATCGCGCGCGTGTCGTTCTCGTTGCGGACCGGTCTGGGGAGAAATCCGGGCACGACCTCGCCGTCCCAGAGCACGTTGTCGGTGATCAGCAGGCCCCCCGGCCGCAGCAGCGAGACGAGTCGATCGAGCAGCGGCGTGTACAGCTGCTTGTCGCCGTCCTGGAAGATCAGATCGAATGGCCCGGCGACTTTCGCCATCATCAGCTTCGCGTCGCCGACGAGCACGCTGACGCGCTCGGCAAGACCGGCGCGCGCGAAATTCTCACGCGCCTCGCGCGCACGGTCCTGATCGATCTCGAGCGTGAACAGCGATCCATCCGGAGGCAGCGCGCTGGCGAGCCAGATACCCGAGTAGCCGATCGCCGTGCCGATCTCGAGGATGCGTTTCGCCGCCACCGCCGTCGCCAGCACACGCAGCAGCGTCCCGACCTCGGCATCGACCAGCGGCAGGTTCCGCTGCTCTCCGCGCCGCGCGATCTCGTCGAGGACCTCGCCGTGCCCGCGATTCAACGTCGCGAGGTACTTCTCCACCGCATCAGGAACAATCACACCCATCGCGCTATTCTATTGAATCGTCATGCGCCACACGAAGATCATCGCCACTGTCGGCCCCGCCAGCAATACCGAGGAGATGCTCGATGCCCTGATCGGCGCGGGCACCGACATCTTCCGGCTGAATTTTTCGCACGGCACGCACGAGACGCACCGCGTCACATTCGAGCGCATCCGCGCGGCGGCCCAGCGCGCCAGACGCCAGGTCGCCGTGCTGCAGGATTTGAGCGGCCCGAAGATCCGCACCGGCCTTCTCGAAGGCCATCAGCCGATTTCCGTAAAGGCCGGCGAACGTCTCCGGATCGTCACCGGCGACCGCGTCGGAGGACCTGGCGTGGTTTCGACCGCGTTCGAGCCGCTCGCGCGAAGCGTGCGGCCGGGCGACCGGCTGCTGCTCGCCGATGGAACCGTTGAGTTGTGCGTCGACACCACCGACGGCCGGGAAATCGCGACGACGGTCATCGACGGCGGCGTGCTCGGCGAACGCAAGGGCATCAATGCGCCTGGCGTTCCGCTGGCGACGTCGGCGATTACGCCCAAGGACATCGCCGATCTCGACTTCGGGCTCGCGCTCGGCGTGGACATGGTCGCGGTCAGTTTCGTCCAGTCTGCGGCGGACCTGGAGCATGCGCGCCGTGTCATGGGTCCGTCGGGCGCCGACGTGCCGCTCGTCGCCAAGCTCGAACGGCCGCAGGCGGTCGAGCAGATCGACGGGATCCTGCAGGCCTGCGATGCGGTGATGGTGGCGCGCGGCGATCTCGGGCTCGAGATGCCGTTCGAGCGGCTGCCGCGCGCGCAGAAGGAGATCACGCGGCGGGCGCGGCTGCAGGCGATCCCGGTGATCGTCGCGACGCAGGTGCTCGAGTCGATGACGGTCGAAGCGCGGCCGACGCGCGCCGAAGTCAACGACGCCGCGAACGCCGTCGCCGACGGCGTCGACGCGATCATGCTGGCAGGCGAGACAGCGGCCGGCGCCCATCCGAAGCGTGCGGTCCAGACGCTCGACGCGATCATCTGCGATGCCGAGGCCGCTCCGGTGTACGAGGAGCGGACGATCTTCCGCCATCCGCTCCACAAGGATCACGCGCAGGCTCTGTGTGAAGCGGCGGTGACGCTCGCCAATCGCGGCGATGCGCAGGCGATCATCGCGGTGACGCGCGCCGGCGGGACCGCGCGCCGGCTGTCGGCGCTGCGGCCGCGCGCGCCGATCTTCGCGATCACCAACCGCGACGATACGGCGCGCCGCCTGTCGATTTACTGGGGCGTCATGCCGTTCTGTATGGAAATCAGCGAGGACCTCGAGTCGGCCGGAACACTCCTCGCCGAGCAGCTCGTCGCCGGCGGATACATCGCGCCAGGCGCCGCCGTCGTCGTCGTCAACATCAGCCCCGACCTCGCGCGCCCCGACGCGAACTACCTTAAGATCCGACGTCTCTGATGCCGCAGCTCCGCCTCGCGACGATTGTCGCGATCGTTGTCGCCTTCGCCGTCGCGGCCGTCGCGGTCCGCATCGCGCAGGCGATCATCCTTCGCCTGCTCGGCGGGCTCGACATCGTCGGCGCCGAGAACCGCGAGGTCGTCCAGGCGCGCGCGAAGCAGCTCCTGCGCGCGCTGACATATCTCGCCTACGGCATCGCGGTGATCATCAGCATCTCGCTGGCGTTGTCGCGCCTCGGTTTCGGCGAACCTGGCTGGGATTTCCGCGTCGTCGCGCGCTGGACCGTGACCCACGGCCTCAACGTCATCATCATCGTCCTCGGCGCGTTCATGGTCACGCGCCTCGCGAACCTGGGGATCGATCATCTCCAGTTCAAGCTCGCGCGCAACAAGCTGACGACCGATCTCGAATGGCAGCGGCGCGCGATGACGCTGCGGCGGATTCTGACCAGCCTCGTCACGGCTGTCGTCGCCTTCATGGCGATCCTCATGCTGCTGCGCGAGCTGACGATCGACGTGGTACCGCTCCTCACCGGCGCCGGCATCGCCGGGCTGGCGGTCGGCTTCGGCGCGCAGAACCTCGTGCGCGACGTCATTTCCGGCTTCTTCCTCATCCTCGAGGACCAGGTGCGCATCGGCGACCTCGCGCGGATCAACGGCATCGCCGGGATCGTGGAGCAGATCAAGCTGCGGACGATCCTGCTGCGCGACGCCGAAGGCGCGGTCCACGTCTTTCCCAACGGAACGATCACCGCGCTTGCCAATCTCAGCAAGCAGTTCGCCTACGCGGTCGTCGAGGTCAGAGTCTCGTACACCGAGAATTTCGATCGCGTTCTCGGCACGATCCGCGAAGTCGGGTCGGCGATGGAGCGCGATCCGGCGTGGGGCTCGCTCGTTCAGGCGCCGCTCGAGATCATCGGGATCACGTCGCTGGACGGGGGGGCCGCCACAATTCAGGTGAAGTTCAAAACCCTGCCGCTCAATCAAGGGAAGATCGCCAACGAGCTCCGCCGCCGGCTGATCGCCACCTTCGTCGGCCGCGGCATTCGACCCTACGCGTGATCCTCCAGGTCCGGCTGAAGCCGGACGCCGCCACGCCTGAAACGCGAGCCGCTTTCCAGGCGGTTCTCGCATCCCCCATGCGAGATGCGCTTGCACCTCCCGATTGCCGGCCTCATCCTGCTGGCGGCCGCATCCGCGGTCGAGGCGCTGCCCGATTCGGCGGCGGCGCTTCGTGCCCGCGGACTCGAGCACGGCTACAACCTCGATCACGCCGAGGCGCTCGCGGCGTTCAACGAGGCGATTGCCGCCGATCCGGCTGACCCGGCCGCATATCGCCTCGCCGCGGCGGCGGTGTGGACCGAACTCCTGTTCGCGCAGGGCGCGATCACGGTTGATGACTATCTTGGGCAGGCGCGCGCGAACGTCGCTCGCCAAACGGTGTCGCCTGCGCTCGCCGCGGAGTTCCACGACCTCATTCGTCACGCGCTGGCGCTGAGCGACGAGCGGATGCGGAATGATCCCGCAGATGCCGATGCCCATTACCAGGTGGGCGCCGCCAACGGAATGCTGGCGTCGTATGCCGCAACGATCGAAGGCCGGCTGCTCGCCAGTTTCAGCCCCGCTCGCCGCGCCTACCGCGAACACGAACGCACGCTCGAGCTCGACGCCCGCCGCAAGGACGCGAGCCTGATCGTCGGGCTGTACCGCTATGCGGTCTCGACTCTGGGTGCGCCGCTGCGTCTCTTCGCGCATCTTGCCGGCTTCGGCGGCGACCGCACGCGCGCGCTGCGCATGGTGGAAGAGGCGGCGCAGTATCCGAGCGATGCGCAGCCGAACGCGCTCTTCACGTTGATCCTCATCTACAACCGCGAAGCGCGCTATGACGATGCGCTGCGCACCATCGGAACGCTGCGCCAGCGCTATCCCCGCAATCGTCTGCTCTGGCTCGAAGCCGGAAATACCGCGCTCCGGGCCGGACGTCCGCTCGCCGCGAAAGCGGCGCTGGAAGAGGGACTCGCGCGTCTGTCGCGCGATCCGCGTCCACGCGCTGATGGAGAAGAGGCGCGCTGGAGGTACGCGTACGGCGCCTCTCTTGTCGCATTGAAAGACGGCGTCGCTGCCGACCGCGAGCTTCGCGCGGCGCTTGCCGCCGCGACGCGCGACTGGATCCGAGGCCGCGTCCATCGAGAGCTCGGCAAGCTGGCCGATCTCTCGGGCGACCGTGCGCGTGCACTCGAGGAGTACCGACTCGCGGATCGTCTCTGTCGCCAGGATCGAGACGGTGACTGTTCGGACGATGTGAAGACGCTCATGAAGGGGGGTTACCGGTGACGCGGAGGACCGTGATGGCGAACGCTCGTCGGTCTCGAGTTGGCGCGCTCGTGCTAGGCATTGTGGTCGTCGTGGCCGCGAAGTCGTGGTGGATGCGCGCCTCGTCGCCGCCGCCGCTCTCGCGCGAGACGCTGGCGTCGGGCTTCGACGCCGGCATCGAGAATCTCGTCATCGAATGGGACGCGTCCGATCCGCGGCCGGAAACAGTGCGGCGTCAGGCGTTGTTCGAGTTCATGTATCAGAACTATCAGGCATCGGCGTGGATTCCGCAGTCGCTGTTCGACAGCAATCTGGCGACGCAGGCCGTCGTCGGCGGCGTCGACACGATCGTCGGCGACAAGGTCGGTCTGGTGCTCTGGCGCGACAACCCGCGAGTGCCGGCGTTCGGCATGGCGCCGAATTGGGGTGATGCTGCGAACGAGCCGCTCAGATGGACGGTCAATTGTCTCGTCTGCCACACGGCGGAAATCGACGGCGTCGCGTATTTCGGCGCCGGCACCAAGACCTTCGACGAGCTGTGGCTCGGCGACGCGCTCAAACGGTTGACGAGCGCGCCGTGGCGCAGCCGGCTGCGGCGCGGCTCGAGCGACTACGCCGCCGCGGCCGACGCCAGCCGCATTCTCAACAGCCATCACCACGACAAGATCGATTCGCTGACCCGAGCCCGGTCGACGGCGTTCGCCGCGTCGCACGTCGAGATGTTCATGCGGTCGCATGGCAACACGATGCCCGCCGTGAGCGAGGTCGGGCGAGGCGACGCGAAGACGCCACCGCTGTGGCACACCGCCGCGAAGATGCCGGCCGGGCGCTGGTACACCGACGGCAGCTTTCACGGTCCGTTTCCGTTGATGGCTTCGTCGATGGAGCTCGAGAAGGATCGGTCGTTCGACGCGCTCATTCAGTTCGTCATCCCGACCATCAAGGACGAATTCGGTTCGGTGATTCGCTACCTCGGTCCGCCGCGCTACCCCTACGACATCGATCGCAGTCTCGCCGATCGAGGCCGCGATCTGTTCTACTCGCAGGACGTCGGCTGCTACCGGTGCCACGGCGTCTACGACGGTCGAGGCCACGTCGATTGGCCGGGCGTGCACGCAGACGTTGGTACCGATCGATCGCGGATCGACGTCGTGTCTGACGGGTTCATCGCCGCGTTCGACAGCAGTCCGCTGGCGAGGGAAGGCGCGCTGAAAAAGAGCCACGGATATGCGGCGACGCCGCTGACCGGCGTGTGGGCGAATTTCCCGTATCTGCACAACGGCAGCGTGCCGACGCTGCACCATCTGCTCGGGCCGGTCTCGGAGCGGCCGGCCATTTTTCAGGTCACCGCCGCGCGGACTCTGGATCGCGTGCGCGTCGGTCAGCCGCTGTTTGACGCTCCGGATGTCGATCGGCTCGGCGCCGCGGAGCTCCGGCGCCGGTTCGGCGGGGATCGAAACTGGTTCAACACCGCACGTCCCGGATGCGGGAACGCGGGACACGACTTCTGGTCCGTGATCCGGACCGATGCGAACCGCCGCGCCCTCGTCGAGTACCTCAAAACGCTGTGAGAATTCGCAATCCTTCGGGCGTGAGCTGTCGTCTAAGACCCGTATGCTACATTCACGCCTTATGCGCATTCCGCTTCTCGCCGTCTGTCTCGCGGCGCTCGCGGCGCCGGCACCGTCGGCACAACCGGCGGCCTCGACAGCGCCGTCAACCACACCAGGCGCCGCCTTCTCGGTGCCGGTCGTCTACCGGAAGCTTCCCAACGGCCTGCGCGTCGTCGTCAGCGAGAACCACGCGGCGCCGGTCGTCGTCGTCGAGGTGATGTACCGGATCGGTTTTCGTATCGAACCGCGCAACCGGACCGGATTCGCACACTTGTTCGAGCACATGATGTTTCAAGGCTCCGAGCATGTGTCCAAATTCGAACACGTGCGCATCGTCAACGAGAACGGTGGCGACCTGAACGGTTCGACCCGTTTCGATCACACCAACTACTTCGAGACGATGCCGTCCAACGCGCTCGAGCTGGCGATGTGGCTCGAGGCGGACCGGATGCGGTCGCTGAAGATCACCCCCGAGACGCTGAAGAACCAGCAGGACGTCGTCAGCGAGGAAGTCCGCGTCAACGTGCTCAACCAGCCGTATGGCGCCTTCGAGTGGCTCGGCCTGCCGCAGAAAGCGAACACCAACTGGTACAACGCGCACAACTTCTACGGCGACCTTCACGATCTCGAAGCGGCGACGATCGACGATGTGAAGAAGTTTTTCGAGACCTACTACGCGCCGAACAACGCGGTGCTGGTGGTGACCGGCGATACGACGGTGGACGAAGTGATGCGCCTTGCCGAGAAGCATTTCGGCAGCATCCCGTCGCGGACGCTGCCGCCGCGGCCCGACATCGCGGAGCCGCCGCAGACCGAGGAGAAGAGCTTCACCGAGGGCGACAAGCTGGCACGGACGCCTGCGCTCGCGTTCGGGTACCACCTGCCGGAGCGGATGACGCGCGACTTCTTCGCGCTGTCGCTCCTCGATCCGCTGCTCGTCAGCGACGAGAGCGCGAAGCTGTATCAGGCTCTGATCAAGGAGAACCAGGTCGCGTCGAACGTGTCGGGCGGATTCAATTACGGCCTCGGGAACAACTTCGACTACAACGGTCCGATGCTCTACACGTTCCGCGTCGACTACCGGCCCGATCTCAAAGGCGCGGACGTGCTGAAGGTCGTGGATAAGGTGATCAACGCCGTGCAGGAGCATGGGATCAGCGAAGACGAGCTGAAGCAGGCCAAGGTCAACTTTCGATCCTCGTTCCTCGAGAACATCGAGGGCGGGTTCGGCCGGTCCGATCTGCTGGCGGCGCTGGCCCTCTACGACGACGATCCGAACCGCATCAACGGCATCCTCGGCGAACTGGACAAAGTGACGACCACCGAAGTGCGCGACGCGGCGCGGAAATGGCTCGTGCCGACGAACCGCACGTCGATCGATCGCCGTCCGGAAGGGAGCACGAAATGACCACCGTCATCATTTCTGCCGCCTCCCGGAAGCTCTCCACCTCGGTGGCGATTTTGCTCGTGGGGATGTCGCTGACATCGAGCGCAATCGGCCAAACCGAGCGACCCGCGGTCGGGCCGGAGCGTCCGTTCCAGCTGGCGGCGCGCCTCGAGAAGACGCTGCCCAACGGGCTTCGCGTCATCGTCACGCGGCAGACGGCGATCCCGAAGGTGAGCGTCACGTTGACGGTGCTCTCGGGCTACGCCAGCGATCCCGCGGATCTCACCGGCCTTGCCGCGCTGACCGCCGACGTCGTCCAGGAAGGAACCAAGACGCGGACCAGCAAGGAAATTCGCAAGCAGGTCTTCGGCATGGGCGGATCGCTGACGGCAGGGGTGTCGCAGGACTACTCGTCGCTGAGCGTGCGCGGCCTGTCGGAGTTCGCGCCGCAGCTCATCGAGCTGGTCGCCGACGTCGCGATGAACCCGACGCTGCCCGCCGACGAAATCGCCATTCTGAAGCAGCAGCGGCTGCAGAACGTGATGCGGCAGAAGTCGTCGCCGCAGTTTCTGTCGAATCGCGCCTTCCGGCGCGCGCTGTTCGGCGATCATCCGTACGCGCGCACGAGTGAGACCGAGGCGACGCTCACTGCATTGGATCGCGGGAAGATCGAGACGTTCCATCGCGAGCACTATCGGCCGAACAACGCGTTTCTGCTCGTGGTCGGCGCGGTCGATCCCGCCGCGATCATGACGGTGGCCGAGAAGACGTTCGGCGGCTGGGCGCGCGGCGAGGTACCCAAGCCTTCGTATCCGGCGCCGCCATCGCTGAACGGGCGGAAGCTGATTTTCGTTCAGCGGCCGAACAGCATCCAGTCGTCGATCAGCGTCGGCAACTTCGCGATCAAACGGGGCGATCCGCGCTGGTACGAGATGACGCTGGCCAACTCGATCTACGGCGGCGCCTTCAACTCGCGCATCGTCCGCAACATCCGCGAGGAAAAGGGCTACACCTACTCGCCCGGATCGGCGCTCACCGGCTTTGTCGACGCCGGCTTCTATCGATTCAGCGCCGACGTCCGCAACGAGGTGACCGGCGCGACGCTCGACGAAGTGTTCAAGGAAATCGACAAGATGCGGAGCGACGCGGTGGGGAAGGACGAGCTGCAGGGCGCGAAGTCGTATCTGCGAGGCATCTTTCCGATTCAGACCTCGTCGCAGACCGGCCTCGCCGGCACATTGAACAATGTGTACATCTTCCGGCTGCCGAAGGATTACGCTGAAACGTTCGGTGCGAAGATCACGGCCGTGACGGCCGACCAGGTGAAGAACGCGTCCGCCACGCTGCTCGGATCGCAGAACTCGGTCGTCGCCATCGTCGGCGACTGGGCGAAGGTGAAGGACCAGCTCACCGCGTTCAAGGATGTCACCTTCCTCGATACGGATGGAAAAACGATTCCCGCTCCCCAGTAGCCAGTATCACTTCATCTCCAGATGGCGGGTCGAGGGCACGTGCGGCGAAGTCGCCGACGTGCTCGACGACCCGCTCTCGCTGCCGCGCTGGTGGCCGTCGGTCTATCTCGACGTCTGGGAAGTCCGTCCGCGGAACGCGAACGGCCTCGGCGGCCTCGTGAAGCTGCACACGAAGGGGTGGCTTCCGTACATGCTGCGCTGGGAGTTCGAAGTCGTCGAGAACCGGTATCCGCACGGCTTCTCGCTCGTCGCGAAGGGCGACTTCGACGGACGCGGTCAGTGGACGTTGCTGCAGAACGGTCCGTTCGTGGACATCACCTACGACTGGCGCATCAGTGCCGAGAAGCCGCTTCTGCGCAACCTGTCCTTTCTGATGAAGCCGCTGTTCGAAGCGAACCATCGCTGGGCGATGGCGCGCGGCGAGGAGAGCTTGAAGCTCGAGCTCGCCCGCCGCCGCGCGACCAGCGACGTCGTACGCGCGTCCATTCCACCGCCGCCGGGCCCAGTCACCTACGCCGCCATCGGTCTGATCGCCGGCGCCGCCGCCATCGGCGGAACGCTGGCGTATCTCGTCTTCCGCGCGACGCAGAAAAGGTCATCCTCGTAGGGTGACGCGCAGACGTGCGTCGCCGAGGACGATCTCGTCGCCGTTACGCAGACGGACTCCATGGGAGCCGCCGGGGACGGAGATGCTGCGTCCGTTTCGAATCACGCTCGTGCCGTGAGCGCTGCGGTCGTCGTGCAGGCGGTAATGGCCGGAGCGCGCGTCGCAGGTGATGTGCGCGTGCTGACGGGAAACGGTCTGGTTCACGTCGCCGCCCTGTTCGAGAAAGGCGACGTGGTTCATGCGAATCAATCGATGCTGCAAGTCGCGGATCTCGACCGATCGGCCGAGATCGATCCGATCCGCGGCCAGCGAATACGTCGTCCGCTCGGCGGTGCCGAGCAGTACGCTCAGCTCGATGGGAGCCTGGCTTCCTTTCGCAGCTTCGTGTTCTTCGGCAGCCCTGAAGGGCTGCGCTCCCGGTAATCGGTCAGGCGACTGTCGCTGGAAGTCGAGGTGAAAGTCAGCGCTCTTCCACGCCTTTTGCGGCCGCGTGACGTACGCGACGTCGACCACCAGGTTCGGCACGTCGCATCGCGCCGTCGTCAGGCGTTCGACGATCCGATCGCGGAGCGGAGGCTGCCCGTCGACGATCGCCTCCACGCGCGCGCGCGCGTCGCGCGACGGCGCGACGATGGAGACGGCGATCCGATTGAACGGAAAGACGTGGCGGCCGCGCCCGCCCGGCTGGATCTGGTGCTCGACGGCTTCGACGATCAGATTGACGATTTCGATCGGCTCGCGGGCGCCGGATCGCATCAGCTCGCGTGCGACGTTATCGAGCCGGCGCGCGATCGTCGATTCCAGCTTGCGGGCCTTGGAAAGGAAATCCATCATTCGACCAGGCCGACTGCCGCCGCGGCGCTGACGATCTCGCCCGCGACCGGGGCGGCGTTCGCGCCGCCGTATCCGGCATTCTCGAGGATGATCGCGAACGCGATCCGTTTCGTCGCCGAACCGTACGGCGCGAAGCCGACGAACCACGCGTGCGACGGATGCCCCGCGACCTCCGCCGTTCCCGTCTTGCCGGCGATCCGCCACGGATGGTTTCTCAAGCTTCGACCGGTGCCCGAGACGACGACATCGCGCATGTACGAGGACAGCAGGCGCGCGGCAGTTGGCGTGAGAAATCGATCGTCGCTCGACGACGAAGACGAACCGTCCTTCCAATAGGTTTCGCGCAGGACTCCATCCGCCGCGACGGCGGCTGCGACGCGTGCCATGCGAAGCGGCGTCGCCACGACATCGGCCTGGCCGTAGCCGATCTGCGGAAGCGTGTCCCGCACGCGGCGAGCGGCGTTGGCCGACGGCGTCAGCGAAATGCCCAATCGTTTTCCGGCATCGAGCATCGGATCGATCCCCATCTTCACCGCCAGGTTCGCGAAGTAGGCATTGCACGAGTGGACGAGCGCATCGTGCATGTTCACGGTGCCGTGCGGATGGGAATCGAGGACGTCATCGCGAATCGGCCGCTTCCATCCCGCAACGGTCGCGCCGACGCGTCCGTCCGGCAGCCGCACGCACGTGAACGTCGTCTTGCACAGATCGGGATTCTGACGAAGCGCCGCCGACGCCGTGACCAGCTTGAACGTCGATCCCGGCGGATAGAGTCCGTATCGCGCGCGGTCGAGCAGCGGATCGTCGGAGGCTGCCGCGTCCGGCCACGGGTAGCTGACGCTGGCGAGCAGCGCGCCGGTGTCGGGATCGAGGACGATGGCGGCGGCCCTGCCGCCGGATTTTTGGGCATAGCCGGCCAGGATCGACGCAACGCGAAGCTGCAGCGCGGCATCGACGGTGAGATGGAGATCGCGCGACTGGCGGCCGAACGCGACGACCGCCGGATCGGTTGGCTCATGCCGGTGACGGACGAGCGGAACGAGCGCGCGGTAGTTGCGGCGCACGGTCGTCATCGGCCGGCCGGATGCGTCGTGGACCTCGACGGCGATCGCGTGATCGTCGAATCCGCGCAGCGTGTTTTCCGCATCGCGCTCGACGTACGACGAGTTGGTCGCGGTCCAGTTCACACGCGTCCGCGCGTCGCCGAGAAGGTGAAAGGCCTTCGCGCCGAGCGGATAGCAGCGCTCGCCTGGACGCGGACAATTCTCGTCGAGCGACACACCGAGCTTCTCGTAGGTCTCGCGCGATCGCTGGACGAGGGCCGCATCGTCGCTCGCCAGCGGCAGACCTTGCCGGTCGTAGACAGTCCCGCGCGGCAAGCGCCTGACGACGTCCAGCACGCGCGGGTTGTATTCGTAGCGCCGGCCGCCGTCGGCCTGGACGCCGAGATGCGGCTTCACGAGATAGTCGTCGGCATGAACGATCTGCACGTCTATCACGATCGCCACCAGCGCCAGCGCCGAGACGACGAGCGCGCCGGTGAGCATGCGCATCGGCACGCGAAACGGCTCGAAGTCACCGGCGGGCCGGCGATCCGCGCGGATCGATGACAGCATCCCGATGGCGGCGAAATTCGCCGCCATGGCGGAGCCGCCGTAGCTGAGGAACGGCGTGACGACGCCGGTGAGCGGGATGACGCCGAGCACGCCTCCGCCCATGATCAAGACCGGCACGATCAGGAAGAGCGCCAGCGCCGTGGCGAGAAAGAATCCGTAGTCGTTCGGCGCCTCGCGCGCAATCTTGAAGCTGCGCCACGCCATCGCCGCATACGCGATCGCGACGACAACGAGGCCGGCGGCGCCGAGCTCTTCGCCGACGCCGGCGAGAATGAGATCGGTGTGACCCGCCGGCAGGTACTGCGAGTCACCGAAGCCGAGACCCGATCCAAGCGACCCGCCGGTGGCGAGCGCCCAGATCGAATGCGCCACTTGATCGCCGCCAGGCACCGCGTTGTCCCACGGCGACTGCCACATGCGAACGCGTCCGGCCAGCGTGTGCGAGACGTCCAGCCGGTATCCCACGTAGAAGCCGGACACCAGCAGCAGGAAGCCGATCGCAGCCATGCCGATGCGGCCGCGCGCGATGGCATACACCGCCAGGAACACGCACGCGAGAAACAGCGCCGGGCCGAGATCCTTCTGAAGAAAGAACAGCAGCAGCGCGGTCGCGACGCCAACCAGAACCGGCAGCACGTACTCGCCGCGCGGCGCGTCGATCCATTCCGGCAGCCGCAGCGTTCGGATGGCGGTGCCGCGCGCGCTTCTGAGCAGTTCCCATCGCCGCGCGAAGTAGCCGGACAGGAAACAGGCGAGCAGCAGGCGGATCGCTTCGATTGGCTGCAGCGGTCCGAGATTGACCTTGGCGTTGCTGCTTCCCGGACCGTAGCCGAAGAGGATCACGACGACGCACAGCAGCAGCGCGACGATCAGCGGGATGTAACTGAGCTCCAGAAATCCCGCGATCCGGAAATCGACGAGCGACAGCGCCGTGAGGATCGACAAGCCGATCAGGATCCCTTCCGTGTAGCGCACGAACAACGGGATATCTCGCAGCGGATCCGATCGGCTCAACAGGATCGCAAAGCCGATCGCGGTCAGCAGATGCGCGGCGGCGAGCAGCAGCCGATCGCCCTCGACGCCGCGCCAATGCCACACCAGTCCGACCGCCTGAAACGCGAGGACGTAGAGCACGGCGAACAAGAGCACCAGACGCCGGAACTCGCCGCGAGTGCGGACGATCGCAAACGGTTTCAAGGCGGCGAGATCGGCGGAGGTCAAGAGTGGACGCGAATCCCTGGTCCGCCTCGCGCGCAGAATCGCGCCGACATTCGGCAGCGCCTGCATGTTCTCGCCGTTCGCCGCAACGAACTGGAACAACTCCCGCGCGGCAAGACGCCGATCGGTCGCGTTGGCGAACACCACGCCCATCAATGGCTCGACGTCTGCCGGAGCGCCGACGGCGTTGAGGTTGACGATCGGGAGACGACTTTGTGCGCGTTCGCGTTCCGACAGATCGAATGCGCGCAGACGCCCTGTATACGCGAGGCCGATGGCGAGTGCCGCAACACACGATACCGCCAGCAGCACGACGTCCCATCCGCCGACGGGAATCACCAGATGGCGCTCGCGCCGCAGATCGCGTTCTGCCGCGGACGTAAAGGTGACCGCCATCAGCGGCCGTCGTCCGAGACCGGTCGTTCAGCGGGATGCGTCAATTCCGCGATGCGCTGTTCGGCCTGCTTCAGCCCGCGCTCGGCGATGCGAATCGTGCGCGCCACGCCGGGCACGGTCGCGGCCTTCGCATAGAGCTCGAGAGACTGCTTGTAGGCTTCGACGGCCCGCGTCAGATACTCCTGCTCCTGCGCCATGCCCGCCAGCGTGCGAGCGTTGCGGAGGAGCGACTCGGCGCGCGTGCGGTAGCCGTCCGCGAGTTGAATGGTCTCGCGATCGCCTGGGGTGAAACCGTAGCGCTCCGCCTGTTTGAGCGCGTCGGCGGCGCGATCGACGTCTTCCAGACCGTAGATGAACGTGCGGCTGAGGCCCAGGAACGGATCCGGCCAGTTCGGCCGCAGCTCCGCCGCCTCGCGAAACGCGGTCACCGCATCGTTGAATTCCTGCTGCGCCGCCGCCTGCCGCCGCGCTTTCCGCGCCTCGCCGTTGATCCGGTGCAGCTGCCCTTCGCAGTAGCGCAGCGACGCTTTCAGGCGCCGGTTGCGCGGCGCGAGCGCGGAGGCGCGCGCGAGCGCCTCGCGAGCCAGCTTCCACTGCGTCTCTCGTACGGTCGGCAGCGGCGTCAGGTAATTCGCCATCACGCGGTCGGTCAGCGTTTCCGTGCGGTCAGCCAGCGTGCGTTCCAGTCCGAAGACGCCCAGGTGCACGCCTCCGCCGCGCAGTGCGTCGTAGCGATCCCAGGCGTCGGCCATCGCGTCGAGCTCGCGCGACGGCATCGTCGCCGCGAGCTGATTCGCGAGCACGCCGATCCGGATCTCGTTGAAGACGATCAGCAGCGCGGCGAGCAGCAGTGCCGCCCGGAAACGGCTGATGCGTTTCCTCGGCGGCGTCGTCACGGCTGCCTCCGGCGGCTCCGTGTGAGACGTGCGCCGTGTGATCTCTTCGACCGATTCAACCGCCGCTGCCGGCCGCGTGCGCCGAGTCGGGGGCTCGTCGACGGCGCGGGCGGGCCAGCCTTCGCGTTCGGCTTGTGTCTGAGTGCCGGCGATCACATGTTGGAGATCGTCGCGAATGGCGCCGGCGCTGTCGTAGCGGTCAGCGGGCGTCGGCGCGAGCAGCTTGGCGACAACTGCCTGCACCCCCGCGGGACAACTACCGTCGAGCGGCTCCACCCGCCGCGATCGGATTCGCTGTTCGAGGCGGCGCGTGTCCGGTGCGCGGAACGGCGGCGCGCCGCTCACCATCTCGTAGAGCAGCACGCCGACCGGCCAGAAGTCCGCCTGCGGATCGATCTCGCCCGACTCCAGCCGCTCGGGCGACAGATACGCGACGCTGCCGAAGTCGTTGTGCGTCACTTTTCGGCTGAACGACAGCGCCTTGGCGATGCCGAAGTCGAGCACCTTCACGTAATCCACTTCGCGATCGCCGTCGGCGTCGTTCGAGATGACGCGGATGTTCCGCGGCTTCAGGTCGCCGTGCAGCAGCGACCGCAGCTTGCGGCCGTCGATCTCCGCCTCGAACTGGTGCGCCGCTTCGAGGAAATCGCAGAGTTGAATCGCGATGCCGGTCGCATATTCGGGCCGCAGCGCGCCGCCGCTGATGATCTCCGACAGATTGCGGCCCTGCAGGTACTCCATCGCCAGATAGAAATAGCCCGACGCGAGGCCGTGCTCGTACACGACCGGCACGTGCCGGCTGACGCGGCAGAATTGCTCTTGAAGCTTGGCGCCCCACTGCTCGGCGGCGAGAATCTCGCGCGCCTCGCGATCGCTGCCGATGGGGACGAGCTTCAGCGCCACGCGCTGATTGGTTCGGCTGTCCGTGGCGAGGAAGACCGCGGCCATGCCGCCGCGGCCGATCTCCTCGACGATCTCGTAGGGCCCGAGCCGCTGGAAGACCGTTGTCATCATCGGCTCTGCCGGCCGCGGGACGCCCCCGCCGGTGATGGTCGGGCCTCGTGACCATCGGGAAAGAAGTTGTCGCGAACGAGCGCGGCACGAATGTCGTCGCTCAACACGCCAAAGATCTTCGACGGGATCCCGTGAAAGACGTTCCCGGTGAACTGCGGCGCGGCGCCGTGTTCCCAGCGTTCGATGTTGACCACCGCCTGCGCGCGCGGCGAGAGGGCATTGCGCAGAAAGACGTTGTGCGCGATGCGCGGCGACGCCCCGCCGCGGATCGCCAGCGCGGCGCCAGGGTTGTCGCGAATGTCGCTCGCCATCACCGTCGTACGCGGCGTGCCCTCGACGTCGTCGAGATCGATCGCCACGTTCACGGCGCCGCTGATCTCGAGATCCACGACCGACACCTCGGCATTCCTGACGAGCAATCCCGTTCCGAGCGGCGTCGCGGCGTCGCCGACGATGCGGAAGCCGACCAGCTCCGCGGCGGAGACTCCATCGGCGACCACGGCCGGATCCCCCTCCGCTGCCGTGCCGGGCAGACGAATCGTCGCGCCGCGCGACACGCGGCTGACGACACGGACGCCATTGCGCAACACGATGCGTTCACGGTACTCGCCAGGTTCGACGAGGACCGTGGATCCCGGCCCGGCGCCATCGAGTACTGCGGCAATCGAGTCGGTCGGCCGAACGACGAGGACCGTCGCGGTCGAAACGAGCGGCGTGATTCTGCCGGTCATCGATAGCGGCCAGGAGGGACGCCATCGAGAGAGCGCCAGCGCGGTGGCTGCGAGCAGGAGCCCCACGAGCGCCCACCGAACGGTTCTCTTCAATCTGCGCGGCGGTTTTACTGGCAGCGTTGTTCGTGCCTCATTCGATCGTTCGGCGCGATGGTGGTTGCGCTTGTCCGGTCGCGCCGGCGCGAACTGCTCGCCTTCGACGTAGACGACGGTCACGTTGTCCTTGCCGCCGCCGTCGTTCGCGGCGTCGACGAGCGCGTGAGCGACCAGCTCGGGCCGCCCGCCGAATTGCTGCACGATCTCCTTGATGGCCGTCGATTCGACGACGTCGGTGAGGCCATCGCTGCAGATCAGCAGCGCTTCGTTCGGCTCGAACGGCACCTCGATGAGGTCGATGAAATCGGGATCGTCGGGCTCGTGCAGCTCCGAGCCGACGTCGCGATAGACCTCATTGCGCCGCGGATGGTGCATCGCCTCGAACTCGGAGATCTCGCTCGCGTCTTCCCGCTCGCCCACCGGCGAGTGATCGCGCGTGATCTTTTCGATGCGATCGGAGACCTTGTAGAGACGGGAGTCGCCGACGTGGCCGACGATGGCGCGGCCATCTTCGACGACGGCGACGGTCAGCACGCAGGCCATGCCGTGCCATTCCGGACGCATCGATGCGACGCGGAAGATCTCGTTGTTGGCGATGGTGATCGCCTCGCGCACGCGGTCGACGGTCGGGCCGGTCTCGCGCTCGAGGCGCGTCCGCAGCATCGACAGCGCGATGTCGGCCGCTTTCCCGCCGGCCGCCTGGCCGCCCACACCGTCGACGACCGCGAACAGGCCGCGCGCGACGTCGAAGTGAAACCGATCCTCGTTGACATCCCGCTGCAATCCGGGATCGGTATGCCCTGCGGCTCGCAGCGCGGTGACGGTGCGCATCAGCTCACTCGCCGAAAGTCGAGAAAGACCGTGTCCGCTAAACCGATGCGCGCGGCGTCGGGAAGCGCCGTCTCGGCGCCGGTCTCCCGTTTCGTTCCGTCGATTTCCTCGTAGCCGCGCGGAACGTGGCGCCCGTTCAGCGTCGTCCCGAGCGAGCTGAGGTCGATGAGGAAGAACCCCCCGGTCGCCGGATCGCGGCGAATGCGCGCATGCTCGCGTGAGACGTCGACAGTGGAGACGATCCGGACGTCGACGGGATACGCGATGCCGCCGCGCCCAATCGTCAGGGAATCCTTCACGACGTTGTAGGAATGGGGTCCCGAGTTGTCTTCGTACGTGATCCGTGCGACGACCGGCTGAGCCGCCGACGACGATGAGCGGTCGACCGCGTGCTCCCGCGTCGTCGTGCGGTGGCCCGCGTGGATCGTCGTGATGCGCCGCGTCCGTTCGCCGATACCCAGCTCGGGACGCGCCGGCAGGCGAAGCTCCGAGTCGACGAGCAAGTCCCCCTCGCGCATCTCGCCATCAGGATCCGCAAGAAAGTCGACGTGCCAGTCGGCGTCCGCGTTCCGAAACTCCGGCGGGTCGCCGATGAGCCGGTCGACCCACCGCTTCACGGCCGGGCGCCGGTTCAAGGCGTCCAGCGCCTCGGTGAGCGCGCGGATCGTCTGCTCCTGCAGAATCGGGACGATGCCTTCGAGCCGGGCGTGCTCGGCAGGGTGCAAGTAGACTGTGTAGCGACTCGGCACGAGCGTCGAGTACTTCAATGGCTCGGCGTTCTTGCGCATGTGATCGACGACCGCGTCGATGAGATCGCGGGCGGGCCGGCGGGGCACCTCAGCCGCGGAATCCGGACGGGGCGGGGCCATGGCGTTCCGTGATTATCCAGCGCGCCCGGAACGGGAGTCCTTAGGAATTACCAAAGTTTTTGGAACCAGTGGCTCCCGGGCGGCGTGGCAATTTAGACGTGCCAACGCGGTCAAGCAGTCTTGTGGCGGCTGTGAGAGTTCGATTCGGCGAGTTCGTGCTCGATTCTGAGACACGGCAGCTCCTCGGGCGCGGCCGGGAGGAGATTCGTCTATCGCCAAAGGCCTTCGACCTGCTCCGCGCGCTGCTCGAGCGCCGGCCGAATGTCATCGACAAGTCCGAGCTCCACGCCCAGATCTGGCCGGCGACATTCGTCGTCGACGCGAACCTCAACGTTCTGATTGCGGAGGTCCGGCGTGCCCTTGGCGACAACCCGCGGGAGTCGCGGTTCATCCGGACGGTGCACGGCGTCGGCTACGCGTTCAGCGGCGAGGCGGTCGACGTCGAGGCGCCGCGCGTGCGCGCATCGAACGCCGCCGCGCGCGTCTGGCTCGTCTGGAACGATCGCACGATCGTCCTCACCGAGGGCGACAATATCGTCGGCCGCGATCCGCAGTGCGATGTCTGGCTGGATGCGTCCGGCGTCTCCCGCCGCCACGCGCGCATCCACGTGCCGAGCGGAAGCGACGCGGTGACCATCGAGGATCTCGGCAGCAAGAACGGGACGCTGCTGATGAATCAGCCGATCGCGGGACAGGTGCGGCTCGCCGATGGAGACGTAATCCAGCTGGGCTCGGTGGACCTGAAGCTGCGCGTGTGGTCAGGCGAGAAGGCGCCGGAGACAGAGCGAATTCGTCACCAGTGAGTCGCCCAGCCGGCGCGCTCGAGGTCCTTTCGTTTCTCGGTCGCCGCCTTCTCGGCTTGCGCGCGTGACGGCCAGCGGCGGGCCGTCACGCGTTTGCCGTTCATGACGTACTCCAGCGTCACATCGCCGTCATCGTCGTGTTCACGAACGATCGCGTCGATGCTCTGTTGACGCTTCCGGAGTCGCCAGAGTCTAGAAGTCACTGAGCTTCAGGTCGGTATCGGCGCGCTGCCAGGCCGTTTTGAAGTCGCGTTCGGCGTGAGCGGCGTCCGCGCTGCGTCCCTGTGCCGCGAGCGACTGCCAGAGGCCGAACAACGATCGCGCGTTCTTCGGGTTGCGCTCGAGGTCGTCGCGGAAGACACGCTCGGCGTCGGCACCGTTCGCGTTGCGCAGCAGCGCCGCGCCGAGCGATTCGCGCGTCGGATAGAACCAGTCGGCCGGCTCGTTGTAGTTGAGGAGATCTTCGGCGGCGACGGCACGCCGCCATGCCTCGATCGCGGGCGCGAGTCGCTTCTCCGCTTCGGCGACGCGCGCCGCGAGGACGTTGTCGGTCACGACGAGCACTCTGGCGGCCTTGTTATATCCCCAGTCCATGTCGCCGGAGATCTTCTGGCGCGCTTCGAGATACGCGCGCTGCTCGCGCTTCGCCTCGTCGGCGCGGCCGAGTGCGGCATGCGCGACGCCGCGGCCGAAATGCGACAGCGTCGTCAGCAGCAGGAGTTTCTGATCCGGCTGCGGCAGTGCGAGCACCTCGTCCCATTTCGCAAACCGCAGCAACACGTACAGCTTCTTGGCGGCGAACGGTTCGAGCATCGGCATCTGCGCGACCGCCGGCGTCGCGATCGCGACGAGTTGATCGGCGGCGCGGCTCGCTTCGGCGAACTGCCCCGTCATCATCGCGGCGGATGCGAGGAAGTCGAGGTTGTGGTTGTAGTACATGTGCGGGTAGACGCCGCCTGGCTTCGTCGCTTCGATGTACTTGCGATCGACTTCGGCGGCCTTGGCATTGCTCGCGACGGCCGCGGAGTAGTCGCCCGTGCGCATGTAGATGTGCGCCGGCATGTGGACGAGGTGACCGGCGTTCGGCACGAGCGTGTCGAGCCGCTGCGCACTCGGCAGCGCGCGCGCCGGTGTCTTCGACGCTTCGACGGCGTGGATGTAGTAGTGGTTCGCGCCGATGTGCATCGGCTCCCGCTTCAGCACCGACTCCAGCACGGCCACGATCTCCTCGGTCCCTTCCGCCGGCTTGCCGTCGTTCGACCAGAGCTGCCATGGACGCAGATCCATCAGCGCTTCGGCGTACAGCGTCGCGGCGTCGAGATCGTCCGGATACTGCCTGGCCACCTCGCGCATCGCGTCCTTGTACTCCACCGCCAGCGCTTTGAGATCCGCGTTCGGATCGTTCGAGTACCGCCTGACCAGCGCACCGATGTAGGCACGCTCGTTCGCAGGCGCGTTGGCGAAGAGCGACTTTGCTTTCTGCGCCGCGTCGTACGCCGCTTTCTCGCGCTCCGGATCGACGTCGAGGTTGATGTTCGGTCCGAGCGCGAGCGCGATGCCCCAATGCGGCATCGGCGCTGACGGATCGAGCTCCGCGGCGCGGCGAAAGGAGCGGATCGCTTCGTCGTGGTTGAACGCGTAGACGAACGTCAGTCCCTGGTTGAAGAACTGCTGCGCCTCGCGACTCCTGGTCGCGATCGGATGATTCAGGTTGCCGAGTCCGGACATCAGCGTCGCCGGCCGGTCGGCTGTCTGATGTCCCTGGTGTTGCTCCGCCGCTGTCCACAATGCGAGAAGTAAGAGTACGGTCATCTATGAACCTCCAGCCTTACGGGTTTATTAGATGCCCGTCTCCGGCCCGACGTTTCTCGGGGGCGGACACGCGGGTCCGCCCTATTTCTCGAGGAGATTCTTGAGCGACAAGAGCGCCCGCTCCCACCCGACGCCCACCACTTCGTAGTACCGGCGCCAGCGTTCGCTCTCTTCGTAGCCGTTCTGGGTGACGCGGACGCGGTTCAGATCGCCGCCGTCCGATTTCACGGAAACTTCCAGCGCCATCGGTCCGATCGGTTCGCCGTCCGGCGGCAGCCAGTACGCATCGGCGACGAAGAAGCCCGACGTCGGCTCGAAGTCCATGACCGTGCCGCGGAAGACGCCGCCGAGCCTGCCGAGCATCTGGTCCCGGAAATCGGTCGGCGGCCACTCGATCACGTACGGGCCGAGCGTGCGCGGCGCCGTCACCGAATTCGCGACGCCCCACCAGGCGCTCAGCGCGCTGGGATCGAAGAAGGCCTTCAGGATGCGGCCGGCCGGCGCGGCAATCACCACCGAGGCATCGAGACTCGGGGGTTTCCCCATTCACTGCCCCGCGGTGGTCGTCGGTCGGCGCTCGCGCGCCTTGGCGACCATGTCCTTCACTTCACGCATCAGCGTGGGGACGTGATACGGGATGCCGTCCTTGATCGTCCACTCGATGCCGCCGCCATGTGCGTTCTGCACGCGATCGCCGGCGGCGATCGGCGTGTCGTTCGGCACCGGCTTGCCGTTCACGATCATCACGTCGGCACCGTACGGGTTGAGCAGCTTGAGGTTCTCGAGCGGATTGCCGTTGACGACGAGCATGTCGGCGATGAAGCCTTCGCGGATCTTTCCGAGACGGTCCTCCATTCCGATCAGCTTGGCGCCGTTCCAGGTCGCGTGCTCGATGACTTCGAGCGGATGGAATCCCGCTTCCTGATGGAGCTCCAGCTCGCGCGCGATGCCGAAGCCGTACATCGAATAGATATATCCGGCATCGTCGCCCGTCGTCACCAGGCCGCCTTTGTTCGCGAACTCGCGGACGGCGTCCATCCAGATCCGGTACTGCCGGCGCCAGTTCGATTCCTGCGTGCTCGTCCAGCCGAAGAAGTACGAGCCGTGGTTCTCCGTCGATCCCTTGAAGTACTCCTCCATCGACGGATGCAGATAATCCCTGAACCACGGCTGGTTCTGTGCGCGCACGAGATCGCGGCTCGCTTCGTAGATGGAGAAGGTGGGATCCCATGCGACGTGCCCGGCGACCATGTCATCGATCACCTTGTGCAGCTTCTCGGGGTCGGCCTGCGCGTACAGTTCGCCGGCGCGTCCGAAGCGGTGCACTTCGTTGGCGTAGTTCATCTCCGCGGGAAAATCCTGGATGCCGTTCAGCGCCGCGTCGGCGACGCCGTAGAAGTGTTCGATGGAGTTCACACCGAGCTCGATGTAATCCTTGGCGGTCGTTTCCTCGACGGCGATGTGCGTCGCGGTGCGCAGGTTCAGCTTGTGCGCTTCGTCCATGATCGCTTCGAGCTGATCGCGATCGACGCCGATGATCTTCAACCCGTCGGCGCCCTTCGCCTTGATGTCGCGGATCCAGGCGCGGATTTCCGCCGGCGATCCGGTTCGTCCCTTGCTGACGAACGGATAGACGAGGATGCGCGGCGCGACGATCGTGTGCGCGTTGCTCTCGGCCTGCCAC
>DAIUKO010000049.1:0-32044 GCA_036848175.1 Vicinamibacterales bacterium | reverse complement strand
GGAAGGCGTTGAAGAACAGCGCGGCGAGATAGTAATTCAGGCTGTTGGTGAACCACGCAAGCCGTCCGTGCTGCTCCGGATAAAAGTGCGGTTTGAAGAATTCCTTCGCCATCGCCGTCGTCACGCGGTAGCGGAGTGACGGCGGAAGCGCCGCGAGGATGACCGGCGCGTCCATGTGACTCTGATGGTTTGCCGCGAAGATCACCGGCGTGTCGAGCCGGCGCAGGTGCTCACGCCCTTCGACGCGCAACCACGCGAACAGGCGCGCCAGCGGCAGAATCCAGGTCGGGAGACTCGCACGCCGAATCGTGCGCGCTGCCCACATCCGGCTCCAGACCGGAAAGTCGACCGGCTCTGCCGGCGGCGTCTCGCTGGCCGCGGAGCGTTCGACCAGCGTCCGCAGCTGTCCGATGTCGCGTGCGCCCGAAAACGCGCTCTCATCGATGTGCGTCTGGAACGTGTCCTCGAGCGCGACCATCAGCTCGACGCGATCGAGCGAGCTCAAACCAAGCTGCTCGAGCGTCGTGTCCGGGGCGACCTCCGCACCGCCGGAGTACTTGGCGAGAAGCGCGGCGAGCCGATCCTTGCCGGCTCGAGCCGTCGGCGTCTGACGCGCGCCGCTCTTCACCCACTCGCGGATCTCCGCGCGTTTCAGTTTGCGCGTGCCTTCGGTGCGCGGCAGCTCCGGTTCGGGCCAGACCAGCGCGCGCCGTACTTTCTGGTGATCTTCGAGCTCGGCGTTCGCGCGGCGGATCACGTCGTCGATGGCGACGCCGGACTCGAGGACGACCACCGCATGAACGCGTTCTTCGGAACCGATCGGCGCGCCGATGACGGCTGAATCGCGGACGCCGGCGACGCGGTTCAGCACCCGCTCGACGTCTTCCGGAAAGACGTTGAGCCCCTCGGGCGTCACGATCATTTCCTTCTTGCGTCCGCGAATGTAGATCTGACCGCTCTGGGTTTTGTCGCCGATGTCGCCGGTGTGAAACCAGCCGCCTTCGAACGCGCGCGCGGTTTCCTCCTCCGCGTTGTAGTACCCGCGCGTGACGTTCTCGCCGCGAACGAGGATCTCGCCGTCCGGCGCAATCTTCACTTCCACGCCCGCGATGGCTTTGCCGACCGAACCTTTCTTCGTGCTGAACGGGTGATTCAGGCTGACGATCGGCGCGGTCTCGGTCAGCCCGTAGCCTTGAATGACGACGAAACCGAGCTCCTTCCAGAACGCTTCGAGCTCGGCGTCGAGCGGCGCCGCGCCGACGACGAACGCCCAGAACTTCATCCCGAACAGTTTGTGGAGGCGCCGATACCGCCACCATCGCCGCGTGAAGTGCTCGCCCGGTGTGTTCGGTTGAAGCCTTTGCCCGACTTCGTCCTTCAGCGAGACGCCTTCACGCGAGGTGGACGCGGCGCGCTGCACGTGCTCGCGAAGCACGTCGAGAATCTTTGGCACCGAGACGACGACCGAAATGCGCCGGCTCTTGATCTGGGTGACGATGTCCACCGGGTTGTAGCCGCGCATGAAGACGACCACGCCCGGCAGCATCGGCGGGATGAAGGTCGCCATCGCCTGACCGAACATGTGGCTGAGCGGCAGAAGGTTCAGGAAGCGCAGTGGATAGAAGGGCTTGCCCCACTTCCGGTACTTGAGCACCTCACGCTCGATCGGCACCGTATTCGCGAGCACGTTGCCGTGGGTGATGACCACCCCTTTGGGTTCGGCGGTGGCGCCGGAGGTGAAAATGATCTCGGCGACGTCTTGACGCGCGATCGCGACGGCGGGTGGATGGCCGTCACGCCATTCCATTTCGTGCAGCTTCCAGATCGGCGCATCGAGCGAGGCGCGGATGGGCGGCACGTCCTGGCCGATCGCGACCAGCTTCGCCTTGACGATCCGGCTGACGCGCGCGAGAAAATCGGGCGAGGCGCGATAGTCGATGGGAACGATGACGGCGCCGATCAGCAGACAGCCCCAGAACGCGACAACCCATTCGGGGCGGTTCTCGCTCCACACGACAACTTTGTCGCCTTTGCCGACGCCGATCTCGTGCAGCCGCGCCGCGAATCCGCGCGCCGCGCGTCCGACTTCGTCATACGTGTAACTGCGGCTCCTGAACCCATCGTCGTAGATGAGGAACTCGCCGCGCGCGAGCGTGAGATCGCGAAAAAAGTCAATGAGCGTGTCGCGGACCACGAGTGAACTATGATATACGCCCGCGATGCGAATCTTTCTCACTGGCGGCACCGGCTACATCGGCGCAGCCGTGCTCGATGCGCTGATCCGCGCCGGCCATGACGTGACCGCGCTCGTCCGCAACAACGAGAAGGCCCGCGGCGTCGCCAGGCGCGGCGGCCACCCGGTCGTCGGCAACCTTGCCGAGCCCGAGTCGTTCCGCGCCGCCGCTGAAGCGCAGGACGGCTACATTCACGCCGCCTACGACGCGCGATCGGGACGCGGACCGGCGATCGATCAGGCGGCGCTCGAGACGATCATCCGAGCGGCCAAGCGCCCGCGCACCGCCGGCGCGAACGCGGCGGCGAAGCGCTTCATCATCTACACCTCGGGCGTCTGGATTCTTGGAAGAAAGCCGGAGCCGGCCGATGAATCCGCGCCAATCGATCCGATCGCGCTGGCGTCGTTCCGGCCTGCGCACGAACAGCTCGTGCTCGATGCGGCGAGCGATTCGCTGCGCACGATCGTCGTCCGCCCCGGCGTCGTCTACGGCGGCGGCGACGGGATGGTCGGCGAGATTTTCAAGTCGGCGGCCAACGGGCTCGTCCGCGTCGTCGGCGACGGCAACAATCACTGGCCGCTGGTGTACGACCGCGATCTCGCCGAGCTGTACGCGCGGCTGGCCGGGCGCGAGGACGCCGCCGGCGTCTACCACGCGAACGACGAAGGCGACGAGCGCATCAACGACATCGTCGACGCCATCAAACCGTATCTGCCGGTGAGGCCCGACGTGCGCCACGTGCCCATCGACGAGGCGCAGAAGAAGATGGGTCCGTATGCGGACGCGCTGGCGCTCGATCAGGTCGTGAGGAGCCCGCGCGCGCGAGCGCTCGGCTGGGCGCCGACGCTGCACTCCGTCGCCGGAAACGCCGCGCGCCTGCTCGAGGAATGGCGCGGCTCGCAGAACTGAGGCGGTCTTCTAGGAATCTTTGGATGCTTTCGCGGCCGGCGCCATTTCCTCGCGCGGAGGTTCGGGCTCCGGTTCGCTGACGGCGTCCTTCATCTCCATCGGCCCGGTCTTCGGCTGCGGCAGCTCGCCCGCGACAATCTGATCGATGAGCCCGTAATCGAGCGCGCTCTGCGCGTCGAGATAGAAGTCCGTGCGTTTGGTGTCCTTGATGATCTGGCGCAGCGGCTTGCCCGACCGCACCGACAGGATCTTGTAAATCTGATCCTGCATCTGCTTGAGACGCTCGAGGTGCTGCGCCGCGGCGGTGGTCGACTGCCAGCCGGCCCATTTCGCCGGCTCGTGGATCATGATCCACGAGTGCGGAAAGGCCAGCCGTCGCCCCTCGCTCGCCGCCTGCAGGACGATCGAACCCATCGAGTACGCCATCCCCTGGACGACGATCGTGACCTCGACGCCGCGGCTGATGATGTGGCGAATGGAATCGTGAATGGCGAGGCCGTCGGTGACGTTGCCGCCGGCGCTGTTGATGTAGAGCGAGATTGGGCGGTTGTTCTCGCCGGCGAGCTCGCGAAGCCGTTCGATGCAGGCGCGAGCCGTGTCCTTTTCGATATCACCGATCAAGTACACGTCGCGCAGCCGCTCGCCCGCTTCTTTCCGGAGCTGGGCGCGAACGGCATCGACTAACTCTGCGATCAGGCGATCGCTCAGCTCTCCCATCGCGATGATTATCGCATTGAGCCGGAGCTCAACGGCACCGGCGGCACGAAATAAAACGCCAGCCCGAGGATGAGATACACGGCCATCAACTGCAGGCCTTCCACCCAATTGCTCTCGCCGTCGACGACGACGATGCTGGTGGCGAAGACCGAAAGCGCGATCGCCGTGATCTCGAAGGCGTTGAACAGCAGCGACATCGGCCGGCCGGCCATGTGGGAGTAGAGGACCAGCGCCGGCCCGACGAAGAGCGCGATCTGCGCGCTGCTGCCCACGGCAATCTCGACGGCCAGCGTCATCTGATCGCGTCGAGCCGCGATCACGGCGGAGTAGTGCTCCGCGGCGTTGCCGATGACGGCGATGACGATGACGCCGACGAACAATTCGGTGAAGCCGAAACGCTCGAGGGCGGGCTGCATCGCGCCGAGGAGAATCTCCGCTTGAATCGCCGTCAGCACCGTGCCGGTCCCGAGCAGCGCGAGTGCGGCGCCCGTCGGCAGCAGCCTTTTTGCGTCGACTTCTTCGTGCGCGGAGCGAAACAAGTCGCGGTGCGCCGTGAAGGCGTAGACGAGACTGCCCGCATAGGCGGCGATCAGGACGATCGCGCTCCACACGCTCAGCCGCGAGATCGCTCGCGGCTCGGCGGCGAGCGTGCCGTACAGCGTCAGATCGAAGACGGCCGGCATCACCAGGGCGACGACGGCGAGAAAGAGCATCGCCGTCGCGTTGGTCGCCGCCGTCCGATGGAACGTCTGCGTCTTGCGTCCGAGTCCGCCGACGAAGAACGACAGTCCAAGCACGAGCAGAAGGTTGCCGACGATGCTGCCAGTGATCGAGGCCTTGACGAGCGCGACCCGTCCGTTGCCGAGCGCCACCAGCGCGATGATCAGCTCCGCCGCGTTGCCGAACGTCGCGTTCAGGAATCCGCCGAGCGCCGGTCCGGAGCGCGCCGCGAGCTGCTCGGTACCGAGACCGATGATGCCGGCGAGCGGGATGAGCGAGGCGGCGGCGCTGATGAACACCCACGGCGACTCGGGCGCCATCAGATGAACGATCCACGCGATCGGCGCAGAGACGAGGAGCAGGTTGAGGCGGTTGTCGACGAGCGCCCGGAACATTATTCGCCGAACTTCTCGACGTCCTCGTCCTCGGCGCCGGGCAGCAGATCGAAGAACGCGTCGAGGCTGCGGTCGAGCGATCGACGCAGCTGCGGAATCGTCCCGTCGAACGTATGCAGCGTCAGCCCTGCCGTCGATCCGTCCGCGAGCGTCAGCGTCGCTTCCTCAACGCCTTTCAACGTGCCCTCGGGAATCAACCGCACGCCGTAGACCAGCGTGTATCTCGCCATAGGTTTTTTATTTAACCACGCGCGACTCGATCAGGGCCTTTGCCGCTTCGACGGCCTCGTCGAGCGTCGTCACGCGTCCGTCGAGCTGCTGCTCGTAGACGCCTTTCAGGATTTCACCGACGCGCGGGCCCGGCCCGAGTCCCAACTCGAGAACGTGACGGCCGAGCAGGATCGGCGCAGGCGGCCGGTGCTCGACGCCAAGCGATCGCGCGCGCTCGAGGAACCAGTCCATCGCCGAGCAGTCGAACTGTCCGGGCTTGCGTCCTTCGCAATCGGACTTGGCGACGCGCGCCAGCAGCTCGAGATCCACCTTCTGCGCCAGCCGGCGGAACGCGCCGTCGCCGACCTCGTCGCGGACCTTGAACCACGATCCGGGTTTGAGATGCTGCGCCACCAGTCCGACGACCTGCTTGCGCACGTCGTAGCCCTCGATCGAGTGCACGTTGAGGCGATCGAGCACGGCGATCGTCGGAGCGACGCCCTGCTCTTCGTGATCCATCGATCGAATCCGCCCGTCGATGAACGCCGTCGTCGGCGGCTTGCCGAGATCGTGACAGACGGCACCGAGCATGACGGTGAGCTGCTGCGGCCGCTCGAGATCGTCGATGCGCGTGCGCGCCTGGTCGATCACCTGCAGCGTGTGGACCCAGACGTCGCCTTCGGGATGCCACTCCGGCTCCTGCGGACAGTTCACCAGCGCCTGCAGCTCCGGAAACATCTTCTCGACGACGCCGAGCTCCAGCGCCAGCGCGAAGCCGATCGACGGCCGCCGCGCCAGCAGGAGCTTCTCGAACTCACCCCAGATGCGCTCCGACGGCAGGTCGTCGAGCGCGACCGCTCGACAGATGGTCTTGGTCGGCTCGTCGACGGCGAGCTCGAAGCGCGCGGCGAACTGAATCGCGCGAAGAACGCGAAGGCTGTCGTCGGGAAACGTCTTTGGATCGACGACGCGGAGAAGCCGCCGCTCCAGGTCGGCGCGGCCGCCGAACGGATCGAAGTACTCGTTGGTCAGCGGGTCCCACGCGATCGCGTTGATCGTGAAGTCGCGGCGGCGTGCCGCTTCCTCGATCGACATCTCCGGATCGCCGACGACGACGAAGCCGCGATGCCCGCGTCCGGATTTCGAATCGTGCCGCGGCAGCGAAACGTCGATGTCCCCGATCTTGTAAACCTGAAAACTCTCGCCGACCGCCTCGACGCGGCCGAGCGATTCGAGGATCGATCGCAGTCGTTCGGACGGGACCGCGAAGACCTCGAGGTCGATGTTCTTGGACTCGTGATCGAGCAGCCGATCGCGCACCCAGCCGCCGACGATGAGCGCGCGTCCGCCGGCATCGCGGACGGCGATGGCGATCTCCCGGGCGCGATCCAGCGGCGGGCTCATGTCGGCGGTCGTCCGTTCACCGGTTTGCGCCCCCATCGGCGAACGATGCGATCGCACCACGCCGGCGCCAGCGCGTTGAGCACGACCAGGCCGCGCGCAGGCGGATACGGATACACCTCGGCCGCAGGCCGATCGATTGCCCGCGCAATCGCGTCGGCGACGTCGGCCGCGCTCTGACGCGGCCCGGCCGCGCGGGTGATCGCGCCCGATTCCTGCGTCATCACCTCGAAGAACTCGGTGTCGGTCGAGATCGGAAAGACGACGCTGACGTGGATGCCGCTGCCGGCAACTTCCGCGCGAAGGCATTCCGCGAGCCCCACCTGCGCGAACTTCGTCGCCGCGTACGCCCCCATGTACGGCACGCCGCGCTTGCCGACGATCGACGAGACGATCACGAGGTGGCCGCTCTCCTGACGGCGAAACGCCGGCAGCGCGGCGTGCGCCGCATTGAACGTGCCGTGGTAGTTGACGTCGATGAGCCGCCGCATCTGATCCGGCGTGATCCGATCGACGACGCCGTAGATGCCGAAGCCGGCGTTGCACATCATCACGTCGAGCCGGCCGAAGCGTTCGGTGGCGCGGTCGACGAGCATCTGCATGTCGCCAGGCCGCGTCACGTCGGCGACGATCGGCAGCGCCTCGCCGCCGGCTGCCGTGATTTCCGCGGCGACTGCCTCGAGTCGATCGCCGCGCCGCGCGCAGACGATCAGTTTCCCGCCGTCACGCGCGAGTCTCAATGCCGTCGCGCGCCCGATCCCGGCGGACGCACCGGTAATGGCGATGACACGCGTCACGCCGCGAGCATAACATTGGCCCATGGACCCGGCCGTTCGACTCCTTCGCGACCTGATTGCGATCAACTCCGTGAATCCGACGCTCGTGCCCGGCGCGCCGGGCGAGCGTGAGATCGCAGGCGCCATCGCCGGCGAGATGCGGCGCATCGGCCTCGACGTGACGATCGAAGAAGTCGCGCCCGGCCGTCCCAACGTCGTCGGCGTGATCGAAGGAAAGACACCGGGCCGTGCGCTGATGTTCTGCGGGCACACCGACACGGTTGGTGTCACCGGCATGAGCGATCCATTCACGCCGGTCGAACGCGACGGCCGGCTCTACGGCCGCGGCTCACAGGACATGAAGGCCGGCGTCGCCGCGATGATCGATGCGGCGCGCGCCGTTGCCGAACGCGGCCTCGGTTCGGGCCGCCTGATCGTCGCCGCCGTCGTCGACGAGGAGCACTCGAGCATCGGCGCCGAAGCGCTCGCCGCGAAATGGAGCGCCGACGGCGCCATCGTCACCGAGCCGACCGATCTCGCGATCGCGGTAGGTCACAAGGGATTTGCCTGGGTGGAGGTCGAAGTGCTGGGCCGCGCCGCGCACGGGAGCCGTCCGGCTGACGGACAGGACGCGATTCTCCGGCTCGGCCGCGTGTTGACGTCGCTGGAGTCGCTCGATCGAACGCTGCAGGCGCGGGCACCTCATCGGCTCATGGGAACCGGGTCGCTGCACGCATCGTTCATCGAGGGGGGCCACGAGCTGAGCAGCTATCCCGACCGCGCCATTCTGCAGATGGAGCGCCGGACGCTGCCGAGCGAGTCCGAGTCCACGGCGATCACCGAAGTGAAACAGATCCTCGCGACGCTCGTGCGCGAGGACCCGACGTTTCGCGGGTCGGCCAGGCCGGTCTTCAGCCGGCCGGCCTATGAAGTCGCCTCCGACCACGAGCTGCCACGCACCCTTGCCAGCGCCGTCTCGGAGGTTGGCAGTACCCCGCGCATTACGGGCGCCAGTTTCTGGACCGATGCCGCCGTTCTCGGCCACGCCGGCATCCCATCCGTCCTCTTCGGACCAGGCGGCGCGGGACTGCATTCGATCGAGGAGTACGTCAACGTCGCGGACGTGACGCTTTGCCGCGATGCCCTTGTCGAGCTAGTGGGACGATTCTGTTAAGTGAAAATCGTTGAAGGGGTTCGCGCCCGGGTCGTGCACCGTCTGGGAGGCGTGGATCGTCTCACAAGAGCGGCGACGGACCCGGCGCGTTTATGCTCGGTGCGCGTCGGTCAAATCGCCTAGGCGATTCGCCGCGCGCTGATGAATTCCGGCTGGACCATCGTATGACGGCGCGCCTCGCTCCGGGCTGTGACCGTGGGCGGCGCCTCGTTCAGAGACCAGCCGGGCGTTTCGCGTCCGCACGAAACGCACCTCAGGAACATCCGTTCCTGTTCGAACTGCAGCAAGTTGTCGTGGCCGTGTAGTCCGCAGAACATCTGGCGCAGCCGGTCGATCACACTAAACCCGTCCATCTGCGCCTCGTCTGTCGCGGTCCGGACCTCCTGGTCTGACGCAACCGGATGGGTGTAATTGGTCACCATGTTCGCCTGCTCCTCCTGTCGTAGGCTTCCCTCTAAACTTAAGGACGCCGACGACCGACTTGCGGTTCAGGTGATTTCAAGAGGCGTGCCGTCAGGAGCCGCCTCGACCTAAGTGTAGATCGAATGTGGACTTGCGGAGATGGCCACCTCTAGAGGCTTTATGCAATTTGCGCAGAGTGAGCAATATCCGGCGTCACCGCATGAGGTCAATCGATGCAGTTTGCCCCTTCTTGAGCAACATGTTACCCACTCTCGCTTAGGATCCCGCGCACGACGAACCCGACGTTCGCGGGCCGTTCAGCGAGCCTCCGCATGAAGTATGGAAACCATTCGCGACCGAATGGGACGTATACCCGAACCCGATGGCCGTCCTTCACCAGTGATGTCTGCAGGTCTCTCCGGATGCCGTACAACATTTGAAATTCAAACTTGTCGGCACTCACATTGTGCTCACGCGCAAAATCCTGGGTAAAACGGATCATCGCCGGATCGTGTGTCGCGATAGCCGGGTAGTGCCCGCCGGTGAGCATCGCTTTCACCATCCGCCGGTAGGCGGCGTCGACCTCGGACTTCCTTTGATAGGCGACTGACTTCGGCTCTTTGTAGGCGCCTTTGACCAGCCGCACCGGCGCGCCAAGCGCGGCCATCCGCGCCAGATCCCGTTCACTGCGAAGCAGGGCCGACTGAAGCACGACGCCAATCTGCCGGTAACCCTGCTGCCAGAGTGTCTCGAAGATCTCCAGCGTGACGTCGGTGTAGGGCGAGTTCTCCATGTCGATGCGGACGAAGAAGCCGGCCGGCTCCGCAGGTTCGAGAATCTTCCGCAGGTTGTCCACCGCCGTCGCCTTGTCGACATCCAGTCCGAGTTGCGTCAGCTTGAGGGAGATGCCGCGCTCGATGCCCGAGGCGATCACCGCATCGATGACATCGAGGTATTCGCGCGTGGCCGAAGCCGCCGAGTCGATGCTCGTGACGCTCTCGCCGAGCAGATCGAGCGTGAGGTGCAGATGCTTCGCTTCGAGCCGGCGCGCGGCGTCGATCGCTTCGCCGACCGTTTCGCCGGCGATGAAGCGGCGCGCGAAGCTGGTCGGCCGCCGCATGCCGTACCGCGAAGCCAACTTCTTGAGAGCGCTGCTTTGTGCGAGGAGATGAAAGAAGGTCCTGGCTGCGCGATCGATCATCAGTGGGTCCGGCCGGTGGTGGCGAGCAGGTGCTCGATCGTCCGCGCGTAGTAGCGCAGCACCACACGTTCTCGCACCCGGAACCGGCCCCGCTCGGCGACGACGATACCGCGCGTCTCGAGCGGCTCGGCGGCTTCCTCGATCGCCTGGCGGCCGCTGGTCACGCCAAGATTGGCACGCCGCGCCGCCAGCTCTTCGAGGAGATGATCGATGCGCTCTTCGAGATCGCGCCGGGCGATCGACGGGCGCATCGCCGCGGCGAAGATCGCCGTCGGCAGCACCTTGTACTGCGCGCCGATGCGGGCGCGCACCAGTCGCGTCAGTTCCAGCACGTCGGTGCGCGAGTGCGCGTCGATGCTGGCGACGGTAATCGGCGCGCCGAAGGTCACGAACGCGCGCGATCGGTAGCCGACGGCGTATCGCACCATCTCGGCGACCTCACGGCTGAACGGACGCTGCCGCTTCTTCGAGCGCTGGTGCGCCAGAATCCGATCCTCGAGCACGAGGTCGTAGGCGATCGCGGTCGGGATGATGGCGAGGTCCGGCCGATCGTCGGCGAGCGCGGCGTTGAACAAGCCGGTTTTCGCCGGCTTCAGCTCGCCGCTGTAGCTGCGGCCTCCCTCGGGATAGAAGAAGAGATCGTGCTTCTTCAGAATCTCGCCGACGTAGGCCTTCAGCGTCACCAGATACGCCGGGTCCTTCGTGTTGCGCCGGATCGGAATCGCGCCGGTGACGTGCCGGTGAATCAGACCGAGCGGACCGCCGAAGAGATTGATGCCGGCGGCGATCAACGGCGGCCGGATGCCGTTGTCGTCGAGCACCAGCGGCTCGACGAGGTAGTCGGTGTGGCTCTTGTGATTCGACGCGTAGACGAGGCGGTGCGATCGGACCGCGGCAATGACGTGATGCAGGTTCTCGTGCCGGCGTTCGATCTTACGAAGGATCGGATACAGCGGATGCTGAAGCGCGCGATAGAACTTGTGGCGCTGCGTCGTGCGCAGCTCGTCGAGGTAGGCGTGCACCAGCTCGCGCGGGTACTTGAGCACTTCCTCGCGCGCAAGGACGGCTTCAGAGATGTCGTCCAGCATGTGAGCCGCCTCGGACTATAGCATTAAAGCGCGCCGGCGACGGCGTCTGCAAACTCCGTCGTCGTCGCTGTTCCGCCGAGATCCCGCGTCCGGACGCCCTGCGCCAGCACCGCGGCATGCGCGTGCATGATTCGATCGGCCGCCGCGCCTTCGTCGATGTGGCGGAGCATGAGCACCGCCGACAGCAGCAGCGCGGTCGGATTCGCGAGATTCTTGCCGGCGATGTCCGGCGCGCTGCCGTGGACCGCTTCGAACACGCCGATCTCGCCGCCGAGATTCGCGGCGCCGACGACGCCGAGGCCGCCGACCAGGCCGGCGCAGAGATCCGACACGATGTCGCCGTAGAGATTCGGCAGCAGCAGCACGTCGAACTGCTCGGGCTTCATCACCAGCTGCATGCACGCGGCGTCGACGATGCGCTCGTCGTACTTGAGGTCGGTGTATTCGCGCGCGACCCGCCGCGAGCATTCGAGGAAGAGGCCGTCGCTCTGCTTCATGATGTTGGCTTTGTGAATCGCCGTCACCTTGCTGCGCTTGTGGCGGCGCGCGTGCGTGAACGCGAAATGCGCGATCCGCGTCGACGCCTTCTCGGTGATGATCTTCAGGCTCTCCACGACCCCGGGCACGACTTCGTGCTCGAGGCCGGCATAGAGATCCTCGGTGTTCTCGCGGACGATGACCAGATCGAGCCCCTGAAAGCGCGCGTCGACGCCGGGCAGATTCGCGACCGGGCGCAGGTTCGCGTAGAGATCGAGCAGCTTGCGCAGGGCGACGTTCACGCTGGTGAAGCCGCCGGCGATTGGCGTCGTCACCGGGCCCTTGAGCGCGACTTTGTTCCTGCGAATCGAGTCGATCAATTCGACGGGCAGCGTCTCGCCGGTGCGCTCGAACGCGCGCACGCCGGCGAGGTGCGTCTCCCATTCGATCGAGACGCCGGATGCCTTGAGAATGCGCACGACCGCTTCGGTCACTTCCGGACCGATGCCGTCGCCGGGAATCAGCGTGATGGTGTGTGTCATTCGCGTACGTACCAATAGAGCAGCACCAGGCCAAGAACGAGGTTGATGCCGGCGAGCAGGCTCGAGGCGCTGCGCAGCAGGGCGGAGACGCCGAGGAGGAGGAGCATCAAGGCGGTCAGCGCCGCCCGCGGCACGAACGCGCGCGGCGGCGGGCCGACGAATTTCATGATGAAAAGGCTCACGAAAATGATGCCGCCGCAGACCAGGCCAACGAGGTGAGACGGCCGCAGAATGTCGCCGAAAACCGCAGTCGCCATACCGCCGAGCCAGACGACCAGCGCCGCCAGCGCGACGTACCGGACTGCGAGCATCCGAACATTATAATTTCAGGATTGCAGAACGGCCGGACGACAGGCTTGGAGCAGATCGCGGACCGCGTCGTCGAGGCGGTCGCGCGTGACGAGGCGATCGATGCGACGGCGCTGATGTTCCTGCTGCGCCGCTATCGCCAGACGGATACCGATGCACTCCGCCGCGCGCTCGAACCGGCGCTCGCGCGCGGGCTCGAAGCGCGCCGCGCCGCGACCACCTGTCGCGAGCGCGCCGCCTGGCTCGGTCTCTTCACCGAGGCGGCGACCATCTCCGCGGACGAACGGCTGCGCGAAGCGATCGCCGATCTCGTCCCCGCGCTCCGCCACGAGTGGACCGGCTGCCGCATCGTCGGCGATCTCGCGCTGGCGATCGAGGCGTGCCTCAACGTGATCAGCGTGTTCGATCCCCGCGATCTCGCGCCGAAGGCGATCGATGCACTGGAGCATCTCATCGCCGCCGCGTATCGGCCCGGCGAAGGCCTCGTCCACGATCTCGATTCGCCGCACGGCGCGCGCGGCCATCTCGCCGATCACATGTCGACGGCGGCGGCGCTGCTCAGCGCCTACGTGCTGACGTGGCGGCTGCCGTACGGCATGCTCGCCGAAGAGCTCGTCCAGTTCGCGCGGCGCGCGTTGTGGGACGATCGGCATGCGTCGTTTCGTGAATCGCTGGAGGCGGTCACCGACGCACGACCGTTCGCGCTCAACTGCGACGCGGTGCGCGTCCTCTGCCGGCTCGCTGCGCTGCATCACGACGACGACTATCGTCACGTCGCCGTCGTCGCGGCGGACGCCAACTACAAAGCCGACGCGGATCGCATCCTGATGGCGCACGCGGAGAGCGCGCATGCACGCGGGCTCGCCGACGCCGCGGCCTACGGTCTCGCGCTCGCCGAATACACCAATCTGCAATAGAATCGCAGTCTTCCTATGGCCAGAGATCGCGTGTCGCTCATTCCGGTTCTGAAAAACGTCGCTACGCAGCTGCGGATCGATTCGATCCGCTCGACCTCCGAAGCTGCGAGCGGGCATCCGACGAGCTGCTGCTCGGCGGCCGAGATCATGGCCGCGCTGTTCTTCGCGGAGATGCGCTTCGATCCGAAGAATCCGCACAATCCCGACGCCGATCGCTTCGTGCTGTCGAAGGGACATGCGGCGCCGGTCTTGTACGCGGCGTGGGCGGAAGCGGGCGCGTTCGATCGATCGGAGCTGTTGAAGCTGCGGCGGATCGACTCGGATCTCGAAGGTCATCCGACGCCGCGCCTGCCCTTCGTCGACGTCGCGACCGGATCGCTCGGTCAGGGCATCTGCGCCGGGATCGGCATCGCGCTGAACGCGCGGCGGATCAAGTCGGATTACCGGACCTACGTGCTGCTCGGCGATGGCGAATCCGCTGAGGGCTCGGTGTGGGAAGCCGGCAACATCGGATCGGCAGACAAGCTGGACAACCTGTGCGGCATCACCGACGTCAACGGCCTCGGCCAGAGCCGCGCGACCATGTGGAATCACGACATGGAGCAGTTCGCGCAGCGCTGGCGCGCGGTCGGCTGGCACGCGATCGTCGTCGACGGTCACGATCTGACGGCGATCCTTGACGCACTCGACCAGGCGCGGCGCACCAAAGGCCGGCCGACGATGATCCTGGCGAAGACGATCAAAGGCAAGGGCATTTCGTTCGCCGAGGGCAAGGAAGGCTGGCACGGCAAGGCCTTGAACAAAGCCGAGCTCGATCGCGCCGTCGCAGAGCTCGAGAAGCAATTCGTTCAGGTGCCTGACGATGTGAAGAACCCGGCAGCGCTGATCGAGAAGCCCGCCGCCGCACCGCGGCCGGCTGTGGCGCCGAAGGCGGTCGCCGCGCCGACCTACAAACTCGGCGACCAGGTCGCGACGCGCGAAGCCTACGGCGATGCGATTACCAAGCTCGGCGACGCCGATCCACGCGTCGTCGCGCTCGACGCCGACGTGAAGAACTCGACCTTCAGCGACAAGTTCGAGAAGAAGTTCCCGGAGCGCTTCTATGAGAATTTCATCGCCGAGCAGGTGATGGTCGGCGCGGCGATGGGCCTCGCGGCGCGCGGCGCGATTCCGTTTCCCTCGACCTTCGCGTGCTTCCTGTCGCGCGCCGCCGATTTCATCCGGATGGCGGCGATCAGCAACGTCGGCATCAAGCTCGCCGGCTCGCATGCCGGCGTCTCGATTGGCGAAGACGGTCCGTCGCAGATGGCGCTCGAGGATCTCGCGATGTGCGCCGCGCAGCCGAACTTCGCCGTGCTCTATCCGTGCGATGCAGTCAGCGCCGAGCGGCTCGTCGCGTTGATGGCCTACCATCCCGGGCCCGCGTACATGCGCACGAGCCGGCCGAAGACGCCGGTGATCTACTCCAACGACGAGACGTTTACGATCGGCGGACTGAAGGTGCTGCGTGAGAGCAGCAACGATGTCGCGACCGTGGTCGGCGCCGGCGTCACCGTTTTCGAAGCGTTGAAGGCGCACGACGAGCTGAAGGCGAGCTCGATGCCGATCCGTGTCATCGATCTCTATTCCGTGTCGCCAGTCGATCGCGACGGGCTGGTGGCCGCGGCGCGTGCGACGGGCGGTCATGTGATCACGGTCGAAGATCACTACCCGGTCGGCGGCATCGGCGACGCGGTGGCCGCCGCGGTCGCCGACGCCGGATTCACGGTCCATCGCCTCGCCGTTCGAGAGATCCCGCGCAGCGGAAAACCCGAGGAGCTCCTCGATCGCTTCGGCATCTCCGCGAAGCACATCGTCAGCGCGGTCCGCGCGCTGGCGGGAAAGACCGTCGGCGCGCCGCGATAGTCCGTCAGGGATGCGTGCCAGTCTCGCCGTGATCGTCGCGGCGGCGTTGCTGCTGCCGGCGTGCCGCGCCCGGGAGCCGGTCCGCCGCGACCCGTCGCAGAACATCCTCCTCATCACGATCGACACGTTGCGCGCCGACGCGATCGGAGCGTCCGGCAACCAGGTCGTCTCGACGCCCTGGATCGATCGATTGGCGGCCGGCGGTGTCCGGTTCAGCGCGGCGCATGCCTCGACGGTCGTCACGCTGCCGTCGCACGCGAACATCCTGTCCGGTTTGTATCCGTTCCGCCACGGCGTGCGCGAGAACGCCGGCTTCAGGTTCCCGGCGCGCGTCGACACGATGGCGACGCTGCTGAAGGCACGCGGCTTTCGCACCGCCGCATTCGTCAGCGCTTTTCCGCTCGACGCGCGCTTCGGGTTGACGCGCGGCTTCGACGTCTACGACGACCGCTTTCCGAAAGGTGACGGCAACGTGGCGTTTCGCGTCGCCGAGCGGCGCGGCAGCGACACGGTCGCCGCGGCGCTGAAGTGGATTGCCGCGACGCCGGTCGACACGCCGTGGTTCGTGTGGGTCCATCTCTACGAACCGCATTTTCCCTATGCGCCGCCGGAGCCGTACGCGACGCGCTATCGCGACGCGCCGTATCTCGGCGAGGTGTCAGCCGCGGATGCGGCGCTCGCGCCTCTCCTGCAGCCAATCGTCGACGGCCAGAGCGGTCGGCCCACGTTCGTCATCCTCACCGGCGACCACGGCGAATCGCTCGGCGAACACGGCGAGATGACGCACGGGCTGTTCGCGTACGAGGGAACGCTGCGAGTTCCGCTCGTCTTCCATCAGCCGCGGCTCTTCTCTCCGGGCGTCGTCGCCGATCCTGTTCGCCACGTCGACATCCTGCCGACGGTACTCGACGCCATCGGCGCGCCGCGGCCGGCGGCGCTCGATGGCCGCAGCCTGCTCGAGCCTGGCGGCGGCGCGTCGGCAACGCCGGCGGCCACGTACTTCGAATCGCTGTCGGCATCTATTAATAGAGGTTGGGCGCCGCTCTACGGCGTCTCGCGCGGGTCGCTCAAATACATCGATCTGCCGATTCCAGAGCTGTACGACCTGGCGACCGATGCCACCGAGTCGCACGATCTCGCGCGGTCACGTCCCACTGAGGTTCGCGAGCTGCAGCGGCTGCTCGCCGGGCTGCGCGCCGACGATCGTCCCGCGTCGCCCGCTCGGGAGAACGCCGAGACGCGTGAGCAGTTGCGCAGCCTCGGATATCTCGCCGGCACCGCCGCGGCGGCGAAGGCGCGCTACACCGAGGCGGACGATCCCAAACGGCTCATCGAAATCGATCGCGAAATCGAGGAGGTCGTGTCGCGCTATCAGCGCGGCGACCTGCGCGGCGCGATCGCGCTCGGCGAACGCGTCGCCACCGAGCGCCCGGACATGCCGCTGTCGCTGGTGCATCTCGCCTTTCTGTACAACGAAGCCGGCGATCACGCGCGAGCGGTCGCGGCCATCCGCCGGGCGCTGGAGTTGAACCCGGCGGCTCAGGACGTTGCCGCGCTCGCCGGCGCATATCTCACCGAGGCGGGCCGGCCGGACGAAGCGATCACCCGGCTGGCGCCTTACATTCGCGAGCCTCAGCCCGACGTCGACGTGCTGATCGCGTACGGCGTGGCGCTCGCGTCGGTGAAACGGGCGCGCGAGGCGCTCGACATCTTCGCGCAGGCGCACTCGCTCGATCCCGGCAACGGGTTGCCGCTGGTGAATATCGCCACGGTGCATCTGATGGGCGGCGATCGTGAGCGGGCATCGGCCGCGTTCGAAGAGGCGCTGCGGATCGATCCAACGCTCGCGCGAGCGCACAACGGCCTCGGCGTGATTGCTGCCGAACGAAAAAATTATCCCGCGGCGCTCGATCACTGGCAGCGGGCGGCCGCGCTCGATCCGCGCGATTATCAGACACTGTTCAATATCGGGGATCTCCTCATCACGCTCGGCCGCCCAGCGGAAGCGCGGCCGTACTGGGAGCGCTACTTTGCGTTGGCGCCGCCGGGACTCGAGGCGACCGATCGCGAACGCGTGCGGAAGTGGTTATCCAATCGACCGTAGCGGACTTCACAATTCCCGACAATTTATGGTGTCTTACCGTTGACACTCCCGGAGACCCGTTGCTGAATGGGAAGACGCGGACCGTTCCGGTTCGCGGGCGATTCACTCCTAAGGAGCCCAGACATGCAACGAGTGTTCGTTCTGATGCTCATGCTGTTCGCGGGCGCGCTGGCGCCTCCGGCCAGCGCGCAGATCGCGACGGGAAGCATTTACGGCACCGTCGTCGATCAGCAAGGGGCCGTGCTGCCCGGCGTCGACGTCACGCTCTCAGCGGTGTCCATCGGCGGCCAGCCGCGCACCACCGTGACCGACTCGCAAGGTCAGTTCAGATTCCTCAACCTCGACCCCGGCACCTACAAGGTCTCGACCAATCTCACCGGCTTCAACAAGATGGAGCGTGAGGTGATCGTCACCACTGGTGTCAACACCAACATCTCGTTTCCGATGGCGCTGAAGTCGGTCGAAGAGACAGTGACGGTCACGGCGGATACGCCGGTAGTCGACACCAAGAAGGTCGGTACGCTGACGACGCTCACCCAGGAAGAGTTGCAGAGCACGCCGCAATCGAAGGATCCGTGGGCGCTGCTCAAGACCGTTCCCGGCGTGATCGTGGACCGCGTCAACGTTGGCGGCAACGAGTCGGGGCAGCAGTCCGGATTCGTCGGCAAAGGCGCGCTGTTCGCCGACACGATGTGGAATCTCGACGGCGTCGTCATCACCGACACGACATCCGGCGGCGCCTCGTCGTCGTACTTCGACTTCGACGCGTTCGATCAGGTGGCGGTGAATACCGGCGGCAACGACCTGAAGGTCCAGACCGGCGGCATCGGCATCAACTTCGTCACGCGCCGCGGCACCAACACGTTCAAGGGGAGTGCGAAGTGGACCTACGACAACTCCAGCCTCGAATCGAGCAACTTGCCGGACAGCCTCGTCGGTGATCCCAGGCTCGGAGGCTCCGACAAGGCGAACCACACGGATTCGATCCGCGACTGGGGATTCGATGTCGGCGGCCCGATCGTCAAGGACAAGCTGTGGTTCTGGGCTTCGTACGGGAACAACGATATCAAGATCATCCGATTGAACCAGACCAGCGACGAAACGATTCTCAAGAACACGAACGCAAAGGTGAACTGGTCGATGACGAAGAAGGACGAGTTCTCGTTCTTCTACTTCAACGGCGCGAAGGAGAAGTTCGGACGCTCACCCGGACAGGCGGGCACTGAGGATGATTCGTTCCTCTGGAATCAGCAGAACTTCTATCCCGAGAGCGGTGCGCTGCATCCGCTGCACGGCTTGTGGAAGTTCGAAGACAACCACTCGTTCGGTCCGAACCTGTTCGTCAGTGGCAAGTACGCCTGGTACGGCTGGGGCTACGGCTTCGCGCCGCGCGGCGGCGCCGACCAGGACGGAGGCATCAACTTCGACACCGACCACGCCTACGGCTCCTGGTTCACCTACACGGCACGAAAGCCGTGGCATATCGTCGATGTGAGCGGCAGCTCGTTCAAGGCGTCGGCGGCCGGCAACCACGAGTTCAAGTTCGGGTTCGGCTATCGGCGGAATCCCAACCACTCGACGACGCGCTGGAGCGGATCCGAGGTCGTGGCGCACGTCAACCCCGGCAACGACAACTTCGCACTGGCGTATCGCGCCCGCGTCGTGAACTTCGTGGGCGAGAACTGGGACGCGTTCGTCGGCGACACCTACAGCCGCGGCCGCCTGACCATCAACGGCGGCATTCGCTGGGACCGCCAGACGGCGGCGAACGAAGCGAGCGTCGCGCCGGCCAATACCGCGTTTCCCAATCTGCTGCCAGAGTTGTCGTTCGACGGCTCCTCGCCGAAGATCAAGTGGAACGACGTCTCGCCCCGTGTCGGCGCGACGATCGCGCTCGATGAATCACGCAAGACGGTCGCTCGCGCTTCGTACGCGAACTATGCGGGACAGCTGAATCCGTTCGAGGTGACGTCGGCCAGTCCGGTTGGCGCGTACTACACGTTCATCGCATACCGGTGGGTCGATACCAATCGCGACGGCCTCGCGCAGAAGAACGAGATCCTGACGAACCTCGGTCCGCAGTACTCGAACGCGATCGATCCGGCCCACCCGACCAGCGTCTCGTCGCCCAATACGATCGCGTCCGATTACCACGCAAACCGCGACAACGAAGTCATTCTCGGCGTCGATCACGAGGTGATGCCGAATCTCGGTGTGGGGGCGGCGTACACGTACCGCCGGACGAACGACTGGCCGACGTGGAATCCGCGCATCGGCCTGACCTCCGCCGATTACGCAATCGTTGCCAGACCGAGCGGTAACGGCCGCAGCGCCGTCGTCTACGCCCCCAACGCTGCGAAGGTGGACGCAACCGGCGGCGGACGCATTCTGGAGAACCGACCGGACTATCACTCGCAGTATCAAGGCCTCGAGCTGACGATGACCAAGCGCCTGTCGAACAAGTGGATGGCGCGCGTCGCCTTCTCCATCAACGACTGGGCGGAATACCTCGACGGTGCAGGCGCCGTGCAGAATCCAACGCGAACAGACTCGACCAACAGTGCGTCGTTCGGGAACGGCACGCTGTCGGGTGCGCAAGTCGACGGTGGTCAAATCGCGCCGCGCTCCGGAGGTTCGGGAAAGGGGGACATCTTCTACAACGCGCGCTGGCAGTTGAACGCCAACGGGTTCTATCAACTGCCAGCCGGTTTCGAAGTGGGCGCCAACCTGTTCGCGCGACAGGGCTACGTGCAGCCGCAGATCTTCCAGGTCAGCGCCGGCGGCGACGGTAGCGTGCGAGCGTTGGCGACGCCGACACTCGACGAGGTCCGCTATCCGAATCTGTGGGACTTGGATCTGCGCGTCGCGAAGACGGTCACGCTCTCGAAGGTGAGGTTCCTCCTGTCAGGCGACCTCTTCAACTCGCTGAACTCAGGCACGGTGCTGGCGCAGAACCGGAACCTCGCGTCGGGAGCTTTCGGGACGATCAACGAGATCATCTCGCCGCGGATCCTCAGAGTTGGAGTCAAATTCCAGTTCTGAGTCCGCGCCTTGCGAGTTGGTGAATTGGTGAGTTGGTGAGTTGGTGATTTAATGTCACATTAATTCACCAATTCACCGTCTCACTAACTCACCAATTTCTGTCGTGTCGAGATCCCGCCGCCGGTCGGTTGTCGTCGTCATCCTCACGGCGCTCGGCGGCGGTCTCCTGTGGTGGTGGCTGTCGTCGAGCGGACCGCGCCATCCCAATCTCCTGCTCATCACTATCGACACGCTACGCGCCGATCACGTCGGCGCGTACGGCGCGGCGACCGGCGCCACGCCGTCGATCGATGCGCTCGCCGCACGAGGCGTGCGATTCGATCAGGCGCAGACCGCCGTCCCGTTGACCGGACCGTCGCACGCCACGATCCTCACCGGGCAGTACCCGCCCTCGCACGGCGTTCGCGGCAACGTCGTCTTCACACTCGGCGACAAGTACCCGACGCTCGCGACGCGATTGAAAGGCCGTGGCTATCGGACTGCCGCGTTCGTCGGCGCCTATCCGGTGGCGGCTGCATTCGGGTTCAATCAAGGCTTCGAGACGTTCGACGAAGAGTTTCATGAGACCAGCCCGATCGATCAAGGCGCCGAGCGGCGCGCCAACGAGGTGGCCGACGCGGCGACGCGCTGGCTGGCCGGCGTCGGCACGTCGCCGTTCTTTGCGTGGCTGCACTTCTACGATCCCCATGCGCCGTACGATCCGCCGGCGCCGTACAACGCTCGATTCGCAGGACATCCATACGACGGTGAGATTGCCTTCACCGACGCGCAGATCGGCCGTGTCGTCGATGCCCTGCGCGCGGCAGGCCGCGATCGCGACACGATCATCATGGTTGTCGCCGATCACGGCGAAGGCCTCGGCGATCATCACGAGCTCACGCACGGCGTGTTGACCTACCAGTCGACGATGCGCGTGCCGTTCATCGTCGCGGGATCGGGTGTGCCGAACGGGGTCGTCGTCCGCACTCGCGTCGCGACGATCGATCTCCTGCCGACGGCGCTCGGTCTCCTCGGCGCGGACGCCGATGCGTCGCTGCTCGGCCGCGATCTGCGCCCGCTGATGAACGGCCGCACCATCGCATCGGATCCGTTTTACCAGGAGAGCCTGTTCGCGCGGTTGAACTGTCACTGGGCCACGCTGCGCGGCTGGGTAAAGGACGATTGGAAGCTGATCACGGGCGCGGAGTCGGAGTTGTACGACCTCGCCGCCGATCCGGGCGAGCTCAGAAATCTTGCCGCCGCACAGCCTGATCGCACGCGGCGGATGACCGACGAGCTCCAGCGCGGTCTGCAGCGCCTCGCGCCGGGCGGCGACCGCGCGCAGCCGCGTGCGATCAATGCCGAGCAGGAAGAACGGCTGCGCAGTCTCGGCTACACGGCCGGCTCGGGCGGCAGCGGCCCGCTCGACGATCCCTCACTGCCCGATCCGAGGACGCACGTCGAGCTCTACGATCGCCTTCAGGCGGCGAGTGCGGCGCGCGGTCCCGATCTCGCGCGCGCGTTCGAGGCCGTCCAGCAGATCGCCAAACTGGATCCGCAGAACCCGTTCGCGTTCGGCACGCTCGCCTCCATGGCCTATCGCTACGGCAGCCTCGCGGTCGCGGCGCAGGCCTTTGCGCGCGCGCTCGATCTCGATCCCGATCGTCCCGGCGTGCGCCAGAACTACGGCAAGCTGCTGCGCGAGCTCGAGCGCTACGCCGACTCGGAGCGCGAGCTGCGGCTCGCCGTGGCGCAGGACGAGAGCGACACGCACACGCGCGTCAGCCTCGCGGAGACGCTGATTGCGGTGCGCAAGAACAGCGAGGCTGCGCAGCTCGTCGACGCGGTGCTCGCGAAAGAACCTGGTGATCCGGATGCGCTCGGCGCGAAAGGCCGGCTCCTCGCGGCGGAGGGGCGCGTGAAAGAGGCGTTGCCCTACTTCGAGAAGGCGACCGCGACTTCGGATCCCGAACCGTTCATCGAGCTCGCGCGCGTCTATCTCGCGGCGGGTGAAAATGTGAAAGCGCGCGATGCGGCGACCGACGCGCTGCGCAGAAGTCCCGGCCATCCGTGGGCGATGGCGGTGTTGGGGGAGGCGCTGGCGAAGGACGGCCAGCGCGGCGCGGCGCTCGAGTATCTGAATCGCGCAGCGGCAATCGGACCACGCCGTCCGATCGTCTGGCAGAGTCTTGCGGACGGATTCGACGCCGCCCACGAGCCAGGACGCGCCGCATTCTGTCGTCAGCAAGCGCAGGCGCTTGCGTCGGGTCGCTAAGTACTCGTAGCTGCGGACCGGCGTGTCCGCCTCGGACCAGGATGCCTAACGGAACCGGCGATCGGTTGGAAACAACGCGCGCGCCTTTGCGGACCACTCGCGCGCGGCGACTGTGTCCTGCTGTGCGGTGAGCGCGCGGACGACGATCCAGTACGCATCGGCGGTCGGCTGTCCGAGCGACGTGACGATGCCGGCGAGCGCGGCGCGTGCGTCGGCGTCGCGGCCCTGCGATCGATACAGATTGGCGAGGCCGACGCGCCCTTCCGGCGACCACGGCACGTCGGCGATCTCCGCTTGAAACTCCCGCTCCGCATCCGCCGTCTGGCCGGTTCGGGCCAGGCAATCCGCCAACCCCGCGTGCAGGTTGCGGACGACCGCGTGAGGCTCGGCGCGCTTCGCGTCGATCGCGCGCCGGAACGCCGCGATCGCCTCGGGACATCGGCCCTGCCGCTGCGCGGCGACGCCGATCACGAAATGGCTCATGTAGCGCGACGCGTCGGCCTCGATGCTGCGCGTCGCGAACGTGACCGCATCGGACAGGCGGCCCGCATCCATCATCAGCTCGGCGAGAACCTCATTGGCCGCCGCCGGATCGCGCCGCGCGGCGAGCTCGGCGTGCTCGCGCGCGCGCGACGGCTGACGGTCGAGCGCGTAGATTCTCGCCAGGGCGAGGTGCGTTTCGGGCTTGAGCGGTTCGAGCGCGAGCACCTTGCCGAACGCGTCGATCGCGTCCCTGGTCCGATCCATTCTGACCAGGCTCTTCGCCATCAGCTCCCACGCGTCGAGCATCCGCGGCTCGCTTCGGACCAGCGGTTCGAGCGCGGCGACCACGTCTCGATCGCGTCCTTCCGCGGCATCGCGCTGCGCGCGTCGCAGCGTTTCGTAGGTCGCGATCTTGTCCTTCGGGTCTGGCAGCGGCGATCCAGCCGGAACCGGCGGGGGAGACGACGTCGTGTAGCCGAGAGCCCGCAGCCGCTCGCGCGCGTCAGCATCGGCCGGCGCGGGCTCTGCGATCGTCGAGCCGCTCGTCGTCCGCGTCAGCCATCCGCCGAGAGACGAGGCGATCGTGGCCTTCGATGCTGCGACGTTGTCGCGTTCGGCGGGATCCACGTTCATGTCGTACAGCTCGTGCCGCGGCGCACGGATGTAGTGATAGCGCCCGTCGACTGCCGACGCGAGATCGCTCCAGCCGAAGTGCAGGCGCGGATACCACGTCTCTGAATAGACCGTGCGGTCCGACACACGCCGCGACGCGAGCGCGGCGACGAGCGATTGACCGTCCATGCCGTCCGACGGCGCGCTGACGAGATCGACGAGCGTCGGCGCGACATCGACGAGCGCGACTGCGCCGCTGACTCTCGAGCCGCCGTGCTGCCCGCCTGGCAGGCGCACGATGAGCGGAACGCGCAGCGCTTCGCGATAGAGCAGAAGGCCATGCTCGGCTTCGCCGTGATCGCCCAGGCCTTCACCGTGATCGGAGACAACCGCCACGATCGAACGGTCGAACAGGCCTCGCGCGCTGAGACGATCGATCAGCCGGCCGACGAGCTCGTCCGCGTACGCAATCTCGCCGTCGTATGGCTGGGCCATCGTGTGGGAAGGCGGCGGCGCGTACGGCGCATGCGGTTCGTACAAGTGCAGAAAGGCGAACAGCGGCTGACTGGCGTGCGCATCGATCCAACCGGCGAGCGCATCGACGGTCAGCCGTCCGTCGCGTTGCGATTCCGACAGCGAGTCTCCGGTCCCGGCAACTTCGATCGCGTCGTCGAAGAAATCGAATCCGCGATCGATGCCGGTCTGATGACGCAGCACGTACGACGACACCGCGGCGCCGGTCGCATAGCCAACCGTCTTGAGCCGCGCTGCGAGCGTGCGTTCGTCCGCGGCGACCGTATAGCCGATGTTGTCGCGGACGCCGTGATGAAGTGGGAGCCGGCCGGTGAAGAGCGACGTGTGCGACGGGAGCGTCAGCGGACACTGGCTGTAGACATCGTCGAAGACGATGGCGCTCGGCGCGAGACGATCGATGACCGGCGTCGATCCGCCGCGATAGCCGTAGACCGGAAGATGATCGGCTCGCAGGGTGTCGATGGAAATCAGGATGATGGGTGCCGCGGGAAAGCGCTCGGCGAGGGAAGACGACGTGCGCCCGCAGCCGATGGCAACGATCGCGGCTGCGAGCGCACACGCGACGGAACGTTTCACAACCTCCGCATTTTAGTGGACGTGACGTCAGTGTCGCGGCCCGCGCCCGCGTCCTCTCGGTCCCGACTCCTGCATCTGTTTCAATCGCGCCTGTTGGTCCGCGTTCAGCAGCGGCCACACCTCCGCGCGCACGCGCGCGGCGGCAAGCGCGACGTCGGTCTGCACGACGGCCAGTTCCGCGCTCTTCGAACGAATCAGTCCTTCGTCGATCGCGTCGGCCATGATCGCGGCAGTCAGTGCCTGGTGCGCCGTCCGTTCGCGATCGGCGAGCGCCCTCCACTCGTCACGATGAGTTTCGGCCAGATTCTTGATCTGCTGCTTCTGCGCATCGCTCAGGTTGAGCTCCGGTCCCATGATCCGCAGCATCGCGAGCGGACCTCCGGGTCCTCCCGGTCCGAACATGCCTCGTCCGCCGCGTTCCGTATGGGATCCGTTAAACGGACGCTGCTCCTGGTTCGTATTCTGATCTGATGCTCGTCCGGCAGCGGTCATGGCGAGCGCGATCGCGCCGGCGGCCACGGTCACGAGCACGGCGCGTTTGGTGATGCTGGTCATGTGTGTTCTCCTTCTTTTACGCCTGCCCTCGGCTCGGCGCGTTGTTTCGCAGCGGTTTTCCGCTCAGTCAACGATCTGATTTGACGGAATGTCTATGAACGTCACGTGGCCGTAATGTGAAAAGAAGATGGCTGGACCGACTCCTCGAGTACTTGTCGTCGAAGACGAACCTCATATCCGCGAACTGGTCTGTTTACACCTCGGCCTCGAGGGTTACGCGTGCGAAGGCCTCGGCGACGGACAGGCCGCGCTCAAACGCGCCGAGGCCGAGCACTTCGATCTGCTGGTCCTCGACGTGATGGTCCCGGGACTCGACGGCTTGTCGTTGTGCCGGGCCGTGCGCAACGGACGCGCGAACCGCGACGTGCCGATTCTGATGCTCACCGCGCGCCGCGAAGAGTCCGACAAAGTGATCGGCCTCGAGAGCGGCGCCGACGACTACCTCACCAAGCCGTTCGGCGTTCGCGAGCTCGTCGCGCGCGCGCGTGCCCTGATGCGGCGGCCGCGGCAGGCGGCGGCCGCCGCGGGAACGGCCAACGGCGGCGACGAGTTGGGACCGCCGATCACGGTCCACGGCATCGACATCGATCCGCCGCGGCGGCGCGTCAGAGTCGAAGGACGCGACGTCGATCTCACCGACCAGGAATTCCGGCTGCTCTATCTGCTCGCCACCCATGTCGGCATCGTGTTCAGCCGCGAGGCGCTGCTCGCGAAAATCTGGCGAGGCGACACGTTCGTCACCGTCCGGAGCGTCGACACGCTGGTGAAGCGGCTGCGCCGCCGTGTCGAACCGGATCCCGCGAACCCGCGCTTTCTGCTGACCGTGTGGGGAGTCGGATACAAATTTGCGGATCTGACCACCTAAGGACCTCACAAACTTCTCCGACTTCCTCTTTACATCCGGAGACAACCTGTTACGATGCCGCCTGACTTTTTGGTCAGCAGGCGCTTTTGATTCTTTTCCGGAGGATCCGTATGAGAGCAAGGACCGGATGGTTCGTAGGGTGGGTTGTCGCCTGTATGTTGCTGGCGGGAACGGCGTCCGCTCAGATAGGACAAGGCCGTCTCACCGGCCTGGCCACCGACGCGCAGGGCGCGGTGCTGCCGGGCGTCACCGTCACCGCCACGTCGCCGTCGCTCATCGGCACGCGCACGGCTGTGACGGAAGCCGACGGAAAGTTCATTCTGGTGTCGCTGCCGTCGGGCGTCTACAAGCTCACGTTTGATCTGCAGGGGTTCAGGCAGTTCGTGCGTGAGAACGTGCAGGTCGTGCTCGGCCAGACGATCTCCGTCGATGCGCAGATGCAGATCGGCGGCCTCGCCGAAAACGTCGTCGTGACGGGCGCATCGCCGGTCGTCGACGTGGCGACAACGAAAGTCGGCACCAACCTGAAAGGCGAGGAACTGATCGGCGTTCCCAATTCGACCGACGTATGGGGCGCGCTGTCGGAAGCGCCTGGCGTGCGGATGCAGGGCTTCGACGTTGGCGGCAGCCACAAGAGCCAGCAATCCGGCTACGAAGTCTTCGGCGTGCAGAACCAGGCGCGCGTCGTGTCGGACGGCGTCGATCATACCGAGGGCGTCGGCGGCACCGGGTTCTACGAGGACTACTTCGCGAACGAGGAAGTCGCCGTCAGCGCGCTCGGCTCGGATGTCGAGATGAACTCCCCTGGCGCGGCGATCGTGACGACGATCAAAAGTGGCGGCAACGCATTCAAGGGCCTCGAGCACATCTCGTACGAACCGGGCAGTTTCGTCGGCAGCAACGCCGCGCCCGCCGACATGAGCAAGCGCGGCTACACGTGTCCACCCAACGGCGGTGGCGTGGCTCAGTGCGCAAACCCCAACCTGCTGTTCTGGGAGTTGCACGGCGACCTTGGCGGTCCGATCAAGCGCGACAGCGTTTGGTTCTACGGGGCCTACAACCACTTCAAGATCGACAAGGTTGTGTCGGGCGTTTCTGAGAGCGTGGCGACCGACATCGGCATCTTCGACAACTACACCGGCAAGACCACGTGGAAGGCGAACCAGCGGAACACGATCATCGGATACTTCCAGCAGGGACGGAAACAGAAGCCGAAGCGCGGACTGTCGACGCTGATACCGCCCGAGTCGATTCGCGCGCAGGACAGCTATTCGCGGATGTACAAGGGCGAGTGGCAGTTCGTGGCCAGCGATCGCGCGTTCCTCAACGTCAACGTCGGCAACTTCACGCTCGACTGGCCGATGGTCGTCGCCGTCGATCCCACCGTCAAACCAGCGGTTCAATATCGGTCCACGGGTCTGGTGGGCGGCGCCGGATGGAATGCCTTCACGACCGGGCGCAAGAAGCCGCAGGTGAAGGCGCAGATGACGTATTACTTGCCGCAGGCCGCGGGCAGCCACGACCTGAAGTTCGGCTTCGAGGATCTGTACGACTGGTACCGCCTTGGTATCAACGGAACATCAGGTCCGTACCGCATTTCGTACGCGACGCCGACCTCGGCGACGCCGGATCGGATCCGTTTCGTGGATACCGGCGTGCCGAGCGATTTCGAGAAAGGATGGAACGCCTCACCGAACGTCGACCGGCATTACGCGTTCTACGCGCAGGATCGGTGGACGCCGAGCAATCGGCTGAGCATCACCGCCGGAGTCCGCATCGATTATCAAGATCTGGGATACCTCGACGGCCACCGGCATCCTGAGGTCTCAACCGCGACGCCCTTCACCGCTGATGGCGGACGCATCTTTCCGGCGGACACGACGATTCCTGGAACATCGTTCGTCACGAATACGGACGTCGCCGCGCGCATCGGCGCCAGCTACAACCTGACCGGCAAAGGCAACAGCGTGTTGAAGGCGTTCTATGGGCGCTACTACAACAACATCGCCGATGGCTTCTCCTCGGTGAATCCCGGAGGGGCAAACTACATCGACTACAACTTCAACGATCTGAACGGGAACAAGAAGTACGACGGCGTCCAGGAGTTGGTGTCCTTCCGAACCCGCATTGGCGGCAGCAGCGACACGGTGAACCCCAATCTCAAGACGCCGTACACCGACGAGATCAGTGGATCGTTCGAGCAGCAGTTCTGGGGCGAGTCGTCGGCGCGACTCACGTACGTGCGAAAACACCAGGCGCAGTACATTCCCTTCTATTTCACGCCGTTGATTCCGGCGTGGCAAGGGAAGATCACGGTTCCCGTGCGCGTCACGAACCCCGCGCCAAATGGCGGCACGGAGACGTTCAACCTCCTCGACGTTCCGGATGCGCTCGCTGAGCAGACGTCCGGTCTCTACGACAACGCGCCTGATGGGACGTTCGATTACGACACGATCGAGGTCGCCTTCAGACACAGGTTCAGTAGCCGCTTCTTCATCGAGAGCAGCTTCGATCACATCTGGCGCAACGAGCTGCGATCGGCCGACATCGCGGACTGGGGCTCGACCAGTCCGCTGAGCACCGACCCGATCGGCGTCGGCCCGCAACTGACGCCCAACCCTGCCGCGCCGAACCGGCAGAAGACGACGATGTATCACGCACAGGTGTTTGGACGATACACGTTCAAGTACGACGTCGGACTCGGTGTGAACTATCGGATGCAGAGCGGCTTCCCGTACGCGCGGGTCGTCGACGCCGGCAGTACGACGACGCCGAGCTTGAACATGTGCAACTTCAATTGCAGCTTCTTCGTCGAGAACCTGTCGAATAACCGCTCGGAAGCGGTGAATCTCATGAACATCCGGCTGGACAAGTCGTTCCCGGTCGGCAAATCGAAGATCACGGCGATGCTGGACATCTACAACGCCCTCAACGCCGATCCGGTGACCAACTTCAATCTGCTGTCCGATAGCTTCAAGACCGTGATCGCGACGTTGGACCCGCGCGTGTTCCAGGTAGGCTTCAGGCTGGAATTCTGAGGGAGAGAAGCACAAAGGACACAAGGGACACAAAGGACACAAAGGGCACAAAGGACACAAAGGACGCGTGCTCGTGGGGGCGGCCCTTTTAGGGCCGCCTCCGCTCTACTTTTGCAGCCGCTCGAGATTGTCCATCGCATCGCGATAGCCGGGCCGTAGCTCGAGCGCCTTCTTCAATTCTTCGACAGCCCGATCTTTCTCACCGGCTCGCGCGTACGCGACGCCGAGGCCATTGTGTGCCGTTGCGAGCGCCGGATTGATTGCCACCGCTCGACCAAGCGCGTCGATGGCCTCCGTCGTTCGGTTCTGCAGGAGATACAGTGCGCCCAGGTTGTTCCACGTCGTCGAGGCATTAGGAGAGCGGTCGAGGACCCGCTTGAAGAGCGCCTCCGCGTCGGCCGCCCGTCCCATCCGCGCATAGCTTTGTCCAAGCGCGTCGGCGGCCTGCAGGTCCGTCGCGTCGTCCTTGACAAGTTCCTCGAGCACGGCCGCAGAGCGGCGGAGATCGCCGGTCTCGCGCAGCGCGGCGCCCAACGATCGGAGCAGCGTGCGATCCGCGCGGCCGCCGCGCGCCGCCTGATCGAGGACGCTGACGGCATCGGACGCGCGTCCGGTTGCGCGGAGAAAGAAGGCGAGTCGATCGTAGGCGATCGTCAAGTCGGGGCGATTTCGAATCACCTCGCGAAGCGTGGCAACGGCGCTCGCCGCGTCGCCGCGCGCCCACATCGCTGCGGCGTCGTCGAGCGCGGCGTTCAGGTGAACGAGCTGCTTCGGATCATCGGCCGCGGTATACGTCCGCGACTGTTTCGGAGCCGATGCGACGACATAACCGAGCGCACGGAGACGCGCTTCGGCGTCGGCGTCGATCGACGGTCGCGTGGCTGAATTCGTCATCGCGCTCGTCACGCGATCCAGGCGTGCTTCGAGTGGACGCGCCCGCTCGCGCTGCTGCGCGTAGAGGTTGTGCTGCTCCGCCGGATCGGCTGCGAGGTCGTACAGCTCCGGCATCGGCAGATCGATCAACTTCAAGCCGCCGACGATGATGCCGCGAAGCGGCGCCCAGTTGCGCGTGAGGTTGGCGTTGAGCGCCTCGAAGTACGAGCCTGGATCGTCGAACGGCCGCTCCCGTGCGAGAAACGGACGAAGCGAACGGCCGTCGACGTTCGCGAGCGGCGCCGCGCCGACGAGATCGAGGATCGTCGGGGCGACGTCGACGAGGCGAGCGGGAGTCGAGACGACCGCCGGCTCGATGCGCGGCGGCGCCCACACGATGAGCGGCACCCGCAGCGTCGACTCGTAGGCAAACAGTCCGTGCGTCCGCTCGCCGTGATCGCCGAGGGCCTCACCATGGTCCGCGGCGACGACCACGAGCGTGTTCGCAAGATGCCCGCTGGCGTTCAAGCGATCGAAGAAAGCGCCAAGCGACGCGTCGGTGTAAGCGATCTCGCCGGCATAGGGATCGCTGGCATAGCGCGATCGATAGGGCTCGGGCGCGGCGTAGGGTTCGTGGGGATCGTAGAGGTGGAGCCAGAGAAACCATTGCGGATTGCGGATTGCGGATTGCGGATTGATTGAGGATTGGGGATTGATTGATGATTGCGGATTGATTGACGACTGGGGATCGATTGACGACTGGGGATTGGTGATCCACTCGAACGCTGGCGCGAGGACCTGTTCTGCGGTTCTCTGGACGACTTCGAGGTCCGCGCTGCTGCCGGCCAGGCGGTCGTCGTAGGTGTCGAAGCCGCGATTCAGGCCGAAGCGCGCATCCAGGACGAACGCGCCCACGAACGCACCGGTGCGATACCCGGCGGAGTGGAGCGCCGTGGCCAGCGTCGGCACGTCGCCAAGCCTGAACGTTCCGTTGTCGTGGACGCCGTGTCGTGTCGGGTACGCGGCCGTGAGCAGCGACGCGTGCGACGGCAGCGTGAGCGGCGCGTGCGCGTAGGCACGCTCGAAGCGAAGTCCCTCACGCGCGAGTCGATCGAGGGTCGGCGTCAGGTTCGCGCGGCTGCCGTACGCGCCGACGCGATCGGCGCGCAGCGTGTCGATGGTGACGAGCAGCACGTTCGCGCCTTTGAACGCGCCTGATGACACCGGCGGCGCGCTGGGGCGGGCGCACGCGCTCAGCGCCAGAATCGCCAGGACGCACAAGATCGCGCGTTTCAATCGACGTCCGGCATCGGCGGCATCTGCCGCTTGTGTTCGCTGATGCGCATGAGACGTTCGATGCGCATCGCCAGCGCCGGTGACACGGCTTGTGGTCCGTCCTCGAGGTAGCGTTCGAGGTCGGCGTAGGTGAAGCCCATTTCCTCCTCGTCGGTCTGCCCGAGCCAGAGACCGGCGCTCGGCGTGCGATCGACGATCCCCTGCGGAACGTTGAGATCCCGCGCGATCGCGCGCACCTCGCTCTTGACCAGATGACCGATCGGCAGCAGATCGCAGCCGCCGTCGCCGTACTTCGTGAAGTAGCCGATTGCGAGCTCCGATCGATTGCCGGTTCCGGCGACGAGATAGTTGAGTGAATTGGCGTAGAAGTACAGCGTCGCCATGCGCAGCCGCGGCTTGATGTTGGCCAGCGGCACGCGGCCGCGCAGCGGATCG
>DAIUKO010000048.1:0-32134 GCA_036848175.1 Vicinamibacterales bacterium | reverse complement strand
TCTCGATGTTCTCGAACGCCGGCGTCTCGAGCGGCTCGAATCCGTACTTCTCGTAGACGTCGCGGACGACACCAATCACGTGTTCACGTCGGCGGATGTCGTCAGGAAGGAAGTCGCGCGTGCCGCTGGGCGGTTTGGTCGTCATTCACACGGCGGCCGAGCAGGCCGCCTTACATGTACTCCAATCGATAGCCGACGTATCGATCGGCATAAGCCAGGATCTCCGAAATCTCGGCCTGCGTCAGCAGGCGTTTGACCTTCGCCGGACTGCCCATCACCAGCGATTTCGGCGGCACTTTCATGCCCTCGGTGACGAGCGCGCCTGCCGCGATGATCGACTGCATGCCGACGTGCGCGCCGTTGAGCACGATCGCGCCGATGCCGATCAGGCACTGGTCGTCGATCGTGCAGCCGTGCACGAGGGCGCCGTGGCCGATGGTGACGCTGTTGCCAATCACGGTCGGATGCGCACCGGACGTTGCTGACTGGGCGTGTACTACCGTGCCATCCTGAATGTTCGAACGCCGCCCGACGCGAATCGAATGCACGTCGCCGCGGACGACGGCGTTCATCCAGACACCGCTCTCCTCGCCGATTTCAACGTCGCCGATCACCTGCGCGCTGTCGTCGATGAACGCTGTGGGATGGACGCGCGGACTGACCCCGCGGTACGGCCGAAGCACTCCTGGATTATAACGGGAGCGCCCGCGGCCACACCTCGCCGGGGCCTGTGAATCCGCGGCGAGGTGTCAGCGTCAGCAACGCGGCGGAGGTGGGACCCCGCCGCCAGTGGAAAAAGATGACGGGTCACTCGACAGCCGATTGGCCTATCGCAGCCGCGCCTGCGCCGCTCGCCGAATGTCCGGCGGCGTTTCGCGGCCCTCCGCGAGGCGCCGATACTCGGCCTGCGCCGCGGCGCCGCGTCCCGCCTGCTCCAATGCGCGGGCGAGGTCGAGGCGAACGTCGTCCTGGTCCTCATTCGCGCGAAGCGCGGCCTCGAACGCGGCGGCAGCCTGATCGGGCCGGCCCTGCGCCATCAGCAGCGTCCCGCTCGCCGCGTGCGCAGCTGGATTGCCGGGTTGAAGATCGAGGGCGCGGACGAGCTCGGACGAGGCCTCCTCGTATCGCCGCGCCGTGATCAGCACGCGCGCGAGGCCGACGCGAAACATCGCGTTCGAGGGATCGATCTCGACGGCGGCGCGCAGTTCGTGAAGCGCCTCGTCGATCCGGCCGCGAGACGCGAGCAGGCCGCCGCGCAGCATGCGCGCGTCCGACGCGCGCGGATCGATCGCCAGCGCCGCCGCGTCTTCGCCAAGCGCGCGATCGACCTCGCCCAGCCGCGAATAGCAGATGGCGATGCGATGATGCGCTTCCGCGCTCGCCGGCACGAGCGCCAGGTACGCCTGGTATCCGGCGATCGCATCACGGTAGCGGCCCTGCTCCATCTCGACGTTCGCGAGCACGATCGCCGCGAATGCGTTCTTCGGCTCGCGCGTCCGCAGGTCGCGCGCGATCACCTCGGCGTCGCCGAGGCGCCCCTGCTGCAGCGCCGCATTCGCCTGCTGCAGCCGATTGAAGACGGCGATCATCGATTTCGGATCGGGGAGCGTCCCTTCCGACGAAGGCGCCGTGCCTCCGCTCGACGCGCCGATGTAGCCGAGCGCGGCGAGCTTCTGGATCGTTTCAGCATCCATCGGCCGCTCGCTCATCACGCCGGCCTGATGCCCGGTCAGCTCGTCGAGCGCGCGCTTCAGCGCCGCGGTGCGCGCCGGCTCGCGCACGGCGAGGTTCGTTTGCTCGCGCGGATCGGCCGACAGGTCGTAGAGCTCCGGCTGCGGCGCGTCGATGAATTTCCAGCGATCGTCCTGCAGCGATCGGAGCGGCGCCCAGTTCATGTAGAAGAGCGGGAAGTACGTCTCACTATAGGCCGAAGCCGGGGCCGCCCCGGTCCCGTCAATCGCCGGCGCGAGGCTTTGACCATGCAATCCTTCCGTCTTTCCCTGCACCGCGAGATCGAACAGGGTTGGCGCCAGGTCGACGCTGCGCGCAATCGCCGCCACCCGTTTGCCCGCGGGCAGATGGCCCGGCCAGGCGATGATCATCGGCACGTGCAGCGGCGCCTCGTAGACGAACATCGCGTGCGTTGCTTCGTCGTGCTCGCCGAGGCTCTCGCCGTGGTCGCCGACGACGGCGACGAGCGCCGGCCGGCGCCGGCCAAGTCGCGCGACGCCGTCGACCACCAACCCGATCGCTTCGTCGGCAAAGGCGATCTCGCCGTCGTACAAACGATTGGCGAATGCTTCGCGCAGCGGCGACGGCGGATCGTAGGGATCGTGCGGATCGTACAAGTGGATCCACACGAACCAGGGACGCTCGTCGCGGCCGTTGGCATTCAGCCAGTCCACGGCCGCACGCGCCGTCCGATCACCGCGCCGTTCGGGTTCGCTGCTCGATTTCGGCAGTGTCTCGCCGCCGCCATCCATCCGATCGTCGTAGTGGTCGAACCCGGCGTCGAGACCGAAGCGCCGATCGAGGACGAACGCGCTGACGAACGCGGCCGTGCGGTACCCGCGACCGTGCAGCCACGTCGTGAGCGTCGCGCCATCCTTCAGCGAGAAGTTGCCGTTGTTCCTGACGCCATGCGCGAAGGGATAGCGGCCGGTGAAGAGGCTCGCATGCGCCGGCAACGTGATTGGCGCCGCGGCGATCGCGCGCTCGAACAGGACGCCTTCGCTCGCCAGCCGATCGAGGCGAGGCGTCCGCGCGCCGCGATCGCCGTAGGCGCCGATGTGATCCGCGCGGGTCGTGTCGAGGGTGATGAGCAGAATGTCTGGAGGCGAGCTCGGTCGGCTACACGCGGGGGACGAAACCACGACGCAGGAAACCACGAACCACGAAATACGAAACCACGAAACCACGAAACTCGAAACCACGAAACCACGAAACGCCTCCGTTTTCGTGGTTTCCTCGTTTTCGTGGTTTCCCGTCCATGGGCGCTCCATGGATGCGGCTACTGACTACTCGGTCGGCGCGGCACCTGCGTCACGACCCCGGGCAGATTCGCGCGGCGAAGCATGTCGTTGAACGCCGCCAGGTCGCGGTTGAACACCTCACCCAGTTGCGTCTGCGACCGCTTGAATCGGTCCATGAGATCCTTGTGAACGGCGACTTGCTGGTTGGTCGGCTTGAAGTCGGCGTCGGCGAGACCATTCGCCAGATAGCCGAACTTCTGAACGAGCTTCGAGCCAAAGCGCACGCCGTCCTGGCCGCGGCCGGTGGCACGAAGCTCGACGAGCGTGCCCTCGACCGCGACGAGCTTCTGATCCAGTTCGTCGGCCGCCTTTCTCAATTCGGTGTTGTCCTGCATCAGGTTTTTCAGGTTGACGATCTGTGCGCGCACGACCTCGGCGTTGTTGACCGCGTCGACCGCCTCGTCGAGATCGCGCCGCAGCGTCGTCAACATCTGCTGCTGCGCGGCGATGTCGGCTTCGGTCCCGCCTGAATGCGGATCCTTCAGGACGCGGAGCTGCTGCGTGTAGTCGCGACCGCCGACCGAGAGCTTCACCGTGTAGGTTCCCGGCGGCTGCATGATGGCGAGGGCGCCTCCGCCGCCGCCGAATCCACCCTCGCTTTCGCGGATGCCGTCCGGGCCGACGCGAATCTCCGGCGCCAGCAACGGCGTCGTCCGGTAGGTGACGCGCTTCGACGGCGCGTCGCGCAGGTCCCAGTAGACACGGTTGAGACCGGCGTTGCCCGTGCCCCGCAGGGTGCGGATGGTCTGGCCCTTCGAGTCCTGAATCGTGATCGCCACGTTGCCGCTCGGCGCAGACTTCAGGAAATAGTTGATGCCGGCGCCGTACGGCAGGTTCTGACCGACCGTCTGATCGTCGTACGGCGTCGCCGGCGCCGTGATGGCGCGGAATCGATAGGTCTGTCGTATCGGGAAGAGATTGGCATCGGCGCTCAGTACCTGCGGCGTCATGTCGCGCAGCGGCGTGATGTCGTCGAGGATCCACGCGCCGCGTCCGTAGGTCGCGATCACCAGATCGTTGAAATGCTCCTGCACGACGAGCCAATACACCGGCGCATGCGGCAGGTTGTTCTGCAGTGGCTGCCAGTTCTCGCCGTCGTCGAACGACACGTAGACCGCGTTCTCCGTCCCAAGGAAGAGCAGACCGCGCTTCACCGTGTCCTCGCGGATGCAGTGCGCGTAGCTGAGCATCGAGTGCGGGATGCCGTTGGTGATCAGCTTCCACGTGGCGCCAAAGTCGTTGGTCCGATAGACGAACGGATCGCGGTTGTTCACCTGATGGAAGTCGACGGTGATGTACGCGGTTCCGGCATCGTGCCGCGACGCCTCGATGTTGCCGACCGTTCCCCACGGCGGCAGGTTCGGGATGTTCTTCGTGACGTTCGTCCAGGTCTTTCCGCCGTCGCGCGTCACCTGGACGAGGCCATCGTTGGTGCCGACCCAGATCACCCCCGCCTGCTTCGGCGATTCCGAAATCGCGTGAATCACGCCGCCGTACTCGACGCCAATGTTGTCCGGCGTCAACCCGCCTGAGCTCTGCTGCCGCGACTTGTCGTTCAGCGTGACGTCCGGACTGATCTCCTGCCAGCTCTGACCGCCGTCGGTCGACTGATGCAGGTGCTGGCTGCCGATGTACACCTTGTTGTGATCGTGCGGCGAGATGTGGAACGGCGCGTCCCACACGAACCGGTACTTCAAGTCCGCCGGAATGCCGTTCGAGTTGTCGGGCCACACTTCGACGTTGCGGCTCTGCCGCCGGCTCTCCTCGTAGCGCACGACGATGCCGCCGACGCTGCCGGAGCCGGAGGCGGTGGACCAGATGATGTTGGGATCGACCGGATCGGGCGTGGCGAAGCCACTCTCACCGCCGTCGATCGAATGCCACATACCTCGCGGAATGCCGCCGCGTCCGCCGCCGCCGCCGCCGCCACGGCCGCCACCCTCGTCGAGACGGCTATTGCTCGGTCCACGATACGACGGCCCATCCTGTTTGTTGGTGTACACGTAGTACGGAATCTGGTTGTCGACGGTGATGTGATACAGCTGCGCGTTGGAAAGGCGCTGCTTCAGCCACGTCCGGCCGCGGTTCTGCGACACCGAGACGCCCTGATCGTGGGCGACGATCATGCGGTTGCCGTTGGTCGGATCGATCCACATGTCATGGTGATCGCCGCCCGGCGCCTCGAGACCCTGCGTCGCGACGAGCGTCGCGCCGGCGTCGATCGACTTGCCGAAGCTGGCATTGAGGTAGTAGGTCTCGTTCTCGTTGTCGGTCGAGACGGCCATGCGACCGTAGTACGCGGTGCGGCCAAGCACGTTGCGATCCGCGTTCACCATCCTCCAGCTGTCGCCGCCGTCGTCGGATCGCCACAGCTGTCCGCGATCGGTGGACTGCCCGTTCCACGGCAGCCCGTCACCGGTCTCGATCGCGGCGTAGACGCGTTTCGGATTCGAGTGCGCGATCGCAGGCATGACCTTGCCGACCGGTTTGGCCGGCAAGCCGCGGCCGGTGAGCTTCGTCCAGGTCGCGCCGCCGTCGCGTGTCATGAAGAGGCCGCTGCCGGGACCGCCGCTCTCGCGGCCCCAGGTATGGATTTCGATCTGCCACATCCCGGCGAACATGATCCGCGGATTGCTCGGCTCCATCGCGATCTCGGAGCAGCCCGTGTTCTCGTCCACGAACAGCGTGCGGGTCCAGTTCTTTCCGCCGTCGGTCGTCCGAAAAATGCCGCGCTCGGGCTGCGGTCCGTAGGCGTGGCCGAGCGCGCACGCCACCACGACGTCGGGATTGGCGGGATCGATCACGACGCGGCCGATGCGTCCGGTCTTCTCGAGGCCCATGCGCGTCCACGTCTTGCCGGCATCGGTCGACTTGAAAATGCCTTCGCCAACGGAGATGTGACTGCGAATCCAGGCCTCGCCGGTTCCCGCCCAGACGATGTTGGGGTCGGAGGGCGCGACGGCCAGCGATCCGATCGACTGGACCGTCTGCTCGTCGAAGATGTTGTCCTGCCAGTGCACGCCGCCGTCGGTGGTCTTGGCGATGCCGCCCGAGGCGCTGCCGGCGTAGTACACGAGCGGATCGCCCGGCACGCCGGCGACTGCGGCAAACCGATTCCCTTCCGGACCAATGTAGCGCCAGCGCAAGCTGCGGTATGCATCGGGGTTCGGTCGCGTGGGCGCCTGCGCGAAGAGTCCAACGCCAATCAGGGATATCGCGGCTACGACAAACGCCAGTTTCTTCATAGGACACCTTCTTCGCGACACACGAACCCACATGGCTTTTCTTGTTCGTGGTTTCGTGTGTCGTGGTTTCGTGCGCTGGTTCTGCTGCTGCGCGTCTCCCTCAGAACCGATACTTGAAACTGAACTGCGCCTGGCGCGAGCTGGTGCGATTGAAGCGCGACAGATAGTTCGGCGAATAAATCTGATTGGCGCCGATATTCCACTGCGTCATGGCGCCGTTGTTCAGCAGGTTGAACACGCTGATGCCCACGTCGAGCCGCTGCTGGCCGATGAGCGCGAACTCACGGCTGATGTGCAGCTGAATGTAGCGCTCATCTTCGTTTCGCGTCTGACCATCGCTGCGCACGGGGTTTGCCACGCAGGGTAGCGTGGCGGAGCCGCAGAAGCGGATCGTCGTGGCAAGTGGATTAGACTGCGTGGTGCCGTTGGCGAGCGTGATCAACGACGGCCCGAAGATCGGATCGGCCCTGGCGATCTGATTGACGATCGGTCCGACCCACCCGCCGGCCTGAATCACATAGCTGACGCCGACCTGGAATTTGTACGGCGCGAGATACCGTCCGGCCATTCGCACCGAGTACGGCCGGTACGCCACGCCTGATTCGCGCCCGCCGCCGCTCAAGCTGTTCGTATCGCCGTTGCCGAACAGGTACTGCGACAGGTCATGATTGTTGTCGAACGCATCAGGCTGAATGAAACGCGCCGGATCGGTCGGACCCCACGTGCCGCTGATCTCGTGCCATTGACGCGTCACGCTCAACGTGCCCTGGAGATTGTGCGACAGGTTCTTGGCGAGCGTCGCCTCGATGTTGGTCATGTTGACGTGCGCCCACGTGCGGTTGTTCTCCTGGAGAATCTGACCGCGGTTCGGATCGACGAGGCCGAATCCGCCGAACGGCTGATTCGGGCCCGACGGGTAGATGCCGTTGATGTCGACGAGCGTGTAACCGTCCTTCAGCTTGCGATGGGTCGCGGCGATGTCGAGCGCGATCCGCTTCGGGAACTGCTTCGCGAATCCGACGACGAACTCGTCGACGAACGGATTGTGCAGGTCCTTGTTGAACTCGATTCCCGAGAGTTGTTGTGTTGCGGCCGGTGTCACGATGGTGAGGTCGTATACGCCATTGCCGAGCGTCGAGTACTTGTCCGTGAGCGTCGATCCGCGCGGCAGGCCCTGCGCAAAGGTTGTGATGTAGTCGCGGCCGTTGGTCTGCTCGTAGAGGCGGCCGTAACTCACGCGGAGCACGTTCCTGGCGTCGTTGGTGACCATGTACGAAATGCCGGCGCGCGGTCCAGCCTGCGTTGCGTTTTCGCGATCGACGTTGAAGATCTCGTCGTGCCGCTTGACGAAGTTCACCCGCACGCCCACGTTCGCCGTGATCCGGGAGTTCGGCCTCCATGAATCCTGGACGTAGAAGGCGACGTCGCGATCGCGCACCGAGAGCGTGAGCGCCTGGGCCGGCGACCGGTACACCTGATGGAATCCGACCAGCCCGGCCGCCGGGTTGTTCGGATCGACCTGCCGGTACTCGTCCTGGACGAACCCTCCGTTCGAGTACAGCGTTGTCGTGTCGCGCGCCAGCCGCGGAGCGCCCCAGAATCCGGTCTTGAACTCGTGCGATCCCTGCCAGCCTTCTTTGAAGTAGGTCAGGTCGCCACGAACGGTCACCATCGAGGCGGGGTTCAGGGTCACCGACGTGTCGTTGTTGCCCATCACCAGGATGCCGGTGCCGGTCGGGATGCCGCGAGAGATCGGCGCGGCCTGATGAACGGTCATCTGCGGTCCGTGACCGCGTTCCGCCGACAGCGAGTTGCCGCCCTTGTTGTTGTACGAACCCGAGACCGACGTCGTCAGGCGGTTGCTCCACGCCGACTGGAGTTGAGCCGAATAGATGCCGCCGCCCGAGTTGCCGCAGCAGAGTTGATCGAGGTCGCGTTCGCGGCCCGACGACGTGGTGGCGTGCTGATATTGATAGAACGCGGTGATTTCATGGCTGGTGTTTGCTTGCGTCGTCACCTTGGCGAACTGTTGATTCCCGCGCCTGAAGTTGTTGAACGGCACGAAATCCGGCCGGAACGTCGTCAGAAACTGCAGGTCGAGCGGCAGCCGGCTGACGCCGATGCCGAGATCCGAATAGCGGTAGGCACCGAACGCCCAGATCTTGTTCCTTCGGATTGGGCCGCCGAGCGAGACGTCCCACTGGTTGATCGACTGGCTCGTCGGTGTCCCGCCTGGTGCGACGCTGTTCTGCGTGTTGTCGCTGTTCCAGTCGAACTTCGCGCCTTCGTACTGCACCGATCCCTTCAGCAGGTTGCCGCCGCGCGGCGCCAGGATGTTCATCACGACGCTGGTGCCGGTCGGCGAGCTCGCGTCGACGCCGCCGAGCTTCACTTCCGCGTCGGCGACGGTCTCGGTCCCCATGTCGATCTGAAACGCCGCCGCATCGTTGTACGTGCCGGCAGGCTGACCCTCGAGCGTAATCACGGTCGCGAAGAGCGTGGTCCCGTGGAAGTAGTACATCCGCTGTCCGCTCGCGCCGTCAGAGTTTCGCGAGTTCACGCCAGGCGCCATGTCGAGCACGTCGCTGAACGCGCGGCGCGAGCTGATCGGCGCCGAACGCAGCAGGTCGCCTTCAACGGTGAGGGTCTTGGTCGGGATGCCGGTGGACACCATCGGCGACTCGCCGGCGACCGTCACGGTCTCCTCGAGCGCACCGATCTTCAGCTCGATATCAACGGTGAACGTACTGCCGGCGCGCATGAGAATGCCTTCGCGCTTGAACGAGGCGAAGCCGGGGAGCTCGGCGCTGATCGTCAAAGTGCCGGGCGGGAGGTTCTGCAGCCGATAAAAGCCGGCATTGTCGGTGACCGCCACGACAGGCGTCAGAATCTCCGAGCCGGTGGCGGTGACCGTCACGCCGGGAAGCACGGCGCCCTGTTCGTCCTTGACGTAGCCATTGAGACTTCCCTGTCCGGATTGCGCCAGAGAGACCGCAGGCAGGAGAGTTCCGACGAGAAGAATGAAGACACCCAGACCACGCTGCATCCGTGCCCTCCTAGTGGACGGCACACTACGCTGCGTGTCAGAGACAGTCAAGACGGAAAGCGCGCACCGCGGGTGAAGGAGCCGCCATCAAATCCCAAATCCCGAACCCCGAATCCCTTCGGGCTTCTCAGAACTTGTATCGGAACGACAACTGGAACGCGCGCGGCGGATGGCGGTTGAACCGCGACAAGTACAGCGGTCCGTTCAGAACGTTCGCGCCGTCGTTCCACTGCGTGTGCGCGCCGGTGTTGAACACGTTGAAGATGCCGAGTTGCGCCTCGACGCGGCGCTGCCCGCCCAGCGAGAAGTCACGGCCGACGTTCATCTGCAGATAGCGGGTCGCTTCGTTCAGCACCTGTCCTTCGCTGCGCGTCGGGTACGCGAATCGCCACGCCGTCGCCAGCGGATTCGGCTGCGTGGTGCCGTTGGCGAGCCGAATCTGACCCGGGCCGAAGATCGGATCGGCCGCCGCGGAAATCAGCACCGGCCCGAGATATCCGCCCGCCTGAATGACGTAGCTGCCTGCGATCCTGATGCCTTTCGGCGCGAGATACTGGCCGGCCATGCGCACTGAATAGGGCCGGTAGGCGACGCCCGATTCACGTCCACCGCCATCGAGGCTGGTGTCGTCGCCGTTGCCGAACAGATGCCGCGACAGATCGCGGTTGTTTGGAAACGCGTCCGGCTGGATGAATCGCGCGGCATCGGTCGGATTCCAGGTCCCGTCGAGGTGCTGGAACTGACGCGTCGCCGTCAGGATCGCCTGGAAGTTGTGCGACATGTTCTTCGCGAGTACCGCTTCGAAATCGGTCACCATCACGTCGGTCCACGTCGCGTTGGTCTGCTGCATCACCAGACCGCGGTTCGGATCGACCTTGCCGAAGCCGCCGAACGGCTGATTCGGCCCGCTCGGATAGAAGCCGTTGATGTCGATCTCGCCGTAGCCGTCCTTGAACGCGCGCCGCGTCGCCGAGAGATCCAGACTGATCTGCCCTTTGAACTGCTTCGCGTAGCCAACGACGAACTCGTCGACGAACGGCTGATGCACGTTCGGATCGAAGGCGAGCGCGCTCAGCCGCGGCGAACCGGCGGGCGTGAGGTTGGTCAGCTCGAAAACGCCGTCGCCATTCGCGTCGAACAACTCGCGTCGTTCGCGCTGCGACGGCTGCGCGAACGGACTGTAGGTCGTGATCGGATCGCGCCCGTTCACCTGCTCGATCAGTCGTCCGTAGAAGACGCGCACCACGTTGCGCGCGTCCGCGGTGAGGAGATACGCGAGTCCCAGTCGCGGACCGACGTTCGTGCTGTTCATCCGCTCGACCTGATAGATGTCGTCGAAGCGGCGGACGAAGTCGACGCGGACGCCGACGTTCGCCGTCATTCGTGCGTTCGGCTTCCAGGAATCCTGCGCGTAGAGCGCGTAGTCCCGATCCCGTGCCGCCGTCGTCAACGTTTCGGCTGGACTCTCGTAGCGCCGATAGAAGGGCACGAGGCCGGCTGCGGGATTGTTCGGATCGCGCTGGACACGGCGTTCGAGGATGAAGCCGTCGTTCAACGTTCGGCTGAGGACGTCGCGCGCGAGCACCGGCGCGGCCCAGATCCCGGTCTTGAACTCGTGCGAGCCGGCCCACCCGTCGCGGTAGTAGGTGAGGTCGCCGCGGAACACCCACATCCAGGACGGCTGGATGCTCTGCGTCTGCGCGTTGTCCATCGTCACGAGCGCGGAGCCGCTGCCAGTCGGACGGCCGCCGCTGATGACGGTACTCTGATATACCTCGACCTGCGGACCGGATCCCTTCCAGTCCTTATAGGTGTCTTCGGCCGCACCGCCCTTGTTGTTGTAGGAACCGGAGAACTGCGTCGTCAGCCGGTGCGTCCACACCGAGTTCAGTTTGACCTGATAGAGCGATCCACCGGCGCCGCGCGTGTTGATGCCGGGAGTTTCTTCGCGTTCGCGCGCGTCGGTAAACCGGTTCCGGTCGTACTGCCAGAAACCCGACAGCTGCTGGTTCGGGTTGCCTGCGCTCGTCAGCTTGATGTACGGCTGATGGCTCTTCGAAGTGTTGTCGAACGGGACGAAGTTGGGATTGAACGCGAGCAGACGCGCGAGATCGTCGTCGTTCCTGCTGATGCCGTTGATCAGATCGGCATAGCGATAGGTCCCGAAGAACCACAGCTTGTCCTTCATCAGCGGTCCACCGAGCGTCACGTCCGTCTGGTTCACCGCCTGATACGTCGGCAGCCCGCCGGGCGCCGCGCCGCCTTTGGTGTTGTCGCTGTTCCACGAGAGCGGTTGATAGGAATAGGCGAGCGATCCCTTGAAGGTGTTGCCGCCGCTCGGCGTGACGATGTTCATCACCACGCCGGTGCTCGACGGCGCGGACGCATCCATGCCCCCGAGCTTCACTTCGACATCCTGAATCGTGTCGCCGCCCATTCCCATCGAGTGCGCCGCGGCGTCGATGTACGCGGACGCCGGCGCGCCTTCGAGCTGAAACGCGTGCGCGTAGATGTGCGAGCCGTGAAAGTAGTAGGCGCGCCGGCCGACGCCGTCGTCGACGTTGCGGGAACCGACACCGGGCGCGACGTCGAGTACATCGCTGAACAACCGCCGCGACGTCACCGGCGCGGCGCGCAGCAGTTCGCCGTCCATGTTCAGCGTGCTCGTCGGCTTGCTGGTCTCGATCATCGGTGAATCGCCGGCGACGGTGATCGTCTCCGACAGCGCACCGACCTTCATCTCGATGTCGACCGTAAACGTGAGTCCGGCGCGGATCACGATCCCTTCACGGCGCGTCGTCGAAAAGCCGGCGAGCTCGGCGGCGACGGTGAATGTACCAGGAGGCAGGTTGTTGAGCCGATAGTAGCCGGTGCTGTCGGTCACGCCGACGACCGGCGCCTGCAGCGCGGGGCTGGTGCCAGTGACGGTGACGCCGGGCAGCACGCCGCCCTGCTCGTCTTTGACGTAGCCTCTCAGGCTGCCGTCGCCAGTCTGGGCTGTTGCAAACTGCGGAAGGAGTACTGAGAGGGCGACGAGAGACGCGACCAGTGCACGCTGCATCTGCTCCTCCTGATGCAGCGCACACTACGCTCCGCGACGACGGCCGTCAAGATTTCGTAACGGCCGCCCCGGCTTAGTTGTTGTTCGCCGTCTTCGCTGCCCCGTTCGTCTTCGGGCTCGGCCCGCCGCGGAACGTCATCAGATGATCGCGAATCGCGCGAATCTGCGCTTCCGCATCGCCGTTCAAATGCGGGTAGAACGACTTCGGATAGTCGGGCCAGAACGCCGGCATGCGCGTGCCCGGCACGATGTCGGACGGCCGCTTCAACCAATCCATAATCCAGTCGGGATTCAGGCGCTCGGGCGTCATGCGGAGATCCGGCGCCAGATTCGACGTCGGCTGATCCTTCGGGATCGACCCGAGCACGTGGCACTGCTGACACTTCAGTAGCTCGAACAGCTGTTTCCCGGCGCCGTCCGTGCTTGCCGAGGTGCGAACGATCTCGGGCGTGTGGAACGACCCCAGCTTGTTCGACACGGCGCCAAAGTAATTGATCACGCCGTTCAGATTCTGATCGTCGAGGCCGAAGGTCGGCATGCGGACCGCGAGCCACGGACGGATGGTGATCGGTCCGCGCAGGAACGCGTAGAGCCAATCGGGCTGCACGCGCGCGCCCTCCGGAGTCAGCAGCGGCGGCCCGAGCGAATTGTCCGCGACCAGTTTCAGGAAGTCGCCTCCGTCGCCTTCGATCACGTGGCAGCCGACGCAGTTGCGGCGATGCACCAGCGTGCGGCCGTTGACCTGGTAGTCGTAGCGCGCCGACCGCGCCGGCAGCGCCGCCGCCGGCTGAATCTCGCGCTGGAAGCTCATGATCGCCGTCTGCAGCCGATCGATTTCGTCGTCGCTGAAGTCCCAGTTCGGCATGCGGAGCTTTTCGAGCGGCAGCAGCACGCGGCCCTTGTCGAAGACCCGCGGATCGTGCAGCTTGGCCCGGAACCACGCGCCCTTCGACGTGTGCGGGATGTCGGTGATGAACGCAAAGTCGAGACGCGTCACCAGCTTGCTGCCTTCCTCCGAGAGATCCGTTCCGATCGACTGCGCCTTCTCGAAGCCCTTGATGTCGTGGCAGCTGAAACAGCCGTAGCGGCCGATCACGCGCTGCCCGAGCTCGAGCTGGCGCTGCTCCGGACTCCACTTCGCGAGCTGCGCCTTCGCGTCTTCGAAGGGCATCACGTTCTTCAGGTAGTCGAGCAGCACGTCGTCGGCGACCTTCGCATCGGGCGTCGCCTTCGCCGGGTCGCCGGCAGGACCTTTGAGCGATGTGAGGTAGGTCGCGACGTCCGCCACCTGCGCGTCGGTGAGGCGGAGATTCGGCATGAACGTCGCCGGGCTGTAGTGCTTTGGATCGCGCACCCAGTTGTAGATCCACTCGTAGGTCGTCTTGTTGCCGATGTTCTCGAGCGGCTGCCCGAAGGTGCGGCGCGGCCCGATTTCCGATCGCTTCCCTTCGCCGACGACGTGGCAGCCCATGCAGCCGATCGACTTGACGATCTCCTCGCCGGCCTTGGCGTCGCCGTGCGGCGGGTTCTTCACGGCGAACTCGTGCTTCTCCGCATTCGCGAACAGGTAGGCGGCGATCGAGTTGATCTCGACCTCGTTGCGTACGGCGTCCTCGGGCGCGTTGTTGTTCGAGTTGTACCAGAAGCGCGGCATCCAGGTGGTCGGCTTCACGGCGCGCGGGTTCCGGATCCAGTTCTTCACCCAGTCTTGCGTGAGCTTGGAATCGATCTTCGTGAGGATCGGACCGGGCTTGCGGATGTTGACGTCGAAGCCTTTCGTCTTGTGGCAGGCGTAGCATCCGGCGCGCTCATAGGTCGCATAGGCGACGTTCAGCTTCTCGGCGTTCGGAATGTAGATGTTCTGCCGATGGCACTTGGCGCACGACGCCTCCGTCATCTTCACCGGCAGCATCGGGTAGTCCCAGAGGTGCGGCTCTTCCCAGTGGTACTTCTTCTCCCACTCTTCCTTCTGCTTGTCGTTCGACGGCGCATGCGCGGCGTCGCGGAAGCTGACCGACTGTCCCATGCCCTCGTGGCACGCGGTGCAGCCGGTCCGGTCGATCGGATGCGGCGAGTTGCCGCCGAGGTACAGCTCGAGTTTCGGATGCGTGGTGAAGGGCTGCGGATATTTCTCGTACCCTTTCTTGTCGATCGCCAGATGGCAGGTCTGGCAGCGATCCATCTTCGGCACGCGGATGAAGTTCACGTCGTCGACGACGTTCGGCAGGATGACCTGTTGAATCTTGATGGTCGGCGCCATGAAGTCGAGCAGCGGCGCGTTGCGGAAGTAGTCCTTCAGCGCGCTCGGCGCGACGACGCCGAGCCGCTTGCGCAGCCGGTTCTGCTCGGCGTGCAGCTCTTCGATCTGTTTGCCGACGCTCGCGACCTGGCCCGTGTACTGCGCCTGCTGCTTCTGGATCTCCGCCTTTTCGGCTTCGGCCTTCTGCCGCGCCAGGTCCAGCTCGTTCAGCTTCCGCCCTTCCTCTTCGACGGCCTGTCCCTTCTTCGCCGCGTTCGACGCGCCGGCCGCGCGCGAGGCCTCGAAGTCGTAGCGGTCCTGGTCGTAGGTGGCTTTCGCGTACTGGAAGTCCAGCGTCGCGCGGTACAGATTCGTGTCCGCGTCCTTGAGTTTTTTCTCGAGCTCGTCGACCTTGGCCTTGTTCGCGGTCACGTTCTGCTCGGCCGCCTTCTGCTGCGACTCGAGCTGCCCGACCTTGTTGCGATCCACGGCGCGGCCCGCCGCCTGCAGCTGCGCCTGCGTCACCTGGTACTCGAGCTGCGCGAACTGCCGCTGCGTGTTCTTCCATTCGCGGTCGTAGTCGTCCCACACCATCCAGACCACCGACAGGAAGAGGAACAGGCTCGACGCCGCGAAGACGACGTTCAGGAAGTCGACGTTGTACGCGTGTCCAACGCCTTTTTTTTCAGCCATGGCTGCTCATCACCTGTAGCGCAGGCGTTCAGACCTGCCGTCAGATGTTGAAAAAGATCTCCGGGATCGCCACGATGTACTTCAGGTTGAAGATCCATCGCGCGAGCATCTTCGCCGGAAGCGACATCATCATCAGGAACAGGAACACCGTCACGAAGTAGCGCGGCCCGCCGAGCTTCTCGTAGTACGCCTTGAACACGCCCCTGGCGAGGATCACCGGCAGCGCAAAGACGTAAGCCAGCACGAGCACGATGCCGAATATTTCGCGGACCAGCCAGTTGGTCGGCAGCGCCGTGCGGAATCCACGGACCCAGATGTACTCCGACAGGTTCACGTTGGTCAGCGCCGCGAGCTTGTGGATGTCCCAGAATTCGAAGGGTCCGAAGAAGTTCCAGTTCGGCCCGCGCAGGAACGTCCCGAGCACGATCAGCGACGCCCAGAGAATCACGAAGCCGAAGAGGAAAATCGTGACCTCCGCTTTCCGCTCGTTGAACGTGTAATAGCCGTTGCCCTTCGGATTCTTGTCGATGTAGGGAATGCAGATGAGTCCGACGATGATCAAGCTGGGCAGGACGACGCCGGCAAGCCACGGATCGAAGTAGACGAGCATCTCCTGCAGGCCGAGGAAATACCACGGGGCCTTCGACGGGTTCGGCGTGTTCGCCGGATTCGCCGGCTGCTCGAGCGGCGCCTTCAGCAGGATCGACCAGACGATCAGGACGATCGAGCAGACGATCAACGAGATCATCTCCGTGTAGACGAGGTCTGGCCACACCCACACACGGTCCGCTTCTTCCTTCTCGATCGGTCCCTTTCCTTCGCCGATGCGGAGATCGTTCAGCACCGCCTCGCGCATCGAGTACCAGGTGAAGAAGACCAGCAGGAAGATGAGGCCGACGATCGGCACGTTGTCGGGTTTGGTGACGATCAGCCTGAAGTTGGGATCGAAGATGCCGAAGACGAAAAACAACCCCAGCAGGCCGAGCAACCCGTAGCCGACCGCATTCGACGCAATCCGGTCACGCTTCCACACCAGGACGACCAGCGACAGCACCGCCAGGACGAAGAAATACTTCGGATCGGCGAGTGCGTTTATGAGTCCCTTGATGAAACCCATGCTCTCCTCAAAGTCTCAAGTCTCGAGCGTTGCTAGAGCGGCCCGGAAATGCCGCCGTCTTTTCTGACGCGCCAGAAATGGACTGCCATCAGCACCGCGATGCCAAGCGGCAGGCCGACGCAGTGCAGGACGTAGAACCGCAGCAGCGCTCCCTCGCCGACGAACGTTCCGCCGAGCAGCGCGAACCGCGCGTCGTCGGCCGAGTGAATCAGCGGGACGTCGCCGAGACGGAGCAGCGCCGCGCCCGGACCCTCGTGGCCGAGGAACGGCGTCGCGCGCGCCATGTTCGAGCCGACCGTGATCGCCCAGATGGCCAGCTGATCCCACGGCAGCAGGTAGCCGGTGAACGACAGCAGCAGCGTCAGCACGAGCATGATCACGCCGACCGACCAGTTGAACTCGCGCGGCGGCTTGTACGATCCGGTCATGAAGACGCGGAACATGTGCAGCCACACGGTGATGACCATCGCGTGCGCGCCCCAGCGGTGCATCTCGCGCATGATGCCGAGCGGCACGTGCTCGCGCAGGCCGACGATGTCGGTGTAGGCGTACTCGAGCGTCGGCCGGTAGTAGAACATCAGCAGCAGGCCGGTGAAGGTGAGCACGAGGAAGAGGAAGAAGCTGAGGCCGCCCATGCACCACGTGTAGCGCAGCTTCACGCCCGACTTCCGGATCCGCACCGGATGCAGATGCAGAAAGACGTTCGACAGCATCACCAGCACGCGCGTCCGATCGCTGTTCGGCCGATCGTGCCGGAAGATCGATTTCCAGACCTGCGTCTCGGTCAGCCAGTTCCAGAACTGAGTGGCGGCGCCTTCTTTCGGAGCGACTGTCTTGGTCTCTGCCATACGGTTTGAAACTCTCCACCACGGAGGACACAGAGGACACGGAGGAATGATCTTGTTGCTTACCGGATTGAGCCTCCGCGTCCTCCCTGTCCTTCGTGGTTCATAGTTTTCTCACGCCTTCAAGAACGCTTCAGGATCCGCCCACTGTCCGAGCTCGTACTGAAAGTGCCGGCTCTTGTCGACGAGGATCTGTCCGTCGTCGGACAGCACGACGCGCGCGCGCTCGAGCGGACGCGGCGCCGGCCCTTCGAAATTGATCCCCGTCGTCCGGAAGCCGCTGCCGTGGCACGGGCACTTGAACTTGTTCTCTGCCGAGAGGTAGTTCGGCGTGCAGCCGAGGTGCGTGCACGTGCTGATGAGGGCGTAGAACCCGCTCGCGTGCGCGACGATGTCCTCTGGCACGCGCACGAGCCAGACTCCGAACTTCTCTTTCCACCGCTCGTCGACGCCCATGCCGTACTCGTTGGGGAAACCCGCCTTGAACTGCTGCGGCGGTTCGTTGAGCACGTTCGGGAACATGAACCGGCCGGTCGCGGCGAGCGCCGCCGCCGAGGCGGCGGAGAACGCACCCCACGCGAGGCCGATCCAGGCGCGTCGCGTCAGCAGCGGCGAGGTGTCGTCCGGATCGCGGGTCGTCGCCTTCGCTGCGGTTGCGGTCGGCGCCTTTGCCGCGGCAGCGCCACCGGTCGATGCCGCGGTCGTCGTCTTGCCGGCGAGATCCGGAATCGGCGCGGCCGGAGGCCGCGGCGCGGGCGCGGGACGCGCCGCGTGCGCGGCAGCCGCCGGTGCGGCCGGCTTGGCGGCAGCCGCCGCTGCGGCCGGGGCTGCCGGCTTCGCGCCGGTCGCGGCGGCAGCGGCCGCGGCCGCCGGCGCGTCGCCGCCGGGCTTCATGGTGTGCTGCGGCGTCGCGGCCGGATTCGCGCCAGTCGGCGGCGCGCTCGGTTCTATCCCTTCGACTTTTGTGTCGTCAGCCATCTTTTTATCCGATCACTTTCAGTGCCTCGATCGCCGCCGAACGTACTTTCATACTGCGATCGCTCTCGCTCAGCGTCGTCACCGCCGGCTTGAGCGACTCGTCCTTGAGCGCAGCGGCGGCGCGCAGTCCGCTGATCATCACGTCCGCGATCGGATCCTGATCGTCGTCCTGGCGCACCTCGCGCTTGACCGCTTGTTCGACATATTCACGATCGAGCATCTGCCGCAGCACCGGCACGCCGTCGTGCTGCCCTTTCCTTGCCAGCGCCACCGCGGCATTCCAGCGAACGTCGTGTGCAGAATCCTGAAGCGCCGTGCGAAGAACCGGCAGCTGGGCGTCGCCAGGCAGCGCGCCGAGCGCGTAGACGACGATCTTGCGGATGCCGGGGTCGGCGTCCGGCGCAGTGTAGAGCGGCATGAGGCGCGGCACGACCGCCGGATCGCCCGACGATCCGAGCGCCCAAATGACGCTGATGCGCGTTTCGCTGTCGGGATCGTCGAGCGCCTGCGTCAGATCGGCCACGGCATTGGCCGGCAGCGGCGGATCGAGCCGGCCGATCGCCAGCGCGAGATAGCGGCGGACCTGCGGATCGCCTTTCGATTCCTCGAAGGCCTTGACGAGCGACGGCGCCAGCGTCGCGTCGGCGCGGACCTTGGGGTCCGCCATCAACCGGGACAATTCGTAGGCCGCCGGCCAGCGGCGATCCGAGCCGCCGCGTTGAATCTCGGTGAGGTAGTCCTGGGGCGACCGCGCGTCGGTCAGCAGCGATCGGAAGCCGACGTACACGAGGACCGTGATCGCGACAACGGCCAATGGGATCAAAAAGAATTGAACGGCCAGAGCGGGCGCGGCGGTCAGTCGGTTTCGAGTCGCGGCTTCGCGCTCGATCAGCTTATCCATGTCATGGGGGATCTGAGCGGCACCAGAACAGTCGAGAACGGTGCAAGTTTTACCATCCCATTCGTTTAACGGTCAAGCGCGGACGCCGGCACTCGCGTTGCTACCGGCGCGTCATGAAGCCGATGATACGGCTGGGATTCGCATGCGCCGCGTGCCTTGCGGCCGCGCCGGTTCAGGCTCAGCGGCACGCGCCCGACCCCGGCACGTTGACCGCCGGTGCGTCACTGAACGTGGACGTGCCGGCCGACGACAGCTTCACGAACAGCCTGGCGCTCAGCGGCAACGTCGAAGCAGCCGTCACGCCGCGCGTCGCGGTGCGGGCGCAGGTCGGCGTGGCATGGTGGAACCTCGAGCCATTGCAGGGTCTCGTCGGCTCGGTTCACCCGCTTCACGTCGCCGGGAACATCGTCTACAGATGGGAAACGGGTGCGTCGCACCCGTACGTCACGGGTGGCGCCGGCGTGTACCGGTACGCGGTCGAGCGCGTTGTCTCATCGCGATCGACGGTTCGGGCCAGCCAGACACACGCTGGCCTGAACGTCGGTGGTGGATTCGAATTCTTCGAAACGCGCCGGAGCGCGGTCACAGCCGAAGTGCTCTACCACAGAGTGCCAGACTTCGGCTCGCCGTTGGCCTTCACGAACGGATCGTTCTGGTCGTTCGCGATCGGGATGAACGCGTACCTCGAGAAATAGTTCGGTCAGCGTGTGGCGACGGTCTCGGCCGTCGCGACCGGCTTCAGGAACGGCATCAACTGGCGGAGGCGTGCGCCGACCTGTTCGATCAGCAGGTTTCGCTCCGCGGTTCGCGCCTCGTTGAACCACGGGCGTCCCTTTTCGTTCTCGGCGATCCAGCCCTCCGCGTACTTGCCGCTTCTCACGTCGTCGAGGATCTGCCGCATGGCACGGCGCGTTTCCTCGGTGACGATCTTGGGACCGCCGGTGTAGTCGCCGTGCTCGGCGGTGTCGCTCACCGAGTAGCGCATGTAGTTCAGGCCGCCCTGGTAGATCAGATCCACGATCAGCTTCAACTCGTGCAGGCACTCGAAGTAGGCGATCTCCGGCTGGTAGCCCGCCTCCACCAGCGTGTCGAAGCCCGCTTTGATGAGCGCGCTGACGCCGCCGCAGAGGACCGCCTGCTCGCCGAAGAGATCGGTTTCCGTTTCTTCGGCGAACGTGGTCTCGAGAACTCCGGCACGGGTGACGCCTATGCCCTTCGCGTACGACAAGGTGAGCGCGCGCGCCCGGCTGGTCGCGTCCTGGTGGATCGCGATCAGCGCCGGCGTGCCGGCGCCTTCGACGAACAGCTCGCGCACGCGATGTCCCGGCGACTTCGGCGCGACCATCGCGACGTCGACGTCCGGCCGCACGGTGATCGTGCCGAAACGGATATTGAAGCCGTGCGCGAACATCAGCATGTTGCCCGGTTGGAGGTTCGGCTCGATCTCTTCGCGGTACACCTTGCCCTGCGCGGTGTCGGGAATGAGGATCATCACGACGTCGGCCCACTGCGACACGTCGCGGACCTCGCCGACCGTCAGCCCGGCGGCGCGCGCCTTGTCGCGCGAGCGGCTGGTCGACGGCAGGCCGACGCGGACGCCGACGCCGCTGTCCTGCAGATTCAGCGCGTGCGCGTGGCCCTGCGACCCGTAGCCGATGATCGCCACCTTCTTGCCCTGAATGAGCGAGAGGTCCGCATCCTTGTCGTAGAACATCGTGGCCATCTATCCTCTTTTCTTTATCTCTCGCGTGCGGCCGCCGCCATCGCCGCAGACTCTTTTACACCGAGCAGTTGCTGACGTCGCCGCCGACGTCGGTCTTCGGCGCATCGCGCGGGACGCCGAGGCGCGGCGTCGGCGCAAGGCCGCGCACCATGGCGACGCGTCCGGTTCGCACCATCTCGACCACGCCGTACGGCCGCAGGACTTCGACGAGGCTGTCGATCTTGTCTTCGGTTCCTGTCGTCTCGATGACGAGCGACTCGGGGCTGACGTCGACGATCCGCGCGCGGTAGACGTCGACGAGCTGCATGACGTGGGTGCGGGCGTCGCCGGTGGCCGCAACCTTTATCAATGCGAGGTCGCGCGAGATCGACGGCGCCGTGGTGATGTTGTCCACACGGCGAACCGGCACCAGCTTGTGCAGGTGCGCCTCGAGCCGCCGCGCGCCGTATTCGTCGGTGTCGACGACGACGGTCATCCGCGAGAGGCCGGGCGTCTCCGTGTGGCCGACCGTCAGCGATTCGATGTTGAACGCACGGCGCCGGAACAGCGACGCCACGCGGTTGAGAACACCGGGCTTGTTTTCGACGTAGACCGCGAACGTATGGAGCATCTGTTTCACCTTCGGTCAGGCGCCCACGAAACTTCGAAACCACGAAACCACGAAACTTCGAAATCCAAACCTCAGAAATACAATTCCTTTTCGTATTTTCGTGGTTTCGTATTTTCGTGGTTTCGTGGTTTCGTGGTTTCGTGACCTTTCGTGGTTCAATCCGCTGCGGTCTCCACGATTGGCGACGGCCTGCGGATCATCTTGTGGAGATCGGCGCCGGCCGGCACCATCGGGTAGACCGAGTCTTCCTGTTCGACTTTGAAGTCAATCAGCGCGGCGCGCGGGACTCGGCGCGCGGCGTGGACCGCATCCGCGACGTCGCTCCGCTTGGTCACCGTCGTCGCCGCGATCCCGAATGCTTCGGCCAGCTTTGCGAAGTTCGGATTCACCAGCGGCGTCGCCGCGTAGCGCTTGCCGTAGAAGAACTCCTGCCACTGCCGGACCATCCCCAGATAGCCGTTGTTGATGATCGCGATGTTGACGTCGAGCTGCTCCTGCGCGATCGTCGCGAGCTCCGCCATCGTCATCTGGAATCCACCGTCGCCGACGACGACCCAGACCTCGGACTCCGGGCACGCGACCTTCGCGCCGATCGCCGCCGGCAGCGCGAAGCCCATCGTGCCGAGGCCGCCCGACGTGATCAGCGACCGCGGCCGCTCGTGCTTGTAGTACTGCGCTTCCCACATCTGATGCTGGCCGACGTCGGTCACGACGATGGCCTTGCCCTCGGTGAAGCGCCACAGATCGTTGATGACGTGCGCGGCGTAGAGGTGACCATCGTCCGGCAGCTGCTGGATGTCGCGGACGGCCGAATCGCCTTTGAGCGAATCGATCCGCCCCAGCCACGCCACGCGATCGCCCCGCGTGACGTGCGGAAGCCATTCGAGCAGCGCGCCCCGCAGATCCTTCGCGATCGCCACGTCGACGCGGACGTTCTTGTTCAACTCGGCGCGATCGATGTCGACGTGAATCTTGCGGGCGGTCGGCGCGTAGGTCTTGAGGTTGCCGGTGACGCGATCGTCGAAGCGCATGCCCAGCGCGATCAGCAGGTCGGCTTCCTGGATCGCGTGGTTGACCCACGCCTCGCCGTGCATCCCCATCATGCCGAGGTTCAACGGATGCGAGGCGGCGACGCCGCCGATGCCGAGCAGCGTAACGGCAATCGGAATGTTCGCCTGCTCGGCGAGCTTGATCACCTCATGCTCGGCCCCCGACAACATCACGCCGTGGCCGGCGAGAATCAGCGGCCGCTCGGCGGCGTTGATCAACGCCACCGCTTCGCGATAATCGCCGTCGCCGGGCAGCGCATCGTCGAACGCTTCGGTGAGGTTCGGCTGCGCGGCGTCCCAATCCACTTCGCAGCTCGCCTGCTGGGCGTCCTTGGTGATGTCGACGAGCACCGGCCCGGGCCGTCCCGAACGCGCGACCGCGAACGCCTCGAGCACCGCCGGCGCGACGTCTTCGGCGCGCGTGACGAGGTAGTTGTGTTTGGTGATCGGCAGCGTGATGCCGGTGATGTCGGTTTCCTGGAACGCGTCCGATCCGATCAGCTTGCTGCCCACCTGACCGGTGATGCAGACGATCGGCGAGCTGTCCATCATCGCGGTGGCGATGCCGGTGACCATGTTGGTCGCCCCCGGACCGGAAGTCGCAACGGCGACGCCGACCTTCCCGCTCGCGCGCGCGTACCCGTCCGCCATGTGCGTCGCACCTTGCTCGTGGCGGACGAGAATGTGACGGATCGGATACGCGAGCATCGCGTCGTACGCCGGCAGGATCGCGCCGCCGGGATAGCCGAACACATCGGTCACCCCTTCGCGCACCAGCGCTTCCCACAAGATCTGCGCACCAGTCTTCATAGATTCCTCTGAGCATTGCGGATTGAGGATTGCGGATTGCGGATTTATTGTGGATTGAATCATCAATAAATCCACAATCGGCCAATTGCGGATTCATTGCCGATTCAATCGTCAATAAATCCGCAATCCGCAATCCTCAATCCGCAATGTCGTCATCCGGTCACTGCACCATTCGCCGCCGACGACACCAACTTCGCGTACTTCGCGAGGACACCGCTCGTGTAGCGCGGCGCCGGACCTTTCCACGACGCCAGACGCTGCTTCACCTCGCTGTCCGCGAGCTCGATGTCGATCTTCCGATTCGCCGCGTCGATGACGATGATGTCGCCGTCGCGCACCGCGGCGAGCGGTCCGCCGCGCGACGCCTCGGGTGCGATGTGGCCGACCGCGAATCCGCGCGTGGCGCCCGAGAATCGCCCGTCGGTGATCAACGCCACCGATTCACCGAGGCCGGCGCCGACGATCGCGCCGGTCACCGCGAGCATCTCGCGCATCCCCGGTCCGCCGCTCGGCCCTTCGTAACGAATGACGACGACGTCGCCCGGTTTGATGCGCTGATGCTGCACGGCATCGAAAGCGGCTTCTTCGCTGTCGAAGACGCGCGCCGGACCGCGATGCTGCATGCGGTTTGCGCCGGAGATCTTGAGCACGGCGCCGTCGGGCGCGAGGCTGCCGCGCAGAATCACGAGGCCGCCGCTGCTCTTCAACGCGCGATCGACCGGCCGGACGACTTCCTGACCCGGCGTCTCGACGGCGTCTCGTGCTTCTTCGCCGATCGACCGCCCGGTCACGGTGCGCGCAGAACCGTGCAGGATGCCCGCGTCGAGGAGCCGCTTCGCCACCAGCGCGCTGCCGCCCGCCGCATGCAGATCGGTTGCCACGAAACGCCCCGACGGCTTGAGATCCGCCAGCAGCGGGACGGCCGCGCTGATGCGATCGAAGTCGCCGAGCGACAGCTGCAGCCCGGCTTCGTGCGCGATTGCCGTCAGATGCAGCACGGCGTTGGTCGATCCGCCGGTCGTCGCCACCGACGCAATTGCATTCTCGAGCGCCTCTTTCGTAATCACGTCGCGCGGTCTGATGGCGGCGCGGACGAGCGCCATCACGCGCTCGCCCGTCTTGCGTGCGACCGCGGCCTTGTTCGGGTCGTTCGCCGGCACGCTGCCGCTGCCGAGCGCGGCGATGCCGAGGAACTCGCTGGCGATGGCCATCGTGTTCGCCGTGAATTGGCCGCCGCACGCGCCCGCCCCGGGACACGCGGAATCTTCCAGCCGGCACAAGTCGGCGTCGCTCATCCGCCCCGCGGCGTGCGCGCCGATCGCTTCGTAGACGTCCTGGATCGTCACGTCGTGGCCGTCGTAGGTGCCGGGCGCAATCGATCCGCCGTAGAGGACGAGGCCGGGAATGTTCAGCCGCGCGAGCGCCATGTCGCCGGCCGGAATCGTCTTGTCACAGCCGACCAGCACGACGAGGCCGTCGAAGCCGTTGCCGCGCGCGACGAGCTCGATCGAATCGGTGATCACCTCGCGGCTGACGAGCGAGGCGCGCATTCCTTCGGTCCCCATCGTGATGCCGTCGGAGATCGAGACCGTGTTGAACTCCATCGGCGTGCCGCCGGCGGCGCGAATGCCGTCTTTGACGTGCACGGCGAGGTCGCGGAGGTGGTAGTTGCACGGACCGATCTCGATCCAGGTGTTGGCGACGCCGATGAGCGGCTTCTTGAGATCGCTGTCGGTGAAGCCGACCGCCTTGAACATGGCGCGGGCGCCGGCGCGGCTCGGCCCGGAGGTCAGAGGATTTCCGCCATTCACGTGGTCTGTCACGACACCACCTCGAACGGATCCGGCGATCGTTCCTCGCGCGATTTCCAGCTCGCATACGAGCCGAGCATCCGCAGCGTCGGCGCGAACTCCGCGAGATGACCGAGCGCGCGCGCGCACGCCAGGTTGTCGCGCGACGCCGCCAGATCCGCATAGAAGAGATATTCCCAGGGACGGCCAGGGATCGGCCGTGACTCGAGCTTCGTCAGATCGATGCCGCGCAGCGCGAACGTGGCCAGCGCCTTGAACAACGCGCCCGGCTCGTTCGTCACCGTAAAGACGATGGTCGTCTTGTCGGGGACCGTGTTCTTCATCGGGCGGCGGCCGATGACGATGAAGCGCGTGATGTTGTCGTCGAAATCCTGAATCGACGAGGCGAGCGGTTTGAGGCCGAAGACTTCGCCGGCGCGCGCCGAGGCGATCGCGGCCGCGTCGAACGCGTTCGAATCGGCGACCATCTTCGCGCTGCCGGCGGTGTCGTAGGTCGCGATCACTTCGACGCCTTTCAGCGTCCGGAGAAAGCGCTCGCACTGCGCCAGCCCCTGCGGATGCGAGTAGACGCGCCTGAGGCCGTCGAGCGTGGCGCCGGGCAGCGCCAGCAGGTGGTGCACGACCGGCAGTTCGACTTCGCCGACGATCGGCAGCTCGTGCGACAGGAGCAGGTCGTAGTTGCGGTGAATGCTCCCCCCGATCGAGTTCTCGATCGGGAGCACCCCGTAGCTGACGGCGCCGCCGTTCACGGCATCGAACACCTCCTCGAAGCTCTTGAACGGCGTGAGCTGCGCCTCGGCGTCGGCGCGCCGCGCCGCCGCCTCGCTGAACGCCCCCGGTTCGCCTTGATACCCGATTCGCATAACCCTGCTCTCGAGGGCCTGAAGGCCCTCCCTACGACCAACGTCCGCCCGTACACCAAAAAGGCCGTCATCCCTTGCGGTTGACGGCCCCTGAAACCTTGCTCGACGTGGACCCGTCAGCCGCTGGCGCCTAGGCGCCCAATAAACACGACGACGACGGGAATCGAGGACATGCAGGGCGTATTAGACAGGCCGGAGGGGTCAGAAGTCAAATTGATAATAATTACCGGTGTATAAGAATTGTGAATCTACAGCCGCGGCAGCGTGACGCCGCGCTGCGCCTGGTACTTCCCTTTCTTGTCCTTGTACGAGACCGTGCACACATCGTCGGTCTGAAAGAACAGGACCTGGGCGATCCCTTCGTTCGCGTAGATCTTGGCCGGCAGCGGCGTCGTGTTCGAGATCTCGATCGTCACATGCCCTTCCCACTCCGGCTCGAACGGCGTGACATTGACGATGATGCCGCAGCGCGCGTAGGTCGACTTGCCGAGGCACACCGTCAGGACGTCGCGTGGAATCCGGAAGTACTCGACGGTGCTCGCCAGCGCGAACGAGTTCGGCGGGATGATGCAGACGTCGGCCTTGATGTCGACGAACGAGCGCGGATCGAAATTCTTCGGATCGACCACCGTGTTGAAGACGTTGGTGAAGACCTTGAACTCGTCGCCGACGCGCACGTCGTAGCCGTACGACGAAACACCGTAGGAGATGACACCGCTGCGCACCTGGTCGTCGACGAACGGTTCGATCATCCGATGCTCGACGGCCATCCGTTTGATCCAGTGGTCGGGGCGAATACTCATCGTCGAAACAGCGCGAACAGCAGCGTGAGGAGGAGGCTCAGGACAATCGACGTCGTGAGCGGGAAGTAGAAGGTGAAGTTGTCACGCTTGACGTAGAAATCGCCCGGCAGGCGGAACAGCGGAACGCCGAGCATCATGACCAGGCCAAGGCCGGCGACGACGAGACCGAGGATGACCAGTGCCTTGCCCACAACCCACCGCCGATCTTCAATTCAGTTCAATCCCGGCGAAAAAGTAGCCGATTTCATACACGGCGGTGTCAGGCGCGTCGGACCCGTGCGTGGCGTTGCGCTCAATCGATTGGGCAAAATCCTTGCGCAGCGTGCCGGGATCCGCCTTGGCCGGATCGGTTGCGCCCATCAGCGTCCGCCATTTCTTGATGGCATCCGGCGCCTCGAGCACCATGACGATTGCTGCGCCGGACGACATGAATTCAGTCAGGCTGCTGAAAAAGGGGCGCTCGCGGTGCACGGCATAGAAGCCTTCGGCCTCCCGTTTCGACAGCCGGACGAGCCGCATGGCACGAATCTGGAATCCCGCGTCCTCGATGCGCTGAAGGATTTTGCCGGCAAGATGCCGTTCGACGGCATCAGGTTTGATGATCGCCAACGTCCGCTCGGTCATCCGGCGATTATAGCAGCCGCTAACTCAGCCACTGGAGAGCCGCACATGACGCCCATGGCGATGAAACAGCTCGACGATCAGGACGCTCACAAAGGGGCGATCGAAGGCGACCGCCCCTACGACGAGCAGCAAGGCAATCCGAACGGGGACGGAGTCAACGATGAAGGACTCCCAGACGATCCCGTCGCGATTGCCGAGGACGCTATTGGCGCAAACGAGGACGAGACTCAGGGATAGATTCACACCGCCGTCGCAAGTCGAGACGGGCGTCTAGCGGAGCGACTCCATAATCTCGTCGAGCGCTTCCCGGCCCGGCCGGACTTTCTCGAGCGGCAGCGTCGCGAGCGGTTCGTCGATCAGATTGAGCTGTTCGAGGAAGTCGTCGCGGTCCGGTTCGATGAAGATCAGACCCGTGGCGAACTCGCCGCGGCGCGCGGTTTCGTGCAGCCGCTTCATCGCGCCGATCCGATCGGTCGGGTCGTAGCTCTCTTCCAGCTTCCTCAGATACAGCTTCGAACCGTCGTGCATCTTGACTTCCTGCGTCGTCCCCGGGTCGTAGTCGACGCTGATGTCCTCGAAGAAGGGTACGAAGCTCACTTCTTCGAGGGGATCGTCGTGATCCTTCACGTACGCGTAGCTCTTGGTCGATCCCTCGTGATCGTTGAACGTCACGCACGGCGAGAGCACGTCGAGCATCACGGTGCCGCGGTGCGCGAGCGACGCCTTGAGCAGCGACAGCAGCTGCTTCTTGTCGCCCGAGAACGACCGCGCGACGAACGTGGCGCCGAGCTCGATGGCGAGCGCGCAGGTATCGATCGGCGGCAGATCGTTGACGACGCCGGTCTTGAGCTTCGACCCGAGATCCGCGGTCGGCGAGAACTGGCCCTTGGTCAGCCCGTAGCAGCCGTTGTCCTCGATGATGTAGATGATCGGCAGGTTGCGCCGCATCAGGTGCACGAACTGACCGATCCCGATCGCCCCGGTGTCGCCGTCGCCGCTGATACCGATCGCGATCAGCTTCTTGTTGGCGAGCATCGCGCCGGTGCCGACCGACGGCATGCGCCCGTGCACCGCGTTGAAGCCATGCGACCCGCCGAGGAAGTACGCCGGACTCTTGCTCGAGCAGCCGATGCCGGACAGCTTGATGACCTGCCGCGGATCAACGCCCATCTCGTAGAACGCGTCGATGATCCGCTCCGAAATCGCATTGTGGCCGCATCCGGCGCACAGCGTCGTCTTGCCGCCCTTGTAGACCTGAGGTTCCAACCCGATGCGATTCACTTTGAGAGGAGTGGCCATATGTAAGGTTCCGTTGATCAAATCCCCAATCCGCAATCAATCCGCAATCCGCAACCAATCCGCAATCCGCAATCAATCCGCAATCCGCAATCCTCAATCCTCAATTCTATTCGCCGCCCGCCGACCCCGCGCTCATGCGTGCGGTCGTTTTCCTCGCCACTTCGTAGCCTTCCTGCGACAGCACGTCGTCGGTGATGCTGCGCGCGTCGATCGGAAGACCGTTGTAGTGCAGGACGCTGCGCAGCTTGGTGACCTGCTGCGGCGTCAGCTCGAGCTTCATCAGCTGCAGCAGCTGGGCGTCACGGTTCTGTTCGATCACGTACAGGCGCTCGTGCGCGTCGATGAACGCCGCAAGCTCAGGCGTGAACGGATAGGCGCGAAGCCTGAAGTACGACGTTTCGAGCTTTATCTCTTCCCGCAGCTGATCGCGGCTTTCCTCGGTGGCGTAGTGCGACGTGCCGTAACCGATGAAGCCGATCTTCGCCTTCGGATTCAGTTGAACCACCGGCACCGGCACGTAGGTGCGCGCCGTCTCGAATTTGCGCGCGAGCCGGTCCATGTTCTCGACGTAGTCGTCCGGCCGCTCGCTGTATTGCCCTTTCGCGTTGTGACCGGATCCGCGCGCGAAGTAGACCGGCATGCCATCGCCCGGGATCGTGCGATACGGAATCCCGTCGCCGTCGACGTCCTTGTAGCGGCCCCACTCGCCGATTCGCTTGAGAACTTCGTCGGTGAGCATCTTGCCGCGGTTGATCGGCTGGGTCGGGTACTTGAACGCGTCCGCCATCCAGTTGTTCATGCCGAGATCGAGGTCCATCATCACGAACACCGGCGTCTGGAACTGCTCGGCGAGATCGAAGGCCTGCTGCGCCATCTCGTAGCACTCTTCGACCGACGCCGGGATGATCATGATGTGCTTCGTGTCGCCGTGTGACAGGAAGGCGGCCTGCAACAGATCCCCCTGTGCGGTCCGCGTCGGCAGGCCCGTGGACGGTCCCACGCGCTGCACGTCGAAGATGACCGCCGGCGCCTCGGCGTAATACCCGAGACCGGCGAACTCGCCCATCAGAGAGATTCCCGGACCGGCCGTCGCCGTCATCGACCGCGCACCCGCCCAACTCGCGCCAATCACCATACCGAGCGACGCAATCTCGTCTTCCGCCTGGACGATCGCAAACGTCGCCTTCCCGGTCTCCTTGTCGATCCGGTACTTCTTCATGTACGAGATGAGCGATTCGCACAACGACGACGATGGCGTGATCGGATACCAGGCGACGACGGTGACGCCGGCCATCATGCAGCCGATTGCCGCCGCGGCGTTGCCTTCGATGAGGATCTTGCCCTTGGTCTCGTTCATCGGCTCGATCGAGTACGGGTCCTGCTTCGCGAGATTCGCCTCCGCGTAGTCCCAGCCCGCCTTGAGCGCGCCCTGATTGAGAACGATCGCCTTGCCCTTCTTCCCGAGCTGCTTGTTCAGCGCCTTCTCCATCAGCGCCATGTCGATGCCGAGGATCTTCGCGAGGATGCCGTCGTAAATCATGTTGCGCACGAGACGGCGCAGCTTCGCATCGGGACAGACCGGCGTGACCAGCTTGTCGAACGGCACCGGATAGAACGTGAGATCGTTGCGGAGTGCCTTCAGCTTCAGCGGCTCGTCGTAGACGACAGCGGCGCCCGGATCCAGGGTGAGGACGTCTTCCTTCGCGGTTTCGGGATTCATGGCGACCAGGAAGTCCACTTCCTTCTTCCGGCCGATGTAGCCGCGCTTGCTCGCGCGGATGGTGTACCACGTGGGCAAACCGGCGATGTTCGACGGGAACATGTTCTTGCCCGAGACCGGCACGCCCATCAACAGGATCGATCGCAGCAGCACCATGTTCGCGGTTTGGCTGCCCGATCCATTGACCGTGGCGATTTGAATGCTGAAATCGTTGACGACCTGCTGTCGATTCGAGGCGGCCTGCTGCTCCTGAACGGCAAGATCTGTCGATGACATTCTCAAGTCCTTACAACGTATGAAGATAGGGGAATTGACAATTCGGAAAAGTATATCACTTGGCAAGGACGTCTTTGATCGCCTTGCCCATATCGGCTGGACTTTTCACCACGTGCACGCCGGCGGACGTGAGCGCGGCCATTTTTTCCGCCGCCGTGCCCTTGCCGCCCGCGATGATCGCGCCCGCGTGACCCATCCGGCGTCCTGGCGGCGCGGTCTGACCCGCGATGAACGCGACGACGGGCTTCGTGAAGTGGGCTTTGATCCAGACGGCGGCATCTTCTTCGGCACTGCCGCCGATCTCGCCGATCATCACCACAGCCTCGGTATCGGGATCACCCGCAAAGAGTTGCAGCGCATCGATGTGGGTCGTCCCGATGAACGGGTCCCCGCCGATGCCAATGCAGGTCGATTGCCCCATACCGAGCCGTGTCAGCTGGTGGATGGCCTCGTAGGTGAGCGTGCCACTCTTCGAGACGATGCCGACGCGCCCTTCCTTGACGATGTTGTGCGGGATGATGCCGGCCTTCCCTTTTCCGGGCGCGATGATGCCGGGGCAATTCGGGCCGACCAGGCGCGTGGTGGGATGCGCGTCCAGAAACGTCATCGCCCGCATCATGTCCAGGACTGGAATGCCTTCCGTGATGCAGACGACGAGCGCCACGCCGGCGTCCGCCGCTTCCATGACCGCGTCCGCGGCGAAGGGCGGCGGGACGAAGATGACCGATGCATTCGCGCCGGTCTGCTTCACCGCGTCTCGCACGGTATCGAAGATCGGCCAGCCCTCGTGTGTCGTGCCGCCCTTCCCGGGCGTCACGCCGCCGACGACCTTGGTTCCGTACGCCGCCGCCTGCTTGGCGTGAAACGTTCCCTCACGGCCCGTGAGCCCCTGCACGATCAAGCGCGTCGATTTATCAATCAGTACCGACATACGTTCTCATCACCGCCAACAGGCCACGAACGCGAAACCACGAAACGAGAAACCTCGAAACCACGAAAAAAGAAATGCCAAGGGTTTGTTTCGTGGTTTCGTGTTTCGTGGTTTCCTGTTTCGTCGTTTCGTGCCGGTCGTCGCTAACCAGCGAGTTCCACGACCTTCTTAGCGGCCTCGTCCATTGAATCCGCTGTCGTGAAGTTCATCCCGCTTTCCTTCAGCAGCCGCTTTCCTTCGTCGACGTTCGTGCCTTCCATGCGGATGACGATCGGCACCGGGACGCCGAGGTCCTTGACCGCGGCGATGACGCCTTGCGCGAGCACGTCGCAGCGGAGGATGCCGCCGAAGATGTTGATCAACACCGCCTTCACGTTCTTGTCCGACATCAGGATCTTGAACGCGTTGCGGATCTGCTCGGCGTTGGCGCCGCCGCCGACGTCGAGGAAGTTCGCCGG
>DAIUKO010000047.1:0-32493 GCA_036848175.1 Vicinamibacterales bacterium | reverse complement strand
ATCGGCGTTTCATTTTGCGTTTCGGCACGAGGAGAAACTCCTCTCCGTTCGTCCTCCGTTACTCCGTTGCTCCGTTTGTGAACTCTGTTTCCTCCGTCCAACTCAGTTTCCCTCTCTCGGTATCTCGACGTGAAACGTCGAGCCTCGGCCCCGTTCGCTCTCGACCCACACCTTGCCTTCGTGATCGGCGACGACGGACTGGACGATGGCGAGGCCGAGACCGGTGCCGTGCTGCTTGGTCGTGTAATAGGGCGTGAACAATCGCGAGCGCTCCTCGTCGGTCAGTCCTTCGCCGGTGTCCGAGACCTCGATGTGCACCGCTTCGCCGGCGCGCCGCGTGCGGACCGAGAGCGCACCGCCGGACGGCATCGCGTCGATGGCGTTGAGCAGCAGATTCTGCAACGCGCGTCCGAGCTGCTCCGGGTCGGCGCGGATGGGGCCGAGCGAGTCGTCGAGATCGACGGTCAACGAGATCGCCGGCCGGTTCGGCGCCTCGAGCTGCGCACGAAAGAGCTGCACGCTTTGCCGGACCACCTCGTTCGGCGAGACGGTTGCGAACTCGGGCGGCGGCATCCTCGCGAAGTCGCTGAAGCGGCCGATCACCGTGTTCAGATTGGCCAGCCCGTTGGTCATCGTCGCCAGGCTCTCGTCGAAGACTTCGTCGAACTCGGCGCCGGCCAGCGTTTTGGCACGGCGCAGATTGTCGAGCGTGATGCGCAGCGGGAACAGTGGGTTCTTCAACTCGTGCGCGAGCCGCCGCGCGAGCTCGCGCCACGCCGCAACGCGCTCGGTTTGAATCAAGCGCTCCCGCTGATCGACCAGCTGCCGCGTCATCGTGTCGAAGGCTCGCGCCAGCTCTTCGATTTCACCAGACGCGTGGACGTCACCGACCCTGACGTCCCAATCTCCGCTCGCGACGCGGTGGCTTGCCTCGGCCAGCTGCTCGACGGGACGCGTCACCCGGGCGGCGACGATGTAGCTGAGGATGAAGCCGAATGCCAGACCGAGCGCACCGAACGCAACCCCGCTCCATCGAATACGCGACACGAGCGCCGCGAGATCGCGACCCGAGCTGCCGACGAGGAGCACGCCGAGGACGGCGCCATCGTTGCCCGCCAGCGGAATCGCGGCGACGCGTTCAGGACCGTCGGGCCACTCGATCGTCTCTGCCGCTTCGCGTCCGCTTTGCCGCACGCGCGCGATGAGCGGCTCGAGCTGCGCCGACTGGGCCACCTGGCCGGATGCGTCGACGAGCTGCTGGCGCGACACTTCAGGCTCGACGTTGCGATACAGCAGCGCACGCGTGCCTTCCGGCAGGACGAGCGACTGGAGAAACGAGCGATCGAGCCGTCGCCCGCCAGCAACGAGCACGCCGCCGTCGCGACCGCCCGCCTTGCGGACCGCAACGAGTCCGAGGGCGATTTCGTGCGGCAGTTCGATGGCCTGAAGGAATGCGCCGCGTCCGGCGTTCGCCGCGGTCGCCCATGGATGGCGATAGCCGAAGCGCGCCGGCCACTGCGCGGACGAGACGATCGTGCCGTCCTCGGCGACGAGATCGAGCACGTCCCATCCCTGCGAGGCGGCGATCGACGAGGCCTCGTCGACGTATGCGGCGCGCTCGGCGCGCGACCGCGCAATGTCACTGGCCGTGCGCAGCACCGCATCGCTCACCGCCAGACGTTCGACGCGAGCGGCAATCTGATCCGCTTCGGTCGTGAACTCGCGCCGGAACTGGGCGACGAGCGCGGCGGTCCGCTGCGCGTCGACCGCCGCGAACGCACTGCGCGCGCTGGCGGTCACGGCGAACGTGGCGAGGACGACTGTCACGGCGACCGCCGCGCTGACGAGCGCGAAGAGGCGCGTGCGCAGCGTCATTGCTGACGGGACGGATCCGGTTTCTCGGCTTTCTCGAGAATCAGCTCGCTGCGGAGCCACACGTTGGCGAAATTCCATGCGCCGGTCGGCCACACCACCGGTCCGTTCCACGATTCCACGCGATCGCCCAGACCGTAGAGCGCCGGCAGATGAACGACCGGCACGATCACGTCGCGTTCCACGAGCGCGCGCTCGACGCGGTAGACCGCCTCGACCGGCGCACCGATTGCGGGCGCCCGTTCGCTCGTCGCGAGCGCCGTCACCCGCGCACCGAGCGACGTCATGATGGCGGCCAGCGCCCGGTCGGGCGTCGTCGCGTCGAAGGGGATCCGCACGAGGCGCACGTCGGGACGAGGCGCCAGCCCGACCGGCGCCTGCACCTTGATGGTGATTCCCGCTTCGCGGGCATCGACCGCCGCACGCTCGGCGATCGCCTGCGCCACCGGATCGCCCGCATCGACGCGCAACGTGAGCCGACGCTGATCGAGTGGAAGCGCGGCCGCCGATGTGCGCGACGAAGACGACGACGCTGCTGCGGTCTGGAACATCGGCGCGTATCCGCTCAGCCACGACGGCAGCAGCGCCGCCGCCGGTTCGGCCTGCCGCTGCAGCAGGACGTTGGACAGCGTGACCCGATCGATCGACGCCGCCACCGCGCGGCGCACGAGGGCATCGTCGGCCGTCGCGCGATGCGGTTCGAAGACGAGCGCCAAGACTTCCAGCGGACGCGAGCTCGCCGATCGCAGGCCGCGCTGCACGAGCCGGCGCAGTTCGGTTGGCCGTACGGTGACGATGTCCGCGCGGCCGAGCTCGAGTGAGGCGAGCTGGTCGCCGAGCGCCCGCCCCTCCGCAATCTCCACCGCATCAACGAAGGGGCGCCCGCCCCAATAATCCTCGTGCGCGCGCAGCACCATGCGGCGCGGCTCGGTCGGCTCGAGCCGGAACGGACCGCTGCCCGCGAGGTCGCCCAGCGAGGTACGAATCGCGATGCCGTATCGCGCGTCGGCGAGATCCCACAGCAGCTCGGGCTGCGCGCGATCGAGATCGACGACGACCGCATCGCCGTCGACGCCGATCTTCCACGGACGCTCACGGCCGCGAAGCGCCGCCGCGACCTGCGCCGGCTGAAGATGCGAGCCGTCGTGGAGCGTGACGGCGCTGCGGATGTGGAAGCGCCATCGCTGCCCCGACGCGTCGCGCTCCCAGGATGTCGCGAGCAGCGGACGAATGCCGCCGGAGGGATCCGTCGCGACCAGCGTTTCGAACACCAGTGGGAGCACGCGCGTCCTCGCCGCCGATTCGGCGTTGTCGGCGGTCGTCGCCGCAGGATCGAAGGTACGGACCACGCCGGCCATCTCGACGCGCAGCGTGCCGCCGTAGTGCGGCCGCGCCGCGTGCAGCGCGATCGGCAGTGCGACAAGGCTAGCGATCGCAGCCGAGGCGAATCTGAAGTGCGTCATACCGTTCGGTGCCGACGTCCCGCGCGACCGCTGTCGCAACCGAGGCGCCCGGCGCCGCCCATAGAGCGGTAATCCGGCCCGGCAGCTCGAGGGGAGCTGCAGCCGGCACGAGTTGACGACGAACGACGTGAAACAGCCGCAACGTATCGGGACGATCGCCGCGGCCGGACGAAGCGACGAGCACGACCGGACCCACGCACGGTGCGTTCAACCCCGCGACGTCGTCACCCGATGCGATCGTCGCGACCGATCGCCGATTCTCGTCGAGCAGCAACAGCGCGCCGGTCTGCCCCGCGACGAGCCAGCGGGCGTTCGCGTCGCCGCCAAGCGGCGCGGCCGCGAAAAACGCGACGCCTTCCGGTGTGTAGAAGTAATTGCGGTTCGCTTCCACGCCGGTGTTGTCGATCCCGATCGGCCACGGCTGACGCTCGTCCGCGCACGCGAGGCGCGCGCCCTCGCCGGCGCGGCAGACCGTGCCTGGCAGGAAGACGTCGATACGTCCGCCGTCGATGCGCAGGCGTCCGCGCATGTCGCGCGGCCAGATCCGTGCCGCGGGGATCGTCTGAGCGTCGACCCGCTGCCAGCCGGTCTCGCCGCGCTGATAGCGCGTCAGCGATCGCGGATCGAGGATGACGAGCCGATCGCCGGACACGACCGCGTCGAGAATCGGCGCACGCTGACTGAAGATCGGCTGAACGTCGAGCGAGACCATTGCCGGCCGCTCGGCGCGCGGATCGAGCGGCCGCGTCGCGGCGACCGCCTGCCGCGACGCGCCGGTTTGAATGTCGGCCACGCACGCGCGCTCGCGCAGATTGTCGGAGCAACTCACGCGGATGCGCACGATCGACGCGCCTGCCGCGTTCTCGGTGACCCGCACCCCGCGCGCGGCCAGCGTCCGCGTCATCTCGGTCTGCAATTGGCGGACATCGGTCTCGTCGGCGCCGTCGATCGTGACGAAGGAGAGCGCCGCCGGCTCACCGGCCGGGAGCGCCGCGGCGATCTTCACGCCGAGCTCCGCCGCGAGTTCCTGATACGGCGACGGCGGCTGCGCCGCGGCCGGCGTGAGCATCAGCGTGAAGACGAGAACGCGAGCAGCCATTGGCATCACGCGCTCGCGGACGTGGGATCCCACGTCCGCGAATGTTAGCACTGCCGATCGTCACCGCTGGTCCGGCTGGACCGTCAGCCCGCCGCCGATCGGCGTCGTCTTCAGCACGTCGTTGGTGAAGAAAAACTTGCCGTCCATCGGCACCATCATGATTTGCACTTTGTCGGACAAGCGCTCCGCGACGATCTTCTGAATATGGTCTCCTTTCCTACTTCTCGAAAATCTGAGCGAACTCGGTCGGACGTTCCGCGTGAAGCTCCACGACATCGCCGGGACGCACGCGCTCGAAGAGCTCTTCGACATCCTGGTTGCGGAGACGGATGCAGCCGTGCGACTTCGCGTAGCCGATCGATTTCGGCTGATCAGTGCCGTGAAGCCCGTAGCCTTTCTTGCTGAGACCGATCCATCGCGTGCCGACTGGATTCTTCGTGCCGGGCGCGACGGTCTTGCCGGCCTTGTAGTAGGTGGGATTCGACACGCGGTTGACGATCGTGAACGTCCCCACGGGACTCGGCGTTCGCGCGGCCCCGACGGCAACGGGATACGTCGTCACGACTGCATCGTTCTCGATGACCGCGAGCTGCCGATCGGGAATGCTGACCACGATGCGGCGGCGCGACGAATTCGACGTCGCCATCGATGTCAACGGCGTCGCAACGGTCGCCGTTGACTCCGCGGCATCCGCCGCGTGCGCGCGATCGGCGATGAACGTCGTGAAGATGAGTGCTGCGGCTGTGAGTGCTGTCCGAGTGGCCCGTCCCGTTCCCATGGTCGCTCCTTGTTGTCAGGAACGACAGGAGCAACCGGACAGCCGTGTACTAAGTCGATGATTCGGCGGGAGTTGCTGGATTGGCGGGACGCCGGCGGCGTGTCAGGCGCCACACACCGTGTGGCCCCTGACACGAGCAGGAATTCACACGACTACACGCTCGACAGCTTGCCGACCGGGAAGCGTGTGTTGAGCCACTCCTGCCACTGCGGTTGAACGCGGGCGGCGGTCGCCGCGCCGTCTTCCCCGTAGAGCAGGACGTCCAACCCGACGTACACCTGCTTGCCGTCCGTGTGGGCGAACACCGAGACGATCCCGGGACCGGGCTCGTCGATGCGAAGCAGCAGCGTGTGCTCAGGCACGCCCGGACCGCGCGGCTCGACGAAACCGGAGAGAGGCAGGTCGCCGCTGGCCGTCCATCGCTGGCCCGGCGTCGCGCCAGCAAGGTTCAGCGGAGCGGTGAGCGTGTTCCACGCCTGCGACGGCGAGCCTTCGATCACGCTCATCACGCGGATCGTCGTCGCGCGCTGGCCGCGGAAGTGGCGGAGATAGATATTGAGAATGCGGAAGAACGTGGACCAGCCGCCTTCCATGCTCTCGAGGTGGCTGTCCCAGTCGTCGGTGTCCGCGAAGAGGCTTTGAACGACGCGGACGAGGCATGCGCCGCCGGAGCGCGCCTCAACGATCCATTCCGTCGCGAGCGTCGGCGCGTTCGGACCGAGCCCGTCGCTGTCCGCCGAGTACCGGCGCGGCGGATCCCAGGCGGTCACGCGCGCCACATCATCCATCCCTGGGCCGAAGTGCATTGTCAGAGTCACGGGCACGCCGTCGCGCTCCTGGAATTCGGTCGGCACGAACCACGACGAGATCCCCGGCCCCGTCGCAATCGCCTGCCACACCTCTTCCGGCGTGCCCGGCACTTCGGTTTCGACCGCCACCGATCGACGTCCAGACGCATCCTTTTTCACGCTCATGTTGGCTCCTTACGGTCCACTTGGTCAGGAGATTGAGGTGGCAGCGGGTGCGCGACGATCACGAGGCGATGCGCGCGGCCACCGTGGGCAGATTCGTCGTGATAGCGCGACGCGAGTTCGGTGACCGCGTCGGTGAGATCGCGGGTGAACGCCGCGCGATCGGCGGCGGATCGGAACCGGATCTCGGTGTCGATGGCCAGCGTCGGCAGCCGTTTGTCGACCGCCTTCGCACGCCGGAGCAGATCGCCGACCTCGCGCACGATACGCGCGCCGAGCGAAATGAGGTAGCTGCCGGACAATCGGTCGACGTCGTGCGTGGGATGCGTCGCGCCCGGACCGAGCGCGGTCTGCGAGACGACGTAGGACGCCGCCGACCGAACGAGCAGCCGCTCGGTCAGACCACCCCACTGCCGCGTCTCCGCCACCTTGATCAACCCGTGCGCCTCGAGTGCGCGCAGGTGATAGTTCACCTTCTGCCGCGCCAGGCCGAGACGCGTGCCGAGAGTCGCAGCGGATGCGGGCTCCGTGAGCTCAGACAGGAGCCGGCTTCGAACGGGACCGAGCGCAGCCGCGGCCGCCGCGGGGTCGTCGATGACATGGAGATCGTGCACGCCGATATTCGACCATTGACAAATTTATTTGTCAAGGCGAATGTGGCCAGATCAGGAGCGTTCCGGGCAGCGATCGTGTCGATCGCTGCCCAGCGCCTCGGCCATTACTTTCGCTCTGGAACCTTGAGCTCTTCGAGGTGTGTGACGATGTCCTGCCCGGATGACGCGGGCTTGACCGCCTTGTCAATCGCCGCGATCTTGCCAGAGGGATCGATGTAGAACGTCCAACGGCGCGCGAACTGGCGTTCGGGCGGCGCATCGGGCGCAATCACTCCGTATTTCATCGCGACGCTCTTGTCTGGATTGGCGAGCAGCGGGAAGTCCGCATGCTCTTTTTCGGCGAACGCCTTGTTGTCAGCCAGCGTGTCGACGCTGACCATGAAGTAGGTAGTGTCGAACTTTCTGATGAGTCCCCCGCTCTCACGGAGCGAGTTGCATTCCGCCGTTCAACCGGCGGTGAACGCTTTCGGGAACCACGCCAGCACCACCCACTTCCCCTTGAGATCCTTGCTGAGGGTGTAGGTCTTGCCGTCGGTGGCCGGCAGCGTGAAGTCCGGCGCCGGATCCCCGACTTTCAACTCCGCGGCCGTCGTCGTCGCCGCGGTCGTGGTCTGGGCCAGCGCGGGACTCGTGAACAGCCCGCACGCGGCAATCGCGAGCGGCAGCCGTTCGAGTATTTCCCACGCCTTTCTCATTCCGAGCCTCCTGAATGAAGAGACACCTTACCACAGGTACAAAACCGTACTATCATGTGCCGCCATGAGCTCGAAAAGGATGGCGGCGCTCGTCTCGGCCATCGTCGTTCAATCGATCATCGCCGGCGCCTGCAGCTTCGAGTCGAAGTCGACGCCGCTGGCACCTGTGTCGAGCCAGATCGATGTGACAGGCCGGTGGGCGACCGACATCACCGTTCAAGGCGTCAGCGGCCGTATGACATGGACGCTGACGCAGACAGGCGCCAGTGCGACGGGGCCGGTTCTGGTCGGACTCACCAGCGGAACGGTGCTCTTCAACGGGTTCCTCACCGGCACGCTGAGCGGGTCGTCGCTCGCCTACACGATCACCGTCAGCCCTGGCGGCGTGCCGAATCAGCCGGCCTGCACCGGACAGCTTGGCGGCGCGATGACCGTGACGATGGGGAACGTGTCGAAGATGGTAGGACCGATGTCGGTGATCGGGAGCAACTGCGCGATTCAGATGCCGGGCAACAGTTTCACGCTGACCAAGCCTTAGGCGACAACGCCATACTGCAGAGCACGCCGAGCCGCGCGAATGCAGCGCGCATCGCAGGCACAAACCGTGCAATCCTCGAGGTCATGCGTTCGAGAGCGAAGCTCGCGCTCATCGCCGCACTGATCGTTCCATCGCTCCTGGCGGTCGCATGCAGCGAGAAATCGTCGCCGACCAACCCTGCGCCGACGCAGATTAATGTGACCGGCCGCTGGGGGACGGACATCACGGTTCAAGGAATCTCGACGAGGATGACCTGGACCCTCACGCAGACCGGCACCGCGGTGACAGGGCCGGTGCTCGTCGGGTTGAGCAATGGAGTCATCCTCTTGAACGGATTTCTCACCGGCACGATGGCCGGACCGTCGCTCACGTACACCATCACCGTCGGACCGGGCGGGGTTCCCAATCAGCCGGCGTGCACGGGACAACTAGGCGGAACGATGACGGTGACGATCTCAACGGTGTCCACGATGGTCGGACCGATGTCGTTGCTGACGAGCAACTGCTCGCTTCAGCTGCCGAGCGCGACCATGACGCTGACGAAGCAGTAATGGTCATTGGTCGTTCGTCAGTTGCCTGCCTTCGTCGATCTTCGCCTTCAGTCGCCGGATGAATCGATCGGCGGTTGCCTGATCGAAGCCGCCGGCGCGAAATGCGTCGCGCCATTGCGCGTCCGACAACTTCGCCAGATGCTCGCACGTCCAGCGCACGTCGTCCGGCGTGATCCGTTTCGTGAACAGTTCCTGATGCCATCCGTGATAACTGAATTCGACGAAGCCGTCCTTGACGCCGTTGATGAAGCCGAGACGGTCGAAGAGATTCGGATCACCCTCGCGCGCGTCGAGCTTCGCCGTCTCGCCGAGCCCGCTGCCGATGTCGCGCACGACGTACCATCGCGGCGCGCCGTCACGAGCGGGGACCATTTCGTAGACGGTGTTGTTCGAGTCTTTGAGATCGGAGCTGTTGAAGATCACGAGCGCGACGAGCAGTCCCTGATACGGCCTGGTCCCGACAAACGGGTTCTGCTGCCACGACCAGTCGCCCATCTCGCGCATTGAATCGAGCTTCGCGCGGAATCGGCCCGCGGGCGCGCGTTCGACGGCCCCGTCGCGCTGCAACGTGAACGCGGGCAGGAAGAAGACGGGCGGCTGGCGGTATCCGATCGCCGAGAGCACACGCGACAACGCGACTTCGACACTGGCTTCGCGACCCTGCTTGACGCTCCACTCCACCCCTTTCGGATCGCGGATCGTCAGTCCCGGACTGTTGCCGTGGAGTTTCGGCTTGCCGAACGCATAGATGGCGTTGGGGTCGGGCGCGAGGTCTGGCCAGGGTCCGTTGAACAGATCGGCTGTGGCGATTTGGTCGGGTTCACGCCACAGCTGCGCCATCTGCTGTTCGGCAATGGCCGACGACACGGTCGGCCGAATCGATACGACGATGAACGGGAGATTGGCGGCGGCGAGGACGAAAGTGACGAGGATCGCTTTCTTTAGTGTTTTCTCACGCGCTTCCCGATCCACATCAGCCGATAGAGCAAGAAACACTCCTGTGTGGCTGAAGTGAGGCTCGAGTGTGAGCTGGAGTGAGGCTTGTGACACGGTATAAAGATTGCTCACCTCATCGATTGACGTGATTCGATCGAGTTTTGTCCGCGCGGCTTTGCTGACTTGCGCCGCCGTGCTGTTGGTCGCCGGAGAGGACAGCGCGGCAACGCGTCGTCCTCATCCACGTCCACAGCCGCCGCCGCCCGCACCGCCGATCGTCGACGCCGACACGCGGCTGCTCGTCGTCGCCCCACATCCCGACGACGAGGTGCTGGCTGCGGGCGGCTTGATGCAGCAAGTGCATGCCGCCGGCGGGCAGGTGCGCGTCGTGTACCTCACCAACGGTGACGGCTACCGCGACGGCGTGCGGCTCGAGGAACGCCACGTCGCACTCAAACCGAGAGATTTTCGCGGCTACGGGCGCCGCCGTCAGAAGGAAGCGCGCGCCGCGCTCGCCGCGCTCGGCCTCGGAAATGATGCGGCGACGTTCCTGAGCTTTCCCGATCAGGGCCTGTGCAAACTGATCCGCGTTTACTGGTCGGAGCATCACGCGCCGTACAAGTCGCCGTATACGCGGCTCGATCGGCCTCCGGCCGACGAGCTGCTCGTGCCCGCCACCGAATACCGCGGCGAAGATCTCACGCAGGAGCTCGCGCAGCTGATTGGCGAATTTCAGCCGACGCTGATCCTGGTCCCGCGGCCGGAGGATCAGCATCCCGATCACTGCGCAGCGTGGTACTTCCTCGCGGACGCGCTCGGTGACGTGCATCGCGTCATGCCGGGCTATTCAGTGGATGTCCTGAACTACATCGTTCACTTCAAAACCTGGCCGTTCGAGGACGAACGCGCGGCGCTGCGGTCGCCGCCCGGACTCGGCGGCGGCGCGTCCGGCTGGATCCGCGTGCCCCTGTCGTCCGACGAGATGACGATCAAGCGGATCGCGCTCGCGAAGTTCAGGACGCAGCAACACGCGATGAAATGGTTCCTCGACGGCTTCGTCCGCACCAACGAGGTCTTCTCACGTCCGGCGCCGCCGCACGTGGTGTTGCCGCTCAAGCATCAGCCGTGCTGCTAGGGTCCCGCCAGGGCCCGACGCCTCGCATCCGACTCGAATCGCTCGATGTGTTTCGTGGGCTGACAATCGCGGGCATGATCCTCGTCAGCACGCCCGGCACGTGGGATGCGGTCTATCCCGCACTCGAGCACGCCGCCTGGAACGGATGGACGCTCGCCGACCTTGTGTTTCCGTTTCTGCTGTTCGCGATGGGCGCCGCCGTCCCGTTCGCGCTCGCGCGGCGCCGCGGCCAGCAATCGGTGCGGCGCCATGTCATGCGCCGCGCGGCGATTCTGTTCGCGCTCGGTCTCCTGCTCAACGCGATCGAAACGGCGCCGCCGCTGTCGCTGGCGACGTTCCGGATCCCGGGCGTCCTGCAGCGCATCGCGCTCGTCTATCTCGCGGTCTCGTGGCTCACCGAAGGCACATCGACGCGGACGCAAATCGCCGTCGCGACCGGCGCGCTGGTCGGCTACTGGGTGGCGATCACCTGGATCCCGGTGCCAGGCTGCCTGAGGCCGACACTGTCGGCCGAATGCAACATCGGGTCGTTCATCGATCGCCAGCTGTTCGGCCGCCACATGCTCTATCCGACCTGGGATCCCGAAGGGCTGTTCAGCACGATTCCGGCGGTCGCGACGGCGTTGTTCGGCGTGTTGGCCGGCGATTGGTTGCACGCGCCGGCCGCGCGCCATCGCACGCTGGCACTCTTCGGCGCCGGCGTGCTCGCCGTCGTCATCGCACTCATGTGGCATCGCGTGTTTCCGATCAACAAGAACTTGTGGACGAGCTCGTTCGCGCTGTTCACGGCGGGTCTCGCCGCGCAGGTCATCGCCCTGTGTCATTGGCTTCTGGACATCCATCGCTGGCGCGCGTGGTCGCATCCGTTCGTCGCGTTCGGCCGCAATCCGCTCGCCGGCTATTTCCTCTCGGTAGGGCTCGACAGCCTCCTGACGCGCTGGTCGACGCCTCAGCACCTGTCGATCAAAGTGTTTCTCTACCGCACGCTCTTTGCCTCATGGCTGAGAGGCTGCTGCGGAACCGAAGCGGCGTCGCTGGCCTACGCGCTCGCGTACGTCGGGCTGTGGGCGCTGGTTCTGGGGGAGATGCATCGGCGGCGCATCTACATCGGGATCTGATTACCACGGAGGACACCGAGGACACGGAAAACACCAGGGACACAGAGGACACAGAGGACACGGCAAACACCAAGGACACAGAGGACACAGAGGACACGGAGAACGACCGCGCTAAAGGTATGATGCGGCGTCATGAAGTTCCTCATTGCGCCCTCTGTTGCCGTCGCGTGTGCATTTTCGATCGCGGCGGCGCCCGCGCTTGCGGCGGGACGGCCGATCACCGTCAACGATCTGCTCTCGATACCGCGCATCTCCGAACCGCGGCTTTCGCCCGACGGCACGCGCGTCGTCTACACGCTGGCGGTTCCCGATCTCAACGCGAACCGCATGGCGCGCGACGTCTGGATGGCGACGCTGGCAACCGGCGAGAGCCGCGCGCTGACCAACGGCGGCCACGAAGGCGGCGCACGCTGGTCGCCGGACGGCAAGAGCATCGCGTTCATCTCGACCCGAAGCGGCAGCACGCAGCTCTATCTGATGAACGCCGACGGCAGCGGCAGCGCCAGGCAGATCACGAACGTGTCGAGCGACGTCGACGGCATCGTGTGGGCGCCCGACAGCCAATCGATCGCCTTCACGTCGAACGTCTTCCCCGATTGCCGGGACGATGCGTGCAACGCGGCGCGGAACAAAGCGCGCGACGAGAATCCCAGCAAGGCGCGCATCTACGACCGGTTGCTCTATCGACACTGGTCCTCGTGGAGCGACGGCACGCGCACGCATCCGTTGATCGTGTCGGTGAATGGCGGGGTCGCGCGCGATCTCCTGCCAGGAGCCGATTACGACGTGCCGCCGGTTCAGCGCGAAGGTCCGCATCCGATCGCCTTCTCACCCGACAGCAAGACGATCTGCTTCACCGCCGTCACCGATCCGGCTGAAGCGACGAGCACCAACGGCGACCTGTTCGAGATCGACGTCAATGGCGGTACTCCGCGCCGACTGACCACCAATCCGGGGTTCGACGGTGCGCCCGCGTATTCGCCCGACGGCAAGACGATCGCCTACCGATCGCAGGCGAAGGCCGGCTACGAAACCGACAAATGGCGGCTGATGACTCTCGATCGCGCGACCGGACGGTCCACGAGCCTCACCGATACGTTCGATCGCAGCGTCGAGGATCTGCGCTGGTCGTCAGACGGACGATCGATCTACTTCAACGCCGAAGATCGCGGCGAGATGCCGCTGTTCGTGATTCCCGCGGCCGGCGGAGCGCCGAAGCCGATCACGCCGGGATCGTTCGACGGCGAGTTCGATCTCGTGCGCGATGCGCTGGTCGTGTCGCGCAGCAGCCTCGCGGCACCGGTGGAGCTGTTCGCGATCGCGGCCCCCGGCGGTACCGCAACGCGGATCACGCACCACACGGACGGCGTCCTCACGTCGCTCGACGTCGCAAAGCCGGAGTCGTTCACGTTCAAAGGCGCCGCCGGAACCGAGGTGCAGGGTTTCCTCGTGCGGCCACCGAATTTCGACGCGGCAAAGAAGTATCCCGTCATCCTGCTGCTGCACGGAGGTCCGCAGACCCAGTGGAGCGATACCTGGAGCTTTCGCTGGAACGCGCAAACGTTCGCGGCGCCCGGCTATGTGGTCGTGCTGATCAACCGCCGCGGCTCGACCGGCTTCGGTCAGAAATTCACCGACGAGATCACCAACGACTGGGGCGGCAAGGCCTTCGCTGACGTGATGAACGGGCTCGAGTCCGTTCTGGCCCGTTATCCGTTTGCCGATCGACAGCGCGTGGCCGCCGCCGGTGGATCGTATGGCGGCTACATGGTGGACTGGCTGGCATCACAGTCGAACGGCCGGTTCCGCGCGCTCGTCTCCCACGCCGGCGTCTACGATCTGGCGAGCATGTACGGCGCGACCGAAGAGCTCTGGTTTCCCGAGCACGACTTCGGCGGCACGCCATGGACGAATCCATCGGCATATCAGAAGTGGTCGCCGAGCTCGTACGCGCCCGACTTTGGAAAGTTCAAGACGCCGACGCTGGTGATCGCGGGCGAGCAGGATTATCGCGTCCCGTACACGCAAAGCCTCGAGTTCTACACCGCCCTGCAGCGCCAGGGCGTTCCTTCGCGGCTGCTGATTTTTCCGGACGAAGGACACTTCATCCTGAAGCCGCAAAACGCCATCGTCTGGTATCGCGAAGTGCAGGCGTGGCTCGCCCGCTACCTCGCCGCCTCACAACAATCGAATCCATAGGATCCCAATGGCTCACGTGTCGGTCCAACCTCGGGCACCACTCGAGCAACGTCCGGCCGGCGGGTGGTACCGCGAGGTCACGCGCGAGCAGTGGATGGCCTTCATCGGTTCGTATCTCGGCTGGGCGCTCGACGGGTTCGACTACACGATCCTCACGTTCCTCCTCGTCGACGTTCAGCGGAGCTTCGCGGTCAACGCGACGCTCGCCGGACTCCTCGGGCAGGTGACGCTCGTGTTCCGCGTCGCCGGCGGCATCGGCTCGGGCACTGCCGCCGATCGGTGGGGCCGCAAAGGCCCGTTGATGTTCTCGATCCTCTGGTATTCCGGGTTCGCGTTCCTGAGTGGATTCTCGACGTCGTACGGGATGTTGTTCACATGCCGGGCGCTCTTCGGCATCGGCATGGGCGGCGTGTGGGCCGCTGGCATGCCGCTCACGCTCGAACACTGGCCCGCCAGGCTGCGCGGCACGGCGTCAGGGATGATGCAGAGCGGCTACTCGTTCGGGTTCCTCCTCTCCTCACTCGTCTATCAGTTCGGCTACCCGCTCGTGAATCGCACGCCGGATTTCGGTTGGCGCGCGATGTTGTGGATCGGCGTGCTCCCGGCGCTGGTCGTGCTGTTCATCATGAAGGGCGTCAAGGAGAGTCCGGTCTGGCTCGAGCGTCAGCGGCATTTGAAGACCCGGCAGGAACGCGATCCGGTGTCGCTCGGCCGGCTGTTCTCGCGCGAGGTCGTCGCGACCACGATCCACACGTCGATCATGATGGGCGCGTTCCTCTTCATGTACCACTCGATCACCTATTGGTATCCGACGCTGCTCGGCAAGATGCACCGCCAGACGCTGCCGTTCCTCCTGGCGTTCAACGTCGGCGCGATTGCGGGTGCGTTGGCGATCGGCCGGCTGTCAGAAACACGGCTGGGACGCCGCGGCGCCGCGATCCTGTCGACGGTCGTGGGCGTGGCGTTCATCCCGCTCTACGTCTTCACGTCCGACACGACGCTCTTGTGGATCGGTGCGCTCGGCATGGGATTCTTTGGCGCCGGCAACTTCGGCATCGTGCCGGCGTATCTGACCGAGCGGTTTCCCACCGTCGCGCGCGCGGCGGGCGCGGGGTTCGCGTACCACGTCGGCGCGGGATTCGGATCGTTTACGCCGACGCTGGTCGGCCTGCTGCAGGATCGCGGTCTCGCACTGCCGACCGCGATGGCGCTGTGCATCGCAGGTTCAGGTCTGCTGCTCTCAATCCTGGTCTGGATGGGTCCGGAGACGCGCGGTCGCGAATTCAGGGCTGAATCCTGACGCTCTTCGAGAGCGACGCGCATATAATCCGCACGCGCGATTTATGGCTTATCCAGTTTCTGTCGACGTCCAACCACTGCTCGCGAACCGCAATCGTCTGACGACGGCGTTCCGGGTGATTCTCGCCATCCCGCACATCATTCTCGTCGGCGGCGTCGGCGGCCTCGGCTTCTCATTCACCGGCGGCGCGCGGCGAGAGTCGCTCGGCAGTGAAACCGGACTGCTCGGAGCGGTGGCGTTCTTCCTGGCAGTCATCAGCTGGTTCACGATCGTCCTCACCGGCCAGCACATCATCGGCATCCGCCAGTTCACCGTCTTTTACATGCGGTGGCGTGTGCGCGCGCTCGCGTACCTGATGTTGCTCGAGGATCTGTATCCGCCGTTTGGTGAGGCGCCGTACCCCTCGTCTTTGACGATCGTCGATCCGATCGGCCCACGCGATCGCGTGACAGTCGGCTTCAGGATCTTCCTCGGCATCCCGCACTTCATCGTGCTGATCTTCCTCGTGTTCGCCTGGTGGGTGACGTCGTTCGTCGCGTGGCTGGCGATTCTGCTGACGGGCGCCTATCCGCAGGGACTGTATGACTTCGGCGTCGGTGTGCTGCGCTGGCTGCTCCGCGTCGAAGCGTACATGCTGCTGCTCATTGATGAATATCCGCCGTTTTCGTTGACCTGAGGGCGGGAAAGGCCTATCCCCGCCCTACCGCGGCGCGATCGGCGCGCCGCACATCGGACCCGGGCACACGCCGTACGCCAACCCGCCGTGATCCGTGCAGGCGTCAGGGATCGACGTCGACCACGTCCATGTCGCGTCTTTGCAGCGGCCGGTCGCCGGCTGGCCGGCGGCATTCGTCGGCGGCGTCGGAAACATCACCACTTCGATCCGCATGTCCTTGTCGATCATCAGGTTCGTCATGCGCCAGAGCTGAAAGCCGTCCCTGGTCGCCTCGAGCGACACGCGACTCGCGGAGACCGAGGCGAATCGGAATTGGCCGGACGCGTCGCTCGTCACGGCCGTGCCGGCGTCCGCCCCTGTCGTGATTGCGATCCTGACGTTGTCCAATACCCGCGTCCCCGGCAGAACTTCGTGCGCGACACCAGTCAACGCGAAGCGCGTGCGCGGATCGGGCGGCCGCGTCAGCGTGAGATGGAGCGACGCGGCCGTTCCCTGAAAGTCCGCGCGCACGTCGACGGCGCCGCCGGCCAGGATGGTCAACATGCCGGCTGGTGAGATCGTGGCAATCGAGGTGTCCGATGTGACCCATGTCGACGATGTGGTCACGTCGCGCGTGTTTCCGTCTGCGAACCGCGCCGTCGCGATCATCTGCATCGTCGTGTCGGTGACCAACTGATTGGTGATGACCAACGCGGCGACGCCAGGTCCCGGCGCCGCCGGCAACGATGGCGACGGAGCCACCGGGTTGTCGACCGACTTGCCGGAACATCCAACGAGCATCGTTATCGCGAGGGTCGCCGTTGCGAGGCACACCCGCTTCATACACGCATCTCCTTGCGTCACCAGCACGCTCGGCGTGGGTAACGATTTTCCTAACAGCCCCGCTAAACCGCGCCGTTGGGCTGCGCGGCTCTGTACGAGCAAGGCAAATGCCACAGCTGTTGAGCAGCTCGGCCGCCCTTCGTGACAACGCTCGAGCTTCGCGGCGCGTCTAAGTCACGGCGAGAGCCCCGTGACGACATTTCTTCAGGACATCCGCTTCGCGATTCGCACGCTGATCAAGCAGCCGGGCTTCACGCTCGTGGCGCTGCTCACGCTCGCGCTCGGCATCGGCGCCAACACGGCGATCTTCAGCATCATCGACGCGGTGGTGCTGCGACCACTGCCGTACCGCGATCCCGATCGCGTGGTGATGATGTGGAGTCACTGGATCAACTGGACGAAGACATGGGTGTCTGAGCCGGAGCTCGCGGATTACCGCGCGCAGGCGACGCTCCTCGAACACGTCGCCGGGTTCGACACCACGTCATTCAATCTCACTGGCGCCGGTGAAGCGATCCGCGTCAGCGCCCTGCAGGTGCAGGCGCCGATCTTCGAGGCGCTCGGCGTGCATCCGATCGCCGGACGCGTGTTCACTGCGGACGACGATCGGCCGGAGAACGCGCACGTCGTGCTGTTGACGGAAGGTTTGTGGCGATCGCAGTTCGGCGCGGATCCGTCAATCGTCGGACGCGACATCCAACTCGATGCCGTGCCGTACACGGTCGTCGGCATTCTGCCGGCGGCGGTGCGAATTCCGATTCAGTACACGAGCCGCACGTTCAGTCAGGTGTGGGTGCCGTTGGCGCTGGCGCCGCCGAATCCCAACGATCGCGGCAATCACGGGCTGTTCGCGCTGGCGCGGCTCCGACCCGGTATCACGCCCGCGCAGGCGCAGGCGGAGATCGACACGATCACGAACGGATTTCGCCAGACCTACCCAGGCACCTACGATTCTGAGTTCGGATTGACGCTCGTCCCGGCGCCGGTTGAAGTGTTCGGCGAGGTGCGGCCCGCGCTCTTCGTGCTGCTGCTCGCGGTCGGCGCTGTGCTCTTGATCGCGTGTGCGAACGTCGCGAACCTCCTGCTGGCGCGATCCGAGGCGCGGCAGAAAGAGCTGGCGATTCGAGCCGTCCTCGGCGCCGGTCAGTGGCGCATCGTGCGGCAACTCCTGACCGAATCAGCGCTGCTGTCCGCGGCCGGCGGACTGCTCGGCCTCGCGCTCGCCTCGATGCTGACGCGCGCATTGGTGCTCGTCGACCCGCTGAAAATTCCCCGCGTCCACGACATCGCGCTCGACGCGCGCGTCCTCGCGTTCACCGCAGCAGTCGCGGCCGTCACCGGCGTGCTCTTCGGCATCGTACCGGCGCTGCATGCAGCGCGAACCGATCTTCAGCCCGCGCTCAAGGAAGGTGGACGCGATTCGCGAACGAGCACCGGCTGGCTCCGCCGCGCACTGGTCGTCGGCGAGATTGCGGCGTCGGTCGTGCTCGTCGCCGCCGCGCTGCTGCTCGCACGCAGCTTCGCACGGCTGCTCGACGTCGATGCCGGGTTCGATGCCAGCAACGTCCTCACGCTGCGGACCTCACTGCCGCGGGCGTCGTACGCGAGCGCAGGCGCGCAGGTGACGGCCTATTCCGAAATCGGCCGCCGGCTGCGCGAATCGCCGGGGGTCGTCGCCGCCGGCGCGGTCACGGGCCTGCCGCTCGCGAGCACGCGCGGCGACTGGGGCATCAGGATCGAGGGCGTGCCGCCGCCGCCCGGCGGCTATTTCGCCGCCGATTGGCAAGTCGTGACGCCCGGTTACTTCGAGGCGCTCGGCACGCCGCTGCGATCGGGCCGCACGTTCACCGACGCGGATCGCGCCGACACGCTTCCCATCATCGTCGTCAACGAGACGATGGCGCGAAAGTTCTGGCCGGACGGCAATGCGCTCGGCCGGCGGCTGCTGATGGGCGACCGGAACCGGTGGATCACCGTCGTCGGCGTCGTCGCCGACACGCATCATCGCGGTCTCGATCAGACGCCGCGGCCTGAGATGTACCGGCCGCACACGCAGTTCCGCTACGGATCCGGCGCCGACGCGCTCGCGGTCGATTCGATGACGTGGGTGGTGCGGACCGCGGCCGAGCCGACAGCGGCGATCGGTCACGCGCGCGCGGCCATCCGTGCGGTGGACGCAAACCTCGGCGTCTCGGAGGTGACGACGATGGCACGCGTGCTGTCCGATTCGACATCGGACCGCCGCCTGAACATGCTGCTGTTCGCGCTGCTCGGCGGTCTGGCGCTCGCGCTCGCAACCGTCGGCGTATACGGCGTCGTGGCGTATTCGGTGTCCCAGCGCACCCACGAAATCGGCGTGCGGATGGCCATCGGCGCCAGACCCGCAGACGTCGTGCGCATGGTCCTCAACGAGGGCGGCAAGCTGGCGGTGATCGGCGTCGCGGTCGGATCCGCGATCGCGCTCGCCGGCGCGCGCGCGATTCGCGGACTTCTGTTCAACGTCAGCGCCGCCGATCCTGTCACGTTCACCCTCGTCACGTCCGGTCTGTTGACGGTCGCGCTCCTGGCGAGCTACATCCCCGCCCGTCGGGCAACGCGCATCGATCCGATGATCGCCCTGCGCGGCGAGTAGGCGGTCACTTCAACGAGATGCCGGCGCCGATGACCATGAACGTCGTTCGCGGGCTGCCGTTCTTGCCCGGCAGCGAAGAGACGCCCGGATTGATGGCGTAGAAACGAACATCGAAGCTGAACGCGAGATGGGATTTCGCGAACCAGCGTGCGCCGCCTCCGTAATTGATCGTTTTCAGCACTTCGTCATCACCTTCGAGTGGTTCAGCAGGCACGGTCGGGTTGTCGGCGCGGAATTCCGGGATGATCGACCAGTTCGACCGGCCGATGCCGCCGCTCAGATAACTCCAGCCGTTGCCGTTGCCGAAATTGAGCGAGAGCTGCATGCCGACCGATCGGAAGCGCTCGGTCGTCGGAGCGAGCGGTTGACCGTTCACGTCGACGGGTGCTGACTCCGTCGCGCGCGCCAGCGTCACCTGGCCGCCGAGGCCGAACGTGACCGCCTTGACCTTGAAGAAGTGCAGATGCAGACCGAGCTGCCCGCCGAACCCAGTGCCGGGCAACTGGATGATCTCGATGCCGCGGCTGCTGGCGAGCAGCGGATCCTGAGGGAATCGCGCGACGTTCCCCTGCACGTCGACGACGAAGAGCGGAATGCGCGGCGGCGGTTCCTGAGCGCGAGCGGACGCCACCGACACACACGACACCAACACGAACACGAGAGCGGCGCGAATCATGTGGCTGGATTATTTCACGATCGTTCTCAGCCGATCGCCGATGCGCTGCTGCAGATCGTCGACGACCACGAGCCGCGACACATCGCGCGCGCGGCGCGCCACCTCGTCCGCCGATCGGCACGCCTCACGCTCTGCGGCGAGCCGACGTTCGAGATCGACGCACACGTGATCGGCGCCGCGGGTCAGGAAGAGATGGTGCGCATCGATCCAGTCGCCGTAGGGACGCAGCACCGGCCCTGTATCGCTCGGTCCCAGTAAGTTCCGTCCGAGATACGGCAGCGGCGCAGGATCGATCCCTGCGAGCGCGAGCAGCGTCGGCGCCATGTCGGTCTGCCCTGCCGGGATGGCGCGCACGCCGCGCAGCCCGGGCGCGCGAATGAACAGCGGCACGCGATCGACCAGCGTCCACGCCGCCTCCGCCGCGACATCGTTCGCCCCGGCGTCTGCGGCGTTGGGCCCGCGAATCCCCAGCAGCGCCGCGAGAGATTCGTCGCGGGCGAAACCGGCGTCGTGATCGCCGAACACGACGATGAGACTGTCGTCGAGGAGGCCGGTCTTCGCGAGTGCGGTTTTGAAGTTCTCGAGCGCATCATCGAAAAAGTGCATCGTGTGCAGGTAGTTCCCGAACGACGTGCCCTCGAGGGCTCCGAGCTCGAGCACTTTGTGGGCTGCCGGAAAATCGGCGAACGGATGGTGCAGCGACAGCGTGATCAACCAGGCCAGAAACGGCCGCGGCAGCTCGACGAGATGCGGCACCATCTGCTGCAGGAAGTCGCGGTCGTTCAGGCCCCAGCCGATTTGTTCCGTCAACTGGAAGTCGGTCTCGAACAGCGTGCGCTCAAATCCGTACGACGGATGCATCACACCGCGATTCCAGAAACCGGGCTCGAATGCGACCGCCGAGAGCGTGTGATAGCCGTGTTCGGCGAGCACACGAGGCAGCGCGACGTAGTGGTTGCCCGGATAGCGGAACGCCGCGGCGCCGTGATCGAGCGGCAGGAGCGACGTCATCGTCGTGAACTCGGCGTCCGACGTCCGCCCTTCGTTGGTTTGATCGGTGACGGTCGTGAAGCGGACGCTGTCGTCGCTCCATCGCCGCAGATGCGGCATCACATCCTGATTGCCGACCTGGAAGTTCACGGCGAAGTCCTGAAGCGACTCCACCTGCACGACGATGATGTTCTTCGCGCGCCCAGCCCCGAAACTCGCCCCCACGCCCGCGCGCAGGGGCGCGCGCAGCTCGAACCACGCGGCCGCCTCGTCGATCTCCGAGGCCGTCGCCGGGACATGCAGCCAGCGGCTCCTGACGTAGTTCCACGTGTCGTAGGCGTGAAAGCCGAACGGGCCGAGCTGCTCGACGACGGCACGGTCTCTGAACATCTGATCGAGCGATGCCGATGCGATCGCACGACGTGCCGAGAGCGCCGTGCCCGACCCGGCGACAACCAGGACGATCGCCGCGGCTGCCAACGCGCGTGTTCGAAGGGGCGCCGGCGGCTTCTTCGCACGCGACGCGCGGATCGCCAGCCATCCGGCGAATGGCAAGTCGGCGATCACCCACACCAGGCCGGGCGACAACAACGTGCGGATCGATCCCCAAACATGGCCTGTCTGATGCGCGCCCAGGATCGCAGGGGCGGACAGCACGTCGCCGAAGAAGCGGTAGTACACGACATCCGCGAGGACGAGCAGCGACCCGAAGACGCCGAGCGCGAACAGAAGCCAGACGCGAGCACGCCGCGGGAACAGCAGCGCGACAATGGTCACCGGTACGATCGCGGCGACGAGCGTCAGCCAGTACGCGACGGCCGTCGGCTCGAGAAGCGCGTCGTGAAAGACGATCAACGGCTTGACGCACAGCGATGTCGCGCACCAGATCACGTCGCCCGACCACGCGGCATGGACGCCGGCGATGTCAATGCTCGCCGGGCGCGGTACGGCGCCGGGGGTTCTGCCGCGTGTTCCCACGAGCGCGGCGATCGCGACGAGGAGCGGCAGCGGCGCGAGCACCCAGGCAAGCGGCGGCAGCACGACGACGAGCGTGAGCGGCGGCTGCGGCGAGACCCGCGCGAACCAGGCGACGCCTTCCTCCACCATGTCCCATTGCAGCCAGTAGACGCCGGGCCACGCGGGTGGGAGGAGCCGAGCCTGCACATCGACGTGCTCACCGGGCGCGATCGCTTCGGGAAGTTCGGTCCTGATGCCGTCGTGGTACGGCGCGTTCCATCGGGATCGCGACGGGAGCTCCCGCGGCACGAGCCAGCGCCAGTGATACGACACGTGGACGCGCGCCGGATCCCACGCGCGCTGGCCGGTGTTGGTGACGACCGCCGGAATTGCGATCTCGCGCGACGTTTCGAGCAGCCGCGGCGAGCGAACGTGAATGCTGAACGCGAGTGGATAAGGCGGCTGAGGTACGCGGCTGCAACCGACGGCGGCGACCGCGCCTATGACGAACAACAGTCTGCGCAATCAGCCATCCAGATTACCTGATTGCGCGACAGCCATTCTCACCATTCGTCGTCATCGTCGTCGGCGGCGCGCGACGCGGGCGTGATGAACAGACTGCGGCGCGGCGGCGGCATCGGCGAGTCGGCGCCTTTGACCGAGCGCCAGATGATCTCGTTCAAGAGAACTTCGGGTGTCCGGTCGGCCTCCGCGAAGTTCATCCGCAGCGAGGCGATGGCGCCGAAGGCGTTGCTCGGGTTTCTCTCGACGAGCGAGACGCGCGGATCGAGTCGGCGGTACGGCGCGAGGTCGCTCGTCCCGGTGAATGCCGCGTGCATCGGCGTCGCCGCGGCGTCGTACTGGCTCATCGGCGGCAGGCCGAGGATGAGCTCGATGGTTCGAAGCACGCTGGCCGTCGAGTAGAACGTGTGATCGACGACGGTCCGTCTGGCGAACGGGCTGGCGACGAGCAGCACCGATCGGTGCGAGTCGACGTGATCGGGCCCCGCCTGCGCGTCGTCTTCGACGACGAAGATCGCGGAGTCCTTCCAGTAGGCGCTGTTGGAAATGGTTTCGACGAGCCGTCCGAGCGCGAGATCGTTTTCCGCCACCATCGCGCGCGGAGTCGGCGCGCCCGGTCTCGTCCCCGCCGTGTGGTCGTTGGGCAGCCGGACAATCGACAGTTGCGGCAGTTTGCCGTCGCGCTCGAACTGCTGAAACTCCTGCAGCCACGTATCGATGCGCTTGTTGTCGGTGATCTCGAGATCCCAGCCGGCAAAGGCCGGCGCGACGAGTCCGGCGAGGCCCGGCACCGCTTCCTTGGCGACGACGTCGGCGTTCTCTCCCGAACCCCGATACGCATGATCGACGAACTCGCCGTAGCTCCGTAGGGTGACATTCGCGCGGCGCGCAAAATCCCAGAGGTAGCCGCCGGGCGGCGCCGAGATATTGCCGAACGGGTTGCGCAGCAGGCCGCCGCCCTCGGACAGGTACGGCACGCCGCCGCGCGCGTACATCGTCTGCCACATCTTCTCGACGAAGTCGGTCGCGTACGCCGCGGTCGAATACGAGTGCCCGTTGTAGCTGACATCGGCGTCGACGTAGAAGTTGTCGAACACGGCGAAGTTCTGCGCCAGCGCGTGCGCATTCGGCGTGGTGTCGCGCCCGAACAGCGTCAGCTTCGGATCGCCGTTGCCCTCGGTCAAATCGCCGAGCACCTGGTCGTAGGTGCGGTTTTCGCGAATGACGTAGAAGACGTGCTTGATCGGCGAGACGCCGCCAACCGTGCGGGGGATCGGCGAGCCGATCGGCACCGACGGCGGACTCAACCGCGTCGCGTCGCTGTAAGGCGCCAGCGACATCACGCGGCGTGTGTAGTCGGCGAGGGTGACGCGATCCGGGGTCGCGACGATTGACGCCGCGCCGGCCATGCGGCGCTCCAGTCCGCTGTTGGTCATGTTCGCCGCGGGCGCCATCCCCTTGCCGCTGAGGATCAGAATCTGCCTGCCGTCTTTCGTGAACACCGCCGACGTCGGGTACCATCCGGTCGGAATGAAGCCATCGACGAAGCTGCGCGCCGGGTTGCTGACGTCGATGACCGCGATCGCGTTGTTGTCGGCGTTGGCGACGATGAGCGTGCGGCCGTCGGGCGACAGCGCCACGGAGTTGGGCGTCGAGGTCGGCGGCGCCTGCGGATACAAGCTTGTCGAGATCTGCTCGAGCGGCTCACCCGCGAACGTGTCGTAGATCCACACCGCAGCGCTGTTCGCGCAGGCGACGAACAGCCGCTTGCCGTCGGCCGAAATTGCCATCGCGTTGGGATGCTCTCCGGCAACCCAGTCGCTCAGCAGGAACAGCGACCTGGCGTCGTAGACGTACACGCGATTGCCGCCCCACAGCGAGACGTACAGCGTTCGGCCGTCGGGCGAGATCACGCACGAGTAGGGTTCGGCAGGGAGCGACACCGAATGCGTCACCTGACCGGTGGTCAGATCGATTCGCGATACCGACATCGCGAAGACGCGCGTCGCGAACAGCGTCTTGCCGTCGGGGCTGACGGCAAGACCGCCGACCATCGTGTCGCCGCTGTATGCCGGCAGGGCGATGGTACGCGTGCGCGTCACGGCGCCGTCGGCGTAGCCGAACTCCTGAACGCTGTTCTGTCCGGCGCCGCTCGCGTACAACTTCGTCCCGTCGGGGTGAAACGCGAGGCCCAGCCACGTGTGGTCCACGGCGGTTGTCGTCGCGATCGACCAGGCATTGAGGTCCACGGATGTGAGCGACGGTTTCACGAGACCGTTGTTGGTGATCACCGCGTACCGGCCGTCGGGTGAGACGACGGCGTTGAGCGGCAGCGTGCTGAGCGCCAGATGTTTTCCGGCGGGCGCGATCCGCCAGCCGTTCGGCAGCAGCATCGATCCGTCGCTCATCGCGCCGGGCGCAGCCGTCGCGGGCGGAGGCACGTATTGCGCTCGAATCAACGCGGTCGTCGCCGCCAGGAGCAAAACGGCAGCCGACAACACACCAGCCCGCGTCGTCGAAGGCGAGACGACGTGATGGACCATTAAGGGACTGAGGAGCTTTTTAATCGCCGCGCATCATACCAGTACAATTCGCGAATGCGAGAGCGGTTTCTGCACGGCGCGGGGCGAGGTTGCCCGGGACTTCTCGTTCTGCTCATTTGTGCACATGCGACGATCGCGGTCGTCGGACAGAACCGGCCGCGGGCGCGCGACCTCGGCATCACCCCCGGCGTCCATCCGCCGGGACCGCTGAACGCGATCACCGATGTCGACGGCGTTCGCGTCGGTCACACGACGATCGTGCGGGGCGACGACGTGCGAACCGGCGTGACGGCGATCGTTCCGCACGGCGGCAACCTGTTTCAGGAGAAGGTCGCCGGCGCGGTCTTCGTCGGGAACGCGTTCGGCAAGCTCGCCGGATCGACGCAAGTGAACGAGCTCGGCACGATCGAAACGCCGATCGTTCTCACCAACACGCTGAGCGTCGGCGCCGCGATGGACGCGGTGGTGCGCTACACGCTGGCGCAGCCTGGCAACGAACAGGTGCGATCGGTGAACGCGCTCGTCGGCGAGACCAACGACGGCGGGCTGAACGACATCCGCGGGCTGCACGTGACGCGCGAGCACGTCGTCGACGCGATTAGAAACGCGAAAGGCGGGCCGGTGCCGGAAGGCGCCGTCGGCGCCGGCACCGGCACCGTCTGCTACGGATGGAAGGGCGGGATCGGCACATCGTCGCGAACACTCGACGCTTCGACCGGCTCAGGGCGAGCGCCAGCAGGGCGAACCGGCTCGTACACGGTTGGCGTGCTCGCGCAGACGAACTTCGGCGGCAATCTGACGATTGCGGGCGTTCCGATTTTCAAACTGCTGCAGCCGCCATCCCGGCGATCGGCCGACGGACGTGTGATCGGCCCGATGGACCCGGAGTCCGCCGACGGATCGTGCATGCTGGTTGTCGCGACCGATGCGCCGTGCGACGCGCGCGATCTGGAGCGTCTCGCCCGGCGCGCGATCTTCGGCCTCGCGCGCACCGGATCGGCGTACAGCAACGGCAGCGGCGATTTCGCGATCGCGTTCTCCACGTCGCCGGAGATGCGCAGCCGCTTCAACGAAGCCGCGCCGCATCCGAGACAGGTTCTGCCGCCTGACGGCATGTCGTCACTCTTCGAAGCGGCGCTCGAAGCGACCGAAGAAGCGGTCTACAACTCACTGTTCCAGGCGACGACGATCACTTCACGTTTCGGCACAGCGGAGGCGATCCCGATCGAGAAAGTGCGCGAGCTGCTGCGCAAACCGTAGCGTGCCTCGAATGGCTGAGGCGTATCCGACTTAAGGATCATTGACGCTCCCCGCAGGGGCGATTACGATGGCCGTCTTGCCGAGCACGATTTCCGGGCGCCATATACCGCTCGCTGCGATTCAGGACGCGGCGACCGCCGTGTACGGCGCCGCCGTCCGCACACCGCTCGTGCGCGTCGAATTGCCCGACGGCCCGGATCTGTACTTGAAGCTCGAGACGCTGCAACCGATCGCGTCGTTCAAGATTCGCGGCGCCTACAACGTCGTCCGACAGCTCACGCACGACGAGTTGAAAGATGGCGTGTGGACGGTCAGCGCGGGCAACGCCGCGCAGGGCGTCGCCTACGCCGCGCGCAAAGTCGGCGCGGCGTGTTCGGTGATGGTGATGGACACGGCGCCACAGACGAAAGTCGACGCGATCGCGCGGCTCGGCGCGACGATCGTCCGCACGACCTACGACGAAGCGTGGAAGACGGTCGAGTCGCATGCATCGGAGCGGATGCGCGGGCATTTCGTCCATCCGTTCGACGACGATCGATTCATCGCCGGCAACGGCACGGCGGGACTCGAGATCCTCGAGGATCTCCCCGACGTCGACGCGATCATCGCGCCGCTCGGCGGCGGCGGCCTCCTCTCTGGAATCGCCGCGGCCGTCCGTCAGTTGAAGCCCGATACGAGCATCTACGCGGCCGAACCGGAAACGGCGGCGCCCCTGGCGGCGTCGCTGGCCGCCGGGCGTCCCGTGTACTTCGAGAACTGGAAGGCCTCGTTCGTCGACGGCGCGGGTGGAAAATCGGTGCTCGCGAGCATGTGGCCGCTGCTCTCGCAGTTGTCGGGATCGATCGTCGTGACGCTCGATGAGGTCGCCAGCGCGATGAAGCTCGCGGCCGAACGCACCCGCATCATCGCCGAGGGCGCCGCCGGCTGCGCCATTGCCGCCGCGCTCGCCGGCCGGACTTCGTTTACCGCGCGGCCATCCGGCCGCGCCAAAGTCGTCGCCGTCGTCTCCGGCGGCAACATTGATCTCTCCAAATTCGCTGCGCTCGTCGGCGCCTGCTCCGAACGATGACTCGATATACTGGCCGCCCGCCGCTGCCCCAACGTATCAACCGACTCGAGGAACTCGCCGTAGACCTGTGGTGGAGCTGGCATCCCGAGGCGCGCGAGGTGTACCGCCGCCTCGACTACGTGTCGTGGCGCGCGACCGCACACAACCCGGTGCTGATGCTGCGGTTGATCGCGCCCGGGAAGCTGCAGTCGGCCGCGGAGGATCCCGAGTTTCTGCGCATGTACGACCGCGCCATGGCGTCTCTCGACGATGCGCGCGCGGCGCGGAATACGTGGTGGTCGCGCACCTTTCCGCACCTGGCCGGGCAATCCATCGCCTACTTCTCGGCGGAATTCGCGCTCCATCAGTCGCTGCCGATTTACGCGGGCGGCCTCGGCGTCCTTGCCGGCGATCACTGCAAGGAAGCGAGCGATCTCGGCGTCCCGCTGATCGGCATCGGGTTCATGTATCCGCAGGGCTACTTCCATCAGCACGTGTCCGCCGAGGGGTGGCAGGAAGAGAGCTACGAGGCGCTGAACTGGGCCGACGCGCCGATCGAGCCGGCGCTCGGACCCGACGGCAAGCCGTGCATCACCGCCGTCCCGCTGGGCGACCGCTCGGTGCTCGTCGCGATCTGGCGCGTGCGCATGGGCCGCGTGAAGCTCTATCTGCTCGACACGAATCTGGAGGAGAACGCACCCTGGGATCGTGAGTTGTCGGCGCGGCTCTACGGCGGCGATCGCGAGACGCGCATCCAGCAGGAAATCATCCTCGGCATCGGCGGCGTTCGCGCCCTGAAGGCGCTCGGCTCGGATCCGGGCGTCTTTCACCTCAACGAGGGACACGCGGCGTTCGTCATCCTGCAGCGCATTCGCGATCTGGTCGAACACGGATCGACCTTCGACCAGGCGCTCGACGAGGTTCGCAGCACGACCGTCTTCACCACGCACACGCCGGTGCCCGCGGGACACGATCAGTTCCCGTTCCACCTCGTCGAAAAACATCTCGCCGGCTGCTGGGGCACGCTGGGCGCGCACCGCGACGGCTTTCTCGCCCTCGGCGCCTATGACAACGGCGGCGGACCGCAGTTCAACATGACGGCGCTCGCGCTGCGTTCGGCCGGCGTGACCAACGCCGTCAGTCAGCTTCACGGCGAAGTGACGCGCGACATGTTCGCGCCAATGTGGCCCGACATGCCGGCGGCCGAGCGGCCCGTGACCTCGGTCACCAACGGCGTTCACGTGCCGACATGGATCGCCGGCGAGCTCTCACAGCTGTTCTGCAAGTACCTCGGCGAGGACTGGATCGAGCACCACGCCGATGCCGCGATGTGGGAGGCGGTGCTGGCGATTCCCGACGAAGAGCTGTGGACGGTGCGGCAGTCGCTGCGCCGCTACCTCTTCACCTTCGTGCGTGAGCGCGCCCGCCAGCGCTGGATGGAAGAGCACGTCGGCGTTCCGCGGGTCGTCGCCGCCGGCACGCTGCTCGAACCGGACACACTGACGATCGGCTTCGCGCGCCGCTTCACCGGCTACAAGCGGCCGGAGCTGGTGTTCCACGATCCGGAGCGGCTCGCGCGGATTCTCAACGCGTCCGGCCGTCCGGTGCAGATCATGTTCGCCGGCAAATCGCATCCCGCCGACGACGTCGGCAAGCACCACCTGCAGCGCGTCTACAAGCGCGCCCTCGATCCGATGTTCGGCGGCCGGGTGGCGTTCGTCGACGACTACGATCTCCATGTCGCGCACTTCCTCGTGCAGGGCTGCGACGTCTGGCTGAACAATCCGCGCAAGCCGCTCGAAGCCAGCGGCACCAGCGGCATGAAGGCGGCGATCAACGGCGTGCCTCACCTGAGCATCGGCGATGGCTGGTGGGCAGAGGGTTTCACGGGCGCGAACGGCTGGGTCATTGATGGCGGCGTCAGCGGCGATAACCACGAAGCCGTCGACGCGGCCGACGCCGACGCGCTCTACCGGCTGCTCGAGGAAGAAGTGGTGCCGGCGTTCTACGATCGTGACAAGTCCAACGTCCCGCACGCCTGGCTCGCCGTGGTGAAAGAAGCGATCAGAACCGTGGCGCCGCGTTTCTCGGCGCGGCGGATGGTCAGGGAATACACCGAGCGCATGTACGCGCCGGCGCTGGAGAAGCGAGCCACTCTGAAGTCTGAAGTCTGAAGTCTGAAGTGCTAGACTTCATGATATGCCACGCAAGTCGGTCGCCAAGGCGCGGTGCGCGCTGTGCGGCGCCAAAGAAGTGTCGGAGCCGCGCGGTGAAGAGAAGTACTGCCGCGACTGCTGGGACAAGAAAATTGCTGTCGAAGAGATCGTTGCGCGCGAGTTCGCGCTGAAACGGTACATCCGCGCCCACAGCGCGGAGAAATATCTGATCTATCACTCCACTCTGAAGCGCCCGTGCGGCCAGCTGATCGTCGTCGACGATGGATACGATCTGTTTCTGACGTTGATGCTGTATCCCAACTTCGGTTGGGACGAGCCCGCGTATCACCTCGAAGGCGATCCAGAGGGACGCCTTTTCTCGGAAATTCTCGTCGACGTCGTCGCCGCCGAAGTGATCGAGCCGTGGGGCGGCGGCAAGTGGCACATGGAAATCTTCCGGTCCGTGAATCCTGAGCCCGAGGACTGGAACGGCGAGATGTAAGAGGATGTAAAGCCCACAGTCGAGGTCCGATAGCTGATATATAATCCGCCCGCTGTTGCGCCAGGCACGTCAGCGTCCAATTCCCAGGGAGGTTGTTATGAATCGCGCGCGTTTAGTCCTCGCCGCGACGCTCGCCGGCTCGAGCCTGGTCGGCGTCTCTGTTTTCGCTCAGACGCCGCCGCCAGCTCAGACGCCGCAGGCGCCCGAGATGAAATCGGTGCTCGCCGGCAAGAAGTTCACGCCGCCGGTCAAGGGCGATGCGCAGATTGAGTACGTGAAATCACCGACGCGCCGCGACGGCACGACGCTCGTCACCAAGATCACGGTGAAGAACACGTCGCCCGCGCCGATCGGACGACTGCGGATCGCCGAGACGTGGTACGACGATGCCGGCAACCTCATTCCGGGCGGCGATGCCGTGGTCAACGGCTTGCTGCAGCCGGGCGAAGTCGCGTCACTCGAGATCCGGACGCCGTCCAACAAGAACATGAAGACGAGCATGCTGCAGTTCACGCACGCCAACGGCGGCATCCCGAAGCCGCACGCGGTGAAGTCGCTCGACGCGCCCGCGAAGGAACCGGCGGCGAAGACGGCATCCGCGACGAAGGCAGCGCCTAAGAAGAAGTAGACAGTCGGGATTTGGGATTTGGGATTCGGGATTTGATCGAGGCCGGCCGGGCGAACGCTCGGCCGGCCTTTGCGTTTTCAGGGAATCTTCTCGAAGCGAACCGGTCCATCGAATTTCGGCACGGTGACCAGGTGAAATGGTGAGGTCAGCACCTGTGCGGTCATCATGCCGCGGCCCGGGCGCGTCTCCTTGTACTTCACGACCAGCGTGTTACCTTCGGGCTGCGCGCTGACGATCTCCGCACTGTAGCCGCCGGTCGGCCGGCTGCCGAGAAAAATTCCGACCACCACGTTGCTCGTGAAGTCCACCTCCGGCATCTTGCGGTCGTTGGCGTGCGATTTCCAAAGCGTGGCAAATTCTTCCGGCGTGCGCACGACCACCTGGCGCTGTGCCTCGATGGCGCTCATGGGACCTTTATCAACGCTTTTCATCGTCGCGGATGTCGAGGCCGCGCCCTGGAGGAACGCGGCCAGGATGAATAGAAGCATGATTATCTGCCTATGACGTTGATCCTGACCTGACGCTGGACGCTCGGGTTCGGGCTGACGCGCGAGCGCGCCGTCACCGTCAAGACGTACGGACCCGGCGCCAGATCCTTCATCGGGATTTTCGCCGCATAGCCGTAGCCGCCGGACTTTCCTCCAAGATCGCTCGAGTCACGTTCCTCATCGGTCTTGAACATCACCTTGCCTTCGTCAGTCGTCACGGTCGCGGTGATGTCCACCTTGTGCGGCGACGAGGCGGAGTTGTCGTAGACCTCGGCGAACAGCGCGATTTCGTCGTCCTGCGGGAACGACCGCAGCGCGACTGGCGGCGCCGGCAGCACGCCGCGGAGTTGTTCGTCGGGCCGCACGGTGGGCCGCATCGCCCCGGCCATCGAGGTCAGCGCGATGCCGCTCATGCTGATCGGCGCCTTCGCGAAGTCGGGCACCTCGAGATCGTAGAGGACGGAACCGACGGCGCCGCCGCCGGCATCGTGCGCGGCGAAGCGCAGCTGATATCGTCCGGGCGGCAGCTCCATTCGATTCAGCATACGGATGCCCTGCTGCTCGATGCGCGCCTTCGTTTCCGGCTTGAGCGTCAGCGTGACCGCGTCGGTGTTGCCGCCGCGTACTTTTCCCTGCGCGTCAATCGCGTAGTACGACAACTGCAGCTTGTCGTTGTTGGTCAGCCGCAGATCCTTGCCGCGCATCTCCACGCCGAACAGAACCGACGCGTTCGGCGCGGCGCCTTTGAACGGCGCCGCGAACACCTGCATCGTCAGGCCGCTGATCGGCAGTGGGCTGTCGAGCGCGTCTTTGATCTCCGGTGTGCGCACGTCCTTGGCGTTGACCGGCGCCGCCTTCGTTTCCTTCGGCGTCACGTGCGCCTTGCGCGCGCGCACCGTCAGTCCCGGACGCGTGACGCGCACGTCGATCTTATGGACGCGCCCCGGCCGCGCGTCGGGCGGGTAGTACGCAAGCACGTAGTACGAGCTGTTATCGCGGACGATGCGGTCGTAGGCGGTGTTGAAGTCGTTCTGGTTCACGACGGCGAAGCCGCCCGTTTCCTCCGACAACACGCGCAGCGAGTCTTGCGACAAGCGGAGCTCGTTCATGAGTGAGCCTTGTCCGATACCGACCGACGTGTCGTCCGGGAACGATCCGATCTCGATCGTTTCGTCGCCGAGGTTGGTCAGGCCGCGCGGATCGATGCCGTAAATCGAGACGTTCGCGCGCGTCGCCGCCGCGATCGCCTCGCGCACCGCGTCGAGCACCATCGACGCGCCCAGATGATTCGATCCGGTCTGCGCAATGATGTCGTGGATGTCGT